>DWYN01000106.1 GCA_019118645.1 Candidatus Blautia excrementipullorum | reverse complement strand
GTATATGAAATGAAATATGATGAGGATATTCCCACGGGGGTCGCCATCAATGAGGCTGTGGAGCTTGCAAAGCGGTTTGGTGGGGAGGATTCAGGATCTTTTGTGAACGGAGTTCTCGGAAAGATTGCAAGCGGAAAAAAAGATTCCGGCCAAGTACACCGAACACACAGGCCCACTCATCAGGCGAAGATTATCATCAGATCCAGAAAGGACTCCGGGGATAAGGAAGCGGAGAAGAAGAGCGGAAAATGAAAACAATTTATTCCGTAGGCCAGGTAAACCGCTATGTGAAAAATATGTTTGTTCAGGACTTCGTTCTGAAAAAGATTTATGTGAAAGGGGAGGTATCCAACTGCAAATACCATCCCAGCGGACATATCTATTTTTCACTGAAGGATGAAACTGGCGTCCTGTCCTGTGTGATGTTTGCGGGGAACCGGCGCGGCCTTGCTTTCCGGATGAAGGATGGAGACCGGGTGGTGGCCGGCGGGACAGTGGACGTCTACGAGAGAGACGGACGATATCAGCTCTATGCCAAAGAAATTACGCTGGAAGGGGCAGGCGCTCTTTATGAGCGTTTCCTGGCTCTGAAGGCGGAGCTGGAAGAAATGGGAATGTTCGCTCAGGAATATAAGCAGCCTGTACCGAAATATATTAAACGCCTGGGTGTGGTAACAGCGCCTACAGGAGCGGCGATTCAGGATATCCGGAATATTTCGCTGAGGAGAAATCCATACCTGCAGATTATTCTGTACCCGGCGCTGGTACAGGGAGAGGGAGCAGCAGACAGTATTGTGAAGGGAATCCATATGCTTGACCAGGCCGGAGTCGATGTGATCATTGTAGGCCGCGGGGGAGGCTCTATAGAGGATCTCTGGGCCTTCAATGAGGAAAAGGTGGCCAGGGCAGTTTTTGAGTGCCGGACGCCGGTGATATCAGCGGTTGGCCATGAAACTGATTTTACGATTACTGATTTTGTGGCAGACCTCCGGGCGCCGACGCCTTCCGCGGCGGCGGAGCTTGCAGTGGACAATTTCAGAGATACACTGTCAGCTCTCGTAAGCTACAGGCAGAGACTGGAGCGGGGAATGTCAGGAAAGCTGGAATTTTACAGGGCCAGATGGAAACAGTACCAGATCCACCTCCAGTATTTAAGCCCGGAGAGCCGTCTGAGAGAAAACAGGGAGAGACTGCTCAGACTGGAAGAGGCTCTGCGGACGGCCGCAGAGTGGAAAATTCAGAAATACAGGCATACACTTGGATTATATTTGGAACGCTATAAAGGACTGTCACCTTTGGAGAAGCTGAATCAGGGCTTTGCCTTTGTGACGGATCAGAAGGGACGTCCGGTTACCAGTATCGCACAGGTGAAGCAAAAAGACTGTCTGGAAATTTCTGTGACAGACGGGGTAATACGGGCAGAGGTTGTGAAATGCAGGAAGGAAGACTGGAATCTATGACAGAGACAACAACAGACAGGGAAAAGAAGATGCAGGAAGAAAAGACACTCGACGAGGTGTTCCAGGAGCTGGATCAGCTGGCGGAGAAGCTGGAGGACAGCGAAACTTCCCTGGAAGATTCTTTTCGTTTTTATAAAAAAGGAATGGAGCTTTTGAAATACTGCAGCGAAAAGCTGGATACAGTGGAAAAAAAGATGCTCCAGATGGATGAAGATGGGACATTGCGAGAATTTCAATAAAGAATTAAAAGAAAGAACAGAACACGCGGAGAAAGTGATCCGTCATTGGCTCCCGAAAGAAGAAGGCTTTGCCAAAACTATGGCGGAAGCCATAAATTACAGTATGTGCGCAGGAGGAAAACGCCTGCGCCCGATTCTGCTTCTGGAAACCTGCCGCCTGTTTGGGGGCGACGAAAAAATTGCGGAACCGTTTATGGCTGCTATAGAGATGATTCATACGCATTCGCTGATTCACGATGATCTTCCCGCCATTGACAATGACGATTACCGCAGAGGAAGGCTGACCACCCATAAGGTCTATGGGGAGGCCATGGGAGTGCTCAGCGGTGTCTGCCTTCTGAATTATGCCTATGAAACGATGTTTCATGCCTTCGAAATGGCTCCCGGAGATGAGCGGATTATCCGGGCAGTAAAGATTATGGCGGAAAAAACAGGAATTCATGGAATGCTTGGCGGCCAGAGTGTGGATGTGGAAAATGACGGCAAACGCATAACAAAGGATATGCTGGATTATATCTATGAACATAAGACTTCCGCTTTGATTGAAGCTTCCATGATGACCGGAGCTGTTTTGGGAGGAGCAGATGACAGTGAGACGGCTGTTATAAAAAAAGCCGCTTCGGATATTGGGCTGGCTTTCCAGATCAGAGATGACGTGCTTGATGTAATCAGTACCAGCCAGGAGCTGGGGAAACCGGTACACAGTGATGAAAAAAACAACAAAGTTACCTATGTGACGCTTTTCGGCACAGAAGAGGCATCCAGGCAGGTGGAGGATCTGTCGGAAAGAGCACTGTCAGCAATGGAAAAGCTGAATAAAAATAACGAATTTCTGATGGATCTGATACGGGAGATGATCAGCCGCAGAAAATGAAAGAAGGATACGAAGGATGTTGGAAAAGATAAAAAAGCCAAACGACATTCACAAGATCGCGCTGGCGGATTTTCCTGTCCTTGCACAGGAGATCAGGGAATTTTTAATAGAGTCTGTAAGCCGCACCGGCGGCCATCTTGCGTCAAATCTCGGGGCAGTGGAGCTGACTATGGCTCTTCATAATGTACTGGATCTTCCGAAAGATAAAATTATCTGGGATGTGGGCCACCAGGCCTATACCCATAAAATCCTTACAGGAAGGAAGGACGGATTTGCAAACCTGCGGAAAGAGGGCGGGATGAGCGGCTTTCCCAAAAGAAAGGAAAGCGCCTGCGATGCCTTTGATACAGGCCACAGCTCCAACTCTATTTCCGCAGGCCTGGGATATGTAAGAGCCAGGGATATTTCCGGGGATAACTACTATGTGGTTTCTGTGATCGGAGACGGGGCCCTTACCGGCGGTATGGCTTATGAGGCGATGAACAACGCTGCGGAACTGAATACGAACTTTATTATTATCATCAATGACAATAATATGTCCATATCGAGAAATGTAGGCGGAATGTCATCCTATTTAAGCGCTCTTCGTACAGCGGAAACCTATACCGGCATGAAACTGGGGGTGACGAAGACCCTGAAAAAGATTCCGAAGGTGGGAACGGCTCTTGTAGATACCGTACGGAAAACAAAAAGCAGCATTAAACAGCTGATTATTCCGGGAATGCTTTTCGAAAATATGGGCCTTACTTATCTGGGTCCGGTAGACGGCCACAACATGCGCCAGATGATGAAGCTCTTTAACGAGGCAAAAAGGGTGGAAGGGCCGGTGGTTGTCCATGTTCTCACAGAAAAAGGACGAGGCTACGCGCCGGCAAGCCAGCATCCGGACAGATTTCACGGAACCGGTCCATTTGACGTCCGGACAGGAAAAAGCCTTTGCGGGAAAAAAGGCGTTACCTACACAGAGGTTTTTGCGGATGCCATGAAAAAACTTGGAAAAGAGCATAAGAAACTGGTCGGGATCACAGCTGCAATGCCGGAGGGAACAGGCCTGAAAAATTTTGGAAAAATGTTTCCGGAAAGATTTTTCGATGTGGGAATCGCAGAGGAACATGCGGTTACCTTTGCGGCAGGACTGGCTCTTGGGGGAATGGTCCCGGTGGTAGCTATTTATTCTTCGTTCCTGCAGAGGGCAGTGGATCAGATCCTTCATGATGTCTGTATGCAGAATCTTCACGTTATTTTCGCAGTTGACAGGGCCGGGCTTGTGGGAGCGGACGGAGAAACCCATCATGGATGCTTTGACCTTTCCTATCTTACGATGATGCCGAATATGACAGTAATGGCTCCGAAGAATCAGTGGGAGCTGGAGAAGATGATGGAATTTTCTGTATATGCGGCAGGCCCCTGCGCCATCCGCTATCCGAAGGGGACTGCGTATCAGGGACTGCAGGAGTTCCAAAGCCCGATTCAGTATGGAAAAAGCGAGGTCCTGTACAGAGGCTGCAGGACAGCTGTTCTGTCGGTGGGCAGCATGACAGAAGTCTGCGAGAAGGTCTGTCATGAGATGAGAGAAAGAGGGGAGAATCCCACCTTTGTAAACGTAAGATTCGTAAAACCCCTGGATACTGCTCTTCTGGACGAGCTGGCGAAGGATCACAGCCTTTTTGTGACTGTGGAAGAAAATGTAAAGAACGGCGGGTTTGGAGAGCATGTGGCGGCTTATATGGAGGCTTGTCACCCGGAAGCCAGAGTGCTTCCCATTGCCATCTGGAACCGCTTTGTTGAGCATGGGGATATTGAAAGTCTGCGGGCAAAAATCGGTCTGTCCGCACCGGATATCCTTTGTGCCATAGAGGAGTATGAGGAACAGGAATGAAGAAACGACTGGATGTTTTGATGACGGAGAGGGCCCTTGCGCCCTCCCGGGAAAAGGCGAAAGCATATATTATGTCCGGAAAGGTGTATGTGGACGGACAGAAAGAAGAAAAAGCAGGGACAATGTTCCCGGAAACGGTAAACATTGAAATACGGGGGAATACCCTGCCCTATGTAAGCCGGGGAGGCCTTAAACTTGAAAAGGCCATGAAGAATTTCAGCATTTCTCTGGACGGAAAGATATGTATGGATGTAGGAGCGTCCACAGGGGGATTTACAGACTGTATGCTTCAGAACGGAGCTGCGAAGGTATATTCCATTGACGTGGGATACGGACAGCTTGACTGGAAACTCAGAAACGATCCCAGAGTGGTATGCATGGAAAAAACCAATATACGCTATGTGCTTTTGGAACATCTTCAGGAGCCGGCGGACTTTTCTTCTATTGACGTATCTTTTATTTCACTTACCAAGGTGCTTCTCCCAGTAAGAAATCTTCTGACAGAGAACGGAGAAATTGTATGTCTGATTAAACCGCAGTTTGAGGCGGGCAGAGAAAAAGTAGGGAAAAAGGGGGTTGTCCGTGACCCCGCTGTTCATCTGGAAGTAATAGAAAAAGTGATCGCTTATGCTGTGACAGTCTCTCTGGAGCCCTGTCATCTTTCTTTTTCACCTATTAAGGGACCGGAGGGCAATATTGAGTATCTCCTGCATCTGAAAAAACGCCCGGAGGGACAGGAGATCCTGCGAAATCCGGATATTCAGCCGGAGGCAGTAGTGCAGGAAGCGCATCATCAACTGGATTGAGGTAGGCAAACATGGACAAGTTTTATATTATTACAAATACCGCCAAGGATAAAAATCTGGAGATAACAGGAGAAATTGAAAAATATCTGAAAGAACGGGGAAAACAATGCCAGGTACGTCAGGCGGAGCGGAAGCAGGAAGGAAGCTATCATTATACAAATCCGGATCTTATACCGGAGGGAACACAGTGCATTCTTGTGCTGGGCGGTGACGGAACTCTCCTTCAGGCCGCCAGAGATGTGGTACATAGGGAAATTCCCATGCTCGGAATGAACCTTGGAACACTTGGATTCCTGGCAGAGGTAGACAGAAACTCTGTCTTTTCCGCACTGGACCAGCTGATCAGTGATGACTACGAAATCGAGGAGCGGATGATGCTTACGGGAAGCGTATACCGCGACGGCCGGATAATCGGCAGAGACGTGGCCCTGAACGACATTGTAATCAGCCGGGAAGGATCTCTCAGAGTCGTGCGCTTCAAAAATTATGTAAATAATGAATATCTGAATTCCTACAATGCAGACGGGATCATTATAGCCACTCCAACCGGCTCTACAGGCTACAGCTTGTCCTGCGGAGGGCCGATTGTCTCTCCAAACGCCTCCATGATGCTGATGACGCCTGTCGCGCCCCATACCTTGAACAGCCGGAGTATTATTTTTCCTGAAGGTGACGTGATTACCGTGGAACTTGGAGAGGGGAGACGCCAGGATAAAGAGAGAGGACTTGCCTCTTTTGACGGAGATACAGTGATTCCTATGGTGACAGGAGACAAAATTGTAATTCAGAAGGCATCTGTCAGCAGCAGAATTCTTAAGCTGAATCATCTGAGTTTTGTGGAGGTTCTGAGACAGAAAATGGGAAACAATTAAGATACCGGAGGTTGTACTGTGAAGGTAGCGAGACATGAAAAAATAAAAGAATTGATCCAGAAATACGAAATCGACACCCAGGAAGAACTGGCTGCACGGCTGAATGAAGCAGGATTTCAGGTGACGCAGGCTACTGTTTCCAGAGATATCCGGGCGCTGAAAATGACGAAGGTGGCCGGCAAGAATGGGAAGTCACACTATGCGATTCTGAAAGAATTTCCGGAAGAACTGGGGGATAAATATACCAGAGTTCTTCATGACGCTCTGATTTCCATTGACCAGGGACAGAATATTGTGGTGATCCGCACTGTGCCTGGAATGGCGATGGGAGTGGCGGCAGCCCTGGACGCCCTGAAATGGGATGAGATTCTGGGAAGCATTGCGGGAGACGATACGGTAATGTGCGCGGCACGGACAGCCGAGCAGGCCGCATCTGTGGTAAAGCGTCTGAAAAGTATTCTTCATTAAAGGAGCGAAAAATGTTAATTCATCTGCATGTGAAAAATCTGGCTTTGATCGAGGATATTGAGGTAGAGTTCGGACCTGGGCTGAATATCCTTACTGGTGAGACCGGTGCGGGAAAGTCCGTTCTCCTGGGCTCTGTGCAGTTGATTCTCGGCGGCAGAATTACAAAAGATATCATTCGTAAAGGAGCATCCTACGCGCTGGTAGAGCTTTTGTTTCAGGTGGAAAATAAAACGGCAGAGGAAGAGCTGGAAGCTCTTGGTGTTTCCCTGGAGGACGGCCAGGTGCTTTTGTCCAGAAAAGTCCTGGATGGGCGCAGCATCAGTAAAATTAATGGAGAGACATGTACCGTCAGCCAGATGAAAGCCGCCGCGTCCTGTCTTCTGGACATCCACGGGCAGCATGAGCATCAGTCGCTGCTTTATGAAGACAAACAGCTTGAAATTCTGGACGCCTATGGAAAAGATAAGATAGATCCTGCAAAAGAAAAAGTGAAAGAGGCATACAAAGCTTACCGAAACTGTTTGCGGACATTGAAGAGTTTGGATACGGACGAGGAACAGAGAAACCGTGAAAAAGCGTTCCTGGAGTTTGAGCTGGGAGAAATTGAGAATGCTCATCTGATTCCCGGGGAGGACGAGGAGCTGGAAAAACAGTACCGGAAGCTCAGCAACGGCAGACTGATTCTGGAAACTTTACAGACTGTCCGGGGACTGACAGGATACGATTCCGGCCAGGGAGCGGGGGAAGCCACAGGAGCTGCCGTGAGAGAGCTGTCGTGGGTGACGGAATATGACGCTCAGCTTGAGTCGCTTGGAAACTCTCTTCAGGAGATTGACTCTCTTCTGAACGATTTCAACAGGGAACTGTCTTCCTATGTGGAAGAAATGACTTTCGATGAGGAAACCTTTTATGAGGTGGAAAAAAGGCTGGATCTTCTGAACAGTCTAAAAGCAAAATACGGCAGGACTCTGGAGGACATACAGGATTATCAGGAAAAACAAAAGAAAAAACTGGAAGATATTGAGCGGTTTGAGGAACGCTTCCAGGAAGCCCGGGAAAGCCTGAAAAAGTCAAAGGAGCATCTGGAAAAATATTCGAATGATCTTTCTGAAATACGGAAAGAATATAGCAGTACCCTGACAGAAAAAATTCTGGAAGGACTTCGGGATTTGAACTTTCTGGATGTAAAATTCCAGATCAGTTTTCAAAGAAAGAAAGAATATACGGACAATGGATTTGACCATATTGAATACGAAATTTCCACAAATCCTGGAGAGAGTGTAAAACCGCTGGGAAAAATTGTTTCCGGCGGTGAGCTTTCCAGAATCATGCTTGCCATAAAAGCCATATTGGCAGATCGGGATCAGATTGAAACATTGATTTTTGATGAAATTGATACAGGAATCAGTGGACGGACCGCCCAGAAAGTATCCGAAAAAATGGCGGTGATCGGCAGAAACCATCAGGTACTCTGTATCACGCACCTTCCTCAAATTGCGGCTATGGCGGATACACATTTTGAAATTGAAAAACATCAGAAAGGAATGGAAACCATCACGGAGATTCACCCTCTTGAAGGAGAGGCGTCCGTCCGTGAGCTGGCAAGACTGCTGGGCGGAGCTGAGATTACAGAGGCTGTATTCCGAAACGCAAAAGAAATGAAAGAATTGGCACAGGTACATAAAAATACAAGACTGAAATAAGTCTGTTCACCGCATAATAAGAGAGGATGATCTGAGAGAGATGATTCTCTCTTTTTTTCTTGAACTGAGGATGAAAGGATGTGGCAGAATGGACAAAAGAAGGAAATACCGCAGGTTTCTGCTGTGGTGTCTTTGTCTGGATATACTGGCTATGTGCTGGGTAGGCTACCGCTGGATGGACCGTAAAATTCCAGATGAGATACGCGTGTCAAAAGGCAGGGAAGATGAAGTCAGAGATCTTCTTGAACATCCTCTCCTGACCTTTGAGGAAGCAGTTGCAGTTTCCGGGGAAGGCAGTTATCTGCTGCCGTGCCGCCTTCTGGGTTTTATTCCTTTTAAAGAAATCAAGGTGACGCCTGCGGACAGTTCTTCGGTATTTGTCAGTGGAAAAACTGTTGGAATTTATATGGAAACGGAGGGGGTGCTGATTATTGATACAGGTGAAATTCTCTCCGAAGAAGGAGAAACCCGGGAGCCGGCAAAAAATATTGTGAAACCGGGCGATTATATTGTAGCTTTTAACCAGCAAAAAATCTCAAATAAAAAGGAACTGATTCACGATCTGTCACTGATTGACGGTGAGGATGTAACTCTTGACGTGATCCGGGACGGAGAAACAATTCCTGTATCTTTATCCCCTGTAAAAGATATAAAAGGAGAATATAAGCTTGGCATATGGGTCAGAGACAATACGCAGGGGATCGGAACTCTTACCTTTGTGGATTCCCGGGGAAATTATGGGGCGCTTGGACATGGCATCAGTGATGTGGACACGGGAGATCTTCTCAGCATTCGTGAGGGCGCGCTTTACCAGGCGGAGATTCTGGGAATTCAGAAAGGAAGCAGCGGCAGTCCAGGCGAGCTGTCAGGGCTGATCCGCTATGAACCGCAAAGAATTATCGGAAACATTCAGAGCAACAGTAAAAATGGAATTTATGGAAGATTCTCCGGCGGGACGGAAGATCTTTCGCTCAGAAAAATGGAAGTTGCCTATAAGCAGGAACTGCAGACCGGACCTGCATCTGTTCTGTGCTGTGTGGACGGAGAGGTGAAGGAATATGCGGCGGAAATTACAAGGATTGATATGAACCATGAAGATACGAACAAAAGCTTTGTCATTAAGGTGACGGATCCGGAGCTGCTGGAACTTACGGGGGGAATTGTTCAGGGAATGAGCGGAAGTCCTGTGATTCAGAACGGAAAATTCGCCGGAGCAGTTACACATGTATTTGTACAGGATTCTACAAGCGGATACGGAATTTTTGCGGAAACTATGATCGAAAATTCTGAAAAATAGTACTGCATTTTTGTAAAAAACCGTCGCGCAGGATTTGGAGAATAAAAGGGGAAAAGCAGGAGGAGATCAGAATGCGGCAGGAGCGCTTCAAGACCGCTGTTTTCAGCGGCCCACGGAGCGTCCTGTTTCTTCTGTGCGGAAACAGATGGGGGAAAATGGAGAATCATGCTGTGGGAAAATGAAAAAGAAAAGTAAAACAAATCGAAAAATAAAGAAAACCGGGAGAAAAATTTGTCCTGAAAGCTCGAAAGTGAACGAACGAAAATCCGGCATTTCGGCCACTTTCGGCTTGATTTCGCGCTCTCCTTTCTTCTATAATAACTTTGATGTGCAAGAACAGGAAAAACGGGCCCGTTATTTTGTACATAGCAGTCCGGGTGATTCGAGGGGCGCCCTGGGCCAATGATCTGACAAAAGTACCGATAGTTCGGATTTAGAAGTTAGGAGGAAACTGGCCTCATGGAAAAATTAAATGTGGCGATTGCAGATGATAATGAGAAAATGCTGGAGATACTTGGTCGTATGATCGATGAAGATAAAGACCTGACATTAGTCGGGAAAGCACATAATGGAGAGGAAATCTGTAACATCATCAGAGAAAAGGAACCGGATGTCGTTGTTCTTGATATTATTATGCCGAAAATGGACGGCCTGACAGTAATGGAACAGTTCAGCCAAAACCATACTGTAAAAAAAACGCCTTCCTTTATTGTCGTATCTGCTGTGGGACAGGAACGGATCACGGAAGACGCCTTTAATTTTGGGGCCGATTACTATATGCTGAAACCTTTTGACAATCAGGTGCTTCTGAACAGGATCAAGAATCTGCGCCGATCCGGGGAAAAGCGGAACAGAGAACCGATCCGGCAGGGGATGAAAGAAGATCCCGCAGTATATGGGGCACATAACCTGGAGGCGGATGTTACCAATATTATTCATGAGATCGGCGTGCCGGCGCATATAAAGGGATACCAGTATCTGAGAGACGCAATCATTTTGTCCGTCAATGACATGGAGATGCTGAATTCAATTACCAAAATTTTGTATCCCACCATTGCCAAGAAGCATCAGACATCGCCAAGCCGCGTGGAGAGAGCAATCCGGCATGCTATTGAGGTGGCTTGGAGCCGCGGAAAAATGGATACGATAGATGCGCTTTTCGGCTATACGGTCAGTACCGGAAAGGGGAAACCGACAAACTCGGAATTTATTGCCCTGATTGCGGATAAGATACGTCTGGAATACAAAAATCACTCTTTCCAATAGAATTGTTTTGGAGTATAATAAACACATGCAGAAGTTACCAAGGAGGGGTATTTACAGATGAAAAGGATTTTATTCGCAACCTCAGAGGCAGTACCGTTTATTAAAACCGGAGGACTGGCAGACGTAGCGGGGGCACTTCCGAAATGCTTTGACAAGCGTTATTTTGACATCCGTGTCATTCTTCCGAAATATGCCTGTATGAAACAGGAATGGAAAGACAAAATGCAGTACGTCACTCATTTCTATATGGATCTGGGATACAAAAACTGCTATGTCGGAATCATGCAGATGGAATACGACGGGATTCAGTTTTATTTTATTGACAATGAGTATTATTTCAGCGGGCCGAAGCCTTATGACAGCGGGCCGTGGGATCTTGAGAAGTTTGCGTTCTTTTCAAAGGCTGTTTTGTCTGTGCTTCCGGTGATCGGATTCCGGCCGGATATTATTCACTGCCATGACTGGCAGACAGGGCTTGTGCCGGTGTATCTTCATGATACTTTCCAGCAGAACGAATTCTTCTGGAATATCAAAACAGTTATGACGATTCATAATCTCAAGTTCCAGGGTGTTTGGGATGTGAAGACAGTAAAGGCCATTACGGGACTTTCTGATTATTATTTTGCTCCGGACAAACTGGAAGCTTACAAAGACGCCAATTTCCTGAAAGGCGGAATCGTATTCGCAGATGCAGTAACTACTGTAAGCAAAACTTATGCTGAGGAGATAAAGACTCCCTTCTATGGCGAGCGCCTTGAGGGCCTGCTTCAGGCGCGCTCCAACAGTCTCAGGGGCATTGTGAACGGTATCGACTACAATGTTTTCAATCCGGAAACTGACCAGTATATAACGAAGACCTATAATGCAAAGACTTTCCGGAAGGAAAAGGTAAAAAATAAAATTCAGCTCCAGAGAGACTACGGCCTTAATGAGGATCCTAAGGCGATGCTCATTGGAATTGTTTCCCGCCTGACCGACCAGAAAGGATTTGACCTGATTGCCTATGTGATGGATGAGCTGTGCCAGGATGCGGTGCAGATTATTGTCCTGGGAACAGGAGACGAGCGGTATGAAAATATGTTCCGCCACTTTGACTGGAAATATCATGGAAAAGTATCTGCTCAGATCTATTATGATGAACCGTTGTCTCACAGAATTTACGCAGCTTCTGACGCGTTCCTGATGCCGTCTCTCTTTGAACCCTGCGGACTCAGCCAGCTTATGAGCCTGCGGTACGGAACGCTGCCGATTGTGCGTGAAACCGGCGGCCTGAAAGATACGGTGGAACCCTACAATGAATTTGAGGGAACGGGAACCGGATTCAGTTTCAGAAATTATAATGCCCATGAAATGCTGACAACGGTACGAAACGCGGAGCGAGTATTCTATGACAACAAGCGGGAATGGAATAAAATGGTAGACCGGGCCATGGCGGCAGATTTCTCTTGGAACAATTCTGCCAGACAGTATGAAGAAATGTATAACTGGCTGATCGGGGAATGAATAGATTTATGATTTTTTGAGATACTATCTATCATAAAAGAATGAGGAGGTAGTATCAATGACAGAAATCTCAGAATTAGATTTACAGAATCTGCGGCATCTGATCGGAGGTTTTGACACCACGCACTGCAAAATGCAGGATTATGCAGAGAAAGCGCAGGATATGGAAGTAAAGCAGTTTTTCCAGAAATCCGCACAGTCTGCCCAGCAGACAAAGCAGCAGTTAATGCAGTTTTTACAGTAGGAGGTGTCAGAATTGGACGAAAAAACGATGGTTGCAGATACACTGGCAGGAATTAACGGAGAGCTTGTACGATACGGCGAGATGATCCCCCAGACGGAGAATCCTCAGCTGAAGCAGACTCTGAAACAGATTCGGAATCAGTGTGAGATGTCTCAGGAAGAGATTTACAGCATTGCCCGGGCAAAAGGTTATTATGTCCCGGCTGCAAAGGCTACCAGGGAAGAAGTGGATCATGTGCGTTCCATTTTGAGCCAGGGCTGAAAAATGAAATCATGAAGACGGACTTCCGCAGGAAAACTGTGCTGACAGAGTTTCTGCGGAAGCCCTTTTTATTTTGCGCCTTTTTGCCGAATCGCTGCCTGAACGGGCCGTATGTCGAAAACTTTTACTTGACATTGAGGAAAAAGTATAATAGCATGTAATAAGAAAACACGAACATAGGTTTGGAAAAAGATTGAAAAGTAAACGAAGGAGTAATGATAATATGATAAATGAAGAGAAACAGAAGGCTCTTGAGGCGGCATTGGGCCATATTGAAAAACAGTATGGAAAGGGATCCGTAATGAAGCTGGGAGAGTCCGGAGCTCACATGCAGGTAGAAGCAGTGCCTACCGGCTCACTGGGCCTTGATATAGCGCTTGGCGTAGGCGGTATCCCCAAGGGAAGGATTGTGGAGATATACGGCCCGGAATCCAGCGGTAAGACAACCGTAGCTTTACATATGGTTGCAGAGGTGCAGAAGCGCGGCGGGATTGCAGGCTTTATCGATGCGGAGCATGCTCTTGACCCGGTATATGCAAAACATATTGGCGTGGATATTGATAATCTGTACATTTCTCAGCCGGATAACGGGGAACAGGCTCTGGAGATTACAGAGACCATGGTGCGTTCCGGTGCAGTAGACATTGTGATTGTAGACTCTGTTGCGGCTCTTGTGCCCAAGGCGGAGATTGAAGGGGATATGGGAGACAGCCATGTGGGACTCCATGCCCGGCTGATGTCACAGGCGCTTCGTAAACTTACGGCTGTGATCAGCAGATCCCACTGTGTGGTGATCTTTATCAACCAGCTGCGTGAGAAGGTAGGAGTGATGTTTGGCAATCCGGAAACGACTACAGGAGGCCGCGCCCTGAAATTTTACGCGTCGGTAAGGCTGGATGTCAGAAAAGGAGAAACTCTGAAACAGGGCGGAGAGATTGTCGGAAGTCACACAAAGGTAAAGGTTGTTAAGAATAAGGTTGCCCCGCCCTTTAAGCAGGCGGAATTTGACATTATGTTCGGAACGGGGATTTCCCGGGAGGGAGAGATTCTTGATCTGGCTTCAGAATGCTCTGTAGTAAATAAAAGCGGCGCCTGGTATTCCTATAATGGCGATAAGATCGGGCAGGGCCGGGAAAATGCAAAAATATATTTAAAAGACCACCCGGAAGTCTGCGAGGAGATTGAAAAAAAGGTGAGAGTACAGTATCACCTCATTCCGGAAGAAGAGGCTCAGACCCCGGAAGAACCGCAGCCGCAGCCTTTGGAGGAAGATATTCCGGAAATCCGGGAAACAGAGTGATTCTGATTGCATGAAACGATGACCGACATAAAAATGCTGGAAGAACAAAGAAACGCAAGGAAAAAAGCCATGCGGATTCTGGAGCGCATGGACCGAACAGAAAAGAGCCTGAAGGACAAACTGAAACAAAGCGGTTTTTCGGAGGAAGCTGCAGAAGACGCCGCGGAGTATATGAAAGAGTTCGGGTATATTGACGATTTCAGATATGCAGAGAACTATATTTTGTCCCGCATACATGAAAAAAGCAAACAGCGCATTATGCAGGAATTATATCAGAAGGGAGTCTGTCGGGCTGTTGCGGCAGAGGCCTGGGAAAGTATCTGTGAGCTGGAACAGCCGGATGAGCGGCAGATGCTCCGACGCGCCGTGGAAAAGAAGTATCCGCCGGGAACAGAAATCGATGAAAAAGAGATGCGGAGGCTGTATGGATATCTTGCCCGACGAGGATTTCGTGCAGAAGACATTGTTTCTGTAATAGAAGTGATGAATATCCGAGTGCCTTTCGAATAATACGGGATCCCCTCCCTTATAAGAAAATAATGACAACAAATAGTATAGAAAAACTTGACAGAATTATCAAAAACAGATAAACTTGTATTGTTGTAATTGTACAATGAAAACTAAATAAGGAGGTGCTCCTGTGGCAATCATAATTATTAGTGTAATTGTCGCTGTGGTGGTCGCACTGCTTATTGCGGTTCCAGTTACTTGCAAGGTTGCTGTTGCCAACAAGGCGAAAAGGGATGCCGACGTTATAGGCACAGCAGAAGACAGAGCAAGAAGCATCATAGATGAAGCTTTAAAAACTGCTGAAACGAAGAAAAGAGAAGCTTTGTTGGAAGTAAAAGAGGAATCTCTCAGGACAAAAAATGAACTGGAGAAAGAAACCAAGGAACGAAGAAACGAACTGCAAAAATATGAGCGCCGTGTTTTGTCGAAGGAGGAATCTGTCGATAAGAAAGCGGATGCCGTAGAAAAGCGTGAGGCTGAGTGTACAGCGAAGGCTGCCGAGTTGCAGAAGAGAGAAAAGAAAGTAGAGGAACTTGAGCAAAAAGGAGTACAGGAACTGGAAAGAATTTCCGGTCTGACCTCCGAACAGGCAAAAGACGAGCTGCTGAAAACAGTAGAAGACGACGTTAAGGTTGATGTTGCGAAGCTCTACAAGGAATTGGAAAGCCGTGCAAAAGAGGACGCAGACAAAAAAGCAAAGGAATATGTTGTCAACGCAATTCAGAAATGCGCGGTGGATCATGTGGCGGAAACAACGATTTCTGTTGTGCAGCTGCCCAGCGATGAAATGAAAGGAAGAATCATTGGCCGTGAAGGACGCAATATCCGTACTTTAGAAACACTGACAGGTGTGGATCTGATCATTGATGATACACCGGAAGCAGTAGTATTGTCCGCGTTTGATCCGATCCGGCGTGAGGTTGCAAGAGTTGCTCTTGAAAAGCTGATCGTGGACGGACGTATTCATCCGGCAAGAATTGAGGAAATGGTGGAAAAAGCCCAGAAAGAAGTGGAAGCGCAGATCCGTGAGGACGGCGAGAATGCTGCTTTGGATGTGGGCGTTCATGGCATCCATCCGGAGCTTTTGAAACTTCTCGGACGTATGAAATTCCGCTCCAGCTATGGACAGAATGCTCTGAAACATTCCATTGAAGTAGCGCAGCTTTCCGGACTTCTTGCAGGAGAAATCGGCGTTGATGTCCGGCTGGCGAAGAGAGCAGGCCTTCTGCATGATATTGGAAAATCCATTGATCACGAAGTGGAAGGATCACATATTCAGATAGGTGTAGATCTTTGCAAGAAGTACAAGGAATCTCCTGTTGTCATCAATGCGGTAGCTTCTCATCATGGGGATGTAGAACCGGAGTCTCTGGTGGCATGTATCGTACAGGCGGCAGATGCGATTTCTGCTGCGAGACCAGGCGCCAGAAGAGAGACACTTGAGACTTATACGAATCGTCTTCAGCAGCTGGAAGAGATTACAAATGAGTTTAAAGGCGTGGACAAGTCTTTCGCTATTCAGGCAGGCAGGGAAATTCGTGTAATGGTAGTACCGGATCATGTATCGGATGCAGACATGGTTATTCTGGCAAGGGATATTGCGAAGCAGATAGAAGCTGAATTAGAATATCCGGGACAGATTAAGATAAATGTTATCCGCGAAAGCAGAGCAGTCGATTACGCAAAATAATCCGGACATATTACAGGCTGAAGTTCATATATCACTAAAATATAAGGGCCGTGTGGAATTATTCCACACGGCTTTTTGCGTGGACGGATGGAGGTATATAGATTTTTCCGGTTCCAAAGAAAATATAAAAAACGAATATTTATGGATTTACCCCCGTACATTGTACAGGGTGAGGGTATGAAAAAAAGATTTGAAATTTATAAAAAGGGCTGTCTGCCTGCAGGATGGATTTTTGTGGCAGGATTTCTGATAGGAAGTTTTCTCCCTAATCTGATGTGGAAAATGGAGTGGAATCAGAAAACAGCAGCGTCATTTTATCTTTTGGGAGCTTTTGCAGATAAAACTTCCGGGGATGGTGGCTACCTGTGGCAGGTTTTCCGAATGCGCGGAAGCTTTTTCCTGCTGGCTGCTTTCTGCGGAGTATCTGTATTTGGAGTTCCTCTGGCTGTAACGGGAAGTCTGCTTATGGGGATAGAGATGGGAGCTCTTCTCGCTATGTCAGTCCTTCAGTTTGGACTTCAGGGAGGTGTGGTTGGCGCAGGACTTCTATTTCCGCAGTATCTGATTTACCTTCCCTGTCTTTTTTTTCTTATGAAGCGGGTTTATGCTCAATCACTGGACATTTGGCGAAGCCATGGCTTGTTTCCAAAAAGAGTATCGGATTATGTAATTCATGTTTGCCTTTGCGGTGCAGTATATGCCGTCGGAATTTTTCTTGAAGCATACTGCAACCCCATTGTGGTTGAAACTCTCATAAAGACCTTGCATATATTCTGAAAAAGCAGCGGCTTACAAAACCTGCGCATAAGATGTTTTTCCGATAGTAAAATTTTTATGGGTAATTGTAAAATCTAGTTTGATTTTATGTAAAAAAACCGATATAATACAGGTAATTTGTGAATTATAAATAAGAAAAAACAGTGAAAAAAGGAAAATAAAGTACAGGAAGTAAAAAAATGGAAAAGAATATTTGCGATTTTATAGAATATCTGCATGAAAAAAAGAATGTTTCTCATAATACAGAAATTTCATACCAGCGTGATTTAAAGAAACTGGAAGAATATTTGCACGGATGTGGAATTGAAAAGCTGGAGAATGTCCGGGAAACGGATCTTCAGAGATACATCAGTGAAAGAAAAAAAGAAAATTACGCATCTGCTACTGTATCGAGGAATATCGCGTCAATCCGAGCCTTTTTTCAATATCTGTTAAAAGAGGGAATTATAAAAGAAGATCCCTCGGAAAATCTGAAGCCTCCGAAGGTGGAAAGAAAGATTCCGCAGATTTTGTCTGTTCAGGAGGTGGACCGTCTGATGTCCATGCCGAATACGAATACGGCAAAAGGAATGCGGGATAAAGCTATGCTGGAGATGCTTTATGCCACGGGAATGCGGGTCAGCGAACTCCTTTATCTGAAAGTGTCTGATCTGAATCTGCAGTTTGGATATGTGATATGCCATGGGGAGGAACATGAAAGGATTATTCCTATCGGAAATACATGCAGGGAGATTCTGGAACAATATATGAAAGCTTCGAGGGGAGCTTTGGTAAAAAATAAAGAGGAGAGCGCGCTTTTTACAAATTGTTCGGGAAAAGCCATGAGCCGTCAGGGATTCTGGAAGATCCTAAAGGGATATGCAGCGGATGCAGGAATCCATCAAGATATCACACCGCATACATTAAGACATTCTTTTGCGGTACATATGCTGCAGAACGGCGCAGATGTCAGAAGTGTTCAGGAACTTCTGGGACACGCGGATATCTCTTCCACCCAGATGTATTTAGATGTAAACACTGCAAAATTAAGGGATGTATATATGAAAACACATCCAAGGTGCTGAGAAATAAAAAAGCAAACGGGAGCGATAAACTTCCGTTTGCTTTTTTGTCCTGTTTCAGGGAACAGCTGCAGAATAGGAAATGCTTTTCCGGGAGCAGCGGGAATCAGCACATCTCTGCAATCGTATACAGCAGCTTTTCTGACTCTTCCCATCCCAGACAGGGGTCTGTGATGGATTTTCCATAAACAAGATTTCCACAGATTTTCTGATTGCCCGGTTCAATATAGCTTTCAATCATCAGTCCTTTTACTAATTTGTGAAGATCAGGGCTTACGATACGGCTGTGCAGCACCTCTTTCGCAATGCGGACCTGCTGCTCATACTGCTTGTTGGAATTGGAATGGTTGGTGTCCACAACTACAGCCGGATTTAAAAGATTCTTTTCCTGGTATTTTTCCCATAAAAGCTGGAGATCTTCGTAGTGGTAATTGGGAATAGCCTCTCCGTGTTTGTTTACGGCTCCCCGCAAAATTGTATGGGCCAGAGGATTTCCGGTAGTTTCCACTTCCCAGCTGCGGTAAATAAAACGATGAGAACCCTGGGCGGCAACAACGGAATTCAGCATAACACTGAAATCGCCGCTGGTAGGATTTTTCATTCCCGCAGGCACGTCCATGCCGCTGACAGTCAGACGGTGCTGCTGATCCTCCACAGAGCGCGCTCCTACAGCTACATAGGAGAGAATATCCGACAGATACCGGTAATTTTCCGGATAAAGCATTTCATCTGCACAAGTGAAGCCGCTTTCCTGAATTGCGCGTATATGCATCTTCCGGATAGCGATGAGACCTGCCAGCATATTGGGCTTTTTTTCCGGATCAGGCTGGTGAACCATGCCTTTATAACCTTCTCCGGTTGTACGGGGCTTATTTGTGTAAACCCGCGGAATAATCAGAACCTTGTCGGCGATTTTCTCCTGGACAGTCCGAAGCCTGAGCAGATAGTCGCATACAGCGTCCTCATTGTCAGCGGAGCAGGGGCCGATAATAGCAAGAAATTTATCTGATTTTCCTGTAAAGACATCCCGGATTTCCTGATCCCGTGCTTCCTTCAAAGCCTGAATGGAAGAGTCGATGGGATATTGATTTCGGATCTCTTCAGGGGTCGGCAGTTTTTTAATAAATGAAAATCCCATATTTTCCTCCTTAATATCGTTTTTTCAAAGGTAATTCAAAAACATTCCCTTTTTATGTATACTTGTGTACCGAACTATTATATACGATTCAGTACGGGTTGTCGATAGAGAAATCCGGCAATTTTTTTAGGGAACTTTTTTACTCGCAATGATACAGTGCAAAAATATGAAGAAGGCTGAGGAGGATTTCGCTCAGAAGAATCCCGTATATATATCCGCGTATTCCCATATGCGGGACCGCGAACAGAACAAAGGCGATTCTGAGCAGGATGCCGGCTCCGTTGTGGAGTAGGCAAGTTCCGGTTTTTCCAAGTCCATGGAGGATACTGGTCAGGGCGGTATTGGCGTACAGAAATGGACAGATAAAAGAAATCGTTCTGATGTACGTTCCGGCGGTGGCGCTGTGAAAAAGAAATTTTCCGATAAACGGTCCGGAAAAGAAAAAGAAAAGGGCACATATGGTTCCCAGCAGCATACATCCTGAACAGGACTGGGCAGTAATATTCCGAATGCGTTTCCTGCGTCCCAAAGCCTGCATTTCCGCAATGGATGGCATCAGCATCACAGAGGCAGAGTTTGTAACTGCGGAAGGAAACAGAACAAGAGGCAGAGCCATTCCTGTAAAAATTCCATAAATGCTGAGCGCATCGGAAGAGCTGATTCCGGCCATACAGAGACGCTGAGGAATCAGAACAACTTCCATGCTTCCAAGAAGGGTGAGAAGGACTTTGTTCAGAGTCAGTGGAAGAGATGCACGAAAAATTTCGCGGAGTATGGTTTTTGCATTTTCAACTTTGAGAAAAGAATAATGCACGCTGGAAAATCCGGTTCCGATAATCAGAAGGCCGGAAAGGGCGGCGGCCAGTTCGCTGGCAAGGGCGCCTCCTGCCGCAATTACCGCAGTGACCGGAATGTTTTTTGAATTCAGAATAAGGTAAATAAGATAGGAAGAACATACCCGGACAAGCTGTTCCAGGAGCTGAAGAGCGGAGGGGATTGAGGTCCGTTTTGCAGCGAAATAGTAGCTGTTAATACATGAATGAAGAGCGCTCAAAGGAAAGCTGAACGCGAGAATACGGATCAGAGAATCTGTCTGCGGTGCTTTCAGGATCCGGGAGGCGATAAAAGCGGAATTTCTGTAAGAAATACAGGATAGAACCAGAGCAAAAAGCAATGCGGAAGCTGTCCCCAGACAGAAAATATCTCTGGCTTCCTTATGCCTGCCAAGCGCTGTCCGCGAAGCGATCAGCCTTGACAAAACGGTTTGAATGCCGGAGGAGGTCAGCGCCGCGGCGATATTCTGAAGAGGAACCACAAGCTGATAAAGCCCTACTCCCTGCGCACCAATAGAATGAGAGAGGAATATTCTATAAAAGAAACCGATAATCCGGCTGATTAACCCTGAACAGGTCAGGATAAAAGTCCCGCGCACAAAACTTTTTTTAGACATATGCCATCCTGTGCCGTTTTTGTAAATATATGCATAAAATGACCTTGACAGACCGAAAAGTATTTGATAAAGTAATCACAGCATATCCGACAAAAATACTGGGAATTAAAGAGGTGAGTGGATGAAGCTGTCAACAAGAGCGAGATACGGACTAAGAGCGCTGATTGACCTGGGACTTTACAGCGAGACAGAGGCGGTCTCTATTCAGAGCATTGCAGGCCGTCAGAATATTTCAGTCAGTTATCTGGAACAACTAATGGCGAAACTGAAACATGCAGGACTGGTGGAAAGTACCAGGGGTGCATGCGGAGGATATCGGCTTGGAAAACCGGCGGAAGAGATTTCGGTAGGAGATATTCTCCGGGTACTGGAGGGAGGCTTGGAAGCAGCCCAGTGTCCGGGAACGGCAGCGGAACAGAATTGTGAATCTCAGGATATTTGTGTTGCGAAATACGTGTGGAAACGGATAAACGACAGCATTACTCAGGCAGTAGATACGATGATGCTGAGCCAGCTGATTGAGGAAAGCCGGAAAAAACACGAGGAAAATAATATTTGCTTAGACGGCAAGGAGGACAGAACATGAAAAAAATGATATATCTGGATAATGCGGCGACAACGAGAACAGCCCCTGAGGTTGTTGAGGCAATGCTGCCATATTTTTCAGAGTTTTATGGAAACCCTTCCAGCATATATGACCTGGCAGGGCAGAGTAAAGAGGCAGTGACAAAGGCGAGGGAACAGATTGCCGGTGTCCTGAATGCGAAAAAAGAAGAAATCTATTTTACAGGCAGCGGTACAGAGGCGGACAACTGGGCTCTGAAGGCTGCGTTTGAAGCTTATAAAAATAAGGGCAGCCATATTATTACCACCAAAATTGAGCACCATGCGATCCTTCATACCTGTGAATACCTGGAGAAGGAAAGAGGAGCGAAAATCACTTATTTGGATGTAGATGAAAACGGAATTATCCGCCTGGAAGATCTGGAAAAGGCGATTACACCGGAGACGATTCTGATTTCCATTATGTTTGCCAATAATGAGATTGGCTCCGTACAGCCGATTAAAGAGATCGGCCTGATTGCAAAAGAGCACGGAATTTTGTTCCATACAGACGCAGTTCAGGCTTTCTGCCAGCTGCCGATAGATGTAAATGAGTGCAATATTGATATGCTGAGCTCCAGCGCCCATAAAATCAACGGGCCGAAGGGCATAGGGTTCCTTTATATCCGCAAGGGAGTAAAAATACGTTCCTTTATTCATGGAGGAGCACAGGAACGAAAACGCCGGGCGGGAACGGAAAATGTTCCGAGTATCGTCGGATACGGCGCTGCGGCGGAGCGCGCATCCAGAACAATGGAAGAGCGTACTGCAAAAGAGCGGGAGCTGAGGGACTATCTCATTAAACGAATTACTGATGAAATCCCATATGTGAAATTAAATGGTGATCCGGTAAAGAGACTGCCCAATAATGTGAACGTCAGCTTTCAGTTTGTGGAGGGAGAATCTCTTCTTCTGATGCTGGACGGCTGCGGAATCTGCGCTTCCAGCGGCTCTGCATGTACTTCCGGTTCCCTGGATCCTTCACATGTGCTGCTTGCAATCGGGCTGCCTCATGAGATTGCCCATGGATCTCTCAGGCTGACCCTCAGTGATGAGACTACAAAGGAAGATCTGGACTATACGGTGGAAAAACTGAAGGAAATCGTGCAGAACCTGAGGAATATGTCACCTTTGTACGAGGATTTTCTTAAAAAATAATGCAGATATAGAAAATATTCCGGATTCTATTTCTCTGTGGATTTTATGAATCCAAAAAAGAAAAGAAATCGTTTATAAAACAGATACAGAAAATCAGAATAATTACCAATCAGGAGGAAACACATGTACAGTGAAAAAGTAATGGATCATTTTCAGCATCCGAGAAATGTAGGGGAAATTGAAAACGCCAGCGGCGTAGGAACTGTCGGAAACGCAAAATGCGGGGACATCATGAGGATTTTCCTGGACATTGACGATGAGACACATATCATTAAAGACTGCAAATTTAAAACCTTTGGCTGCGGCGCCGCTGTGGCAACCAGCAGCATGGCAACAGAAATGGTGATGGGAAAGACGATTGAAGAGGCCATGAAAGTGACAAACAAAGCGGTTATGGAGGCCCTTGACGGGCTTCCGCCGGTCAAAGTTCACTGTTCTCTTCTTGCAGAGGAGGCGATTCATGCGGCGCTTTGGGATTATGCAGAAAAACATCATATTGTAATCGAGGGCCTGTCAAAACCGAAATCAGATATCCATGAAGGGGAAGAGGATACCGAGGAAGAATATTAAAAAGAGGGATTCGGTGAGAGATTCCGTCTGGGAAAGAAATGCGAGGTGAAAGCTTGACAGGACTAACAGATGAACAGGTAAATCAACGAATAGAAGAAGGAAAAGTAAACGTTGATGAAAATCCTAATACCAGGACATATAAACAGATTATAAGAGAGAACACACTGACATTTTTCAATCTCCTGAATCTGGTGCTTCTTATCCTGGTGCTTATGGTGGGATCTTACAGAAATGCATTTTTTGTAATGATCATTGTGATCAATACACTGATAGGAATTATACAGGAGATCCGTGCAAAGAAGACCATTGACAAGCTGGCGATTCTTACCGCAAGGAAATCTGTCGTGATCCGTGAAGGGAAGAAATGGACAGTTCCTACAGAAGAGCTTGTATTGGACGATATCGTCTGTCTGAAAAGCGGCGATCAGGTGCCGGCGGACGCGAAAATTCTGGAGGGCAGTATAGAGGTGAATGAATCTCTTCTTACCGGAGAATCAGACAACCTTCCGAAGAACGAGGGAGACGAACTGTATTCCGGAAGCTTTGTGACGTCCGGAGAAGCCTGCTGCCAGATCATTCATGTAGGAAAGGATAACTATGCATCCCAGATTACAAGCGAGGCAAAGGAATTCAAACGCCATAATTCTGAACTCCGAAATTCGCTGAATGCAATACTGAAGGTGATCAGTATTATCATTGTGCCTTTGGGAGCGCTCTTATTCTACAAACAATTCTATCTGGCGGGAAACAGCTTCCGTGATTCGGTGGTAAGCATGGTGGCGGGAGTTCTGGGAATGATTCCGGAAGGACTTGTGCTTCTTACCAGCGTGGCGCTGACCCTGGGTGCATTGGTACTGGCCAATCGGAAAACTCTGGTGCAGGAGCTGTATTGTATTGAGACACTGGCCAGAGTGGATACTCTCTGTCTGGACAAGACAGGAACTATCACAGAAGGAACCATGTGCGTGGAACGCGTGGAGCTTTATCGGCCGGAAAAGGCCGTGAAAACGGAGGACAAAGAAGAAACAGAAGAAACATCCCCGGATGAAAAAGCCCTTCCGGACACTGCTGAAACAAAAGATATAGATCATATTGTCTGTAATCTTATGTATGTTCTGAAGGATCAGAATGCCACGGCGGACGCGCTTCGCAGACGTTTTCCGGCAAAACGCGATATGACGGCGGACCATGTGATTCCGTTTTCTTCTGAGAGGAAGTACAGCGGCGCTGTTTTTGAAAATGAAGGAACCTATCTGATCGGAGCTGTTCAGTTTATTTTTCCGGAGGGAAATGAGGAGCTGGAAGAACACTGCAGGCAGTATGCGCAGGAGGGGCTTCGTGTTATCGTGCTGGCGCACAGTTCTGAAATGGCAGAGGGAACTGCCCTTCCGGAAGGACTGAAGCCTATGGCGCTCCTTCTTCTCACAGATGTAATCAGGGAGGAAGCTCCGGATACTCTGAAGTTTTTTGACAGCCAGGAAGTGGATTTGAAAATAATCTCCGGCGATGATCCGGTGACAGTAGCAGCTATTGGCAGAAGAGCAGGCCTGAAAAATGCGGATCATTATATAGATGCGACGACACTTCAGACGGAAGAGGAGCTTCAGGAGGCAGTTGCGGAATACAGCGTATTCGGGCGTGTGACTCCCCAGCAGAAGAAAGAAATGGTTCTAGCACTGAAAGCACAGGGACATACTGTTGCGATGACGGGAGACGGAGTCAACGACGTACTTGCCCTTAAAGAGGCAGACTGCAGCATTGCCATGGCACAGGGGAGCGATGCGGCAAAAAATATTGCCAATGTAGTGCTTCTGGATTCCAACTTTGCATCTATGCCCCACATTGTTAATCAGGGGCGCCGTGTGGTAAACAATATCCGGACAGCGGCCTCCATGTTTTTGATCAAGACAATGTTTTCCGTTATGCTGTCTCTGCTTACGATTTTCTTTGGAGAGGCATATCCTTTTGAACCGATCCAGATGTCTCTGATCAGTACCTGTGCGGTGGGAATTCCGACATTCCTTCTGGCCCAGGAGAACAACTATGAAAAAATCGACCATACGTTTCTGAGGCACGTTTTCTTGAATGCATTTCCGGCTGCGCTGACAATTACCTCATGCGTCTTTGCGGTAATGCTTGTATGTCAGAATGTTTATCATTCCAATGATATGCTGAATACAGCCTGCGTTCTTGTAACAGGGTGGAATTATATGGCTGCGCTGAAAACCGTTTATGCGCCGCTGAACCGATACCGAAAGGTAATTATATATGGAATGCAGTTTATTTTCTTTGCGGCGGCAGTAATCCTTCAGGATCTCTTATTCCTTGGCTCTCTGGATTTCGGAATGATTATCCTGGTGTTTATCCTGATGACTTTTGCACCGGTACTGACCGATGTGATTACAGGCTGGATCAAAGAACTGTATGCACAGTCTCTGGACAAGGAAACACCGGGTCCTGTGGCTTCTTTCCTGAGCAGACTGCAGAAGGGGAAACCACTATAATAGAAAAAGAAAATAGAAAAAAGGAACAGTCTCTGTTTTTGAACAGGGACCGTTCCTTTTTCTTTCGGCTTGTTTTTTATTTTGTCCGGCAGAGCCAGTAACAGCCAAAGGCAGGAATCTGTACGCCTTTTGCCTCCATCTCGCGTCCGGAAATCAGATCCAGATACATGCCGTCTTCTTCGTTGATCCAGGCAACTTTGTCATATTCGCTGAAATTGTAGATGCCGATCAATTTTTCAGCTTCATTTTCACGGACAAGCGCCAGAATAGAAGAATCCCAGGTATCCAGTGTGCGTACCGGAACATCACTGTTAAATACGCTGTGGGAAGAGCGGATATGCTCCAGCTTGTCCAGCATGGGGAAGAGTTTTCCCTGAACTGTCTCAGGATGGTGGCGATTTTCTGCAAGATCCCACCGGAACTCTCCTCTGTGGAGATAACGGGAATCCGCTGCCTTATCGGGATCATTTTTATAGGAATAATCATTCAGCATGCCGATTTCATCACCGCTGTAAACAACAGGAATGCCTGACTGGGAGAACATAAACGCGTGAAGAGTGATATCATAGCGGATTGCCCGATCCACGCCTTCCTGGCTGCCCTCAAATCCAAAACGTTCGATTCCGCACAGAGAGGCAGTTGTTCCGCAGAGTCTTGCATCCCCCAGACGCGGATCATCGTTGTACAGTTCGCCTCTTGCAAAAGAGTCCGGATATTTGCCTGTAAAGAAATCATTCAGATATTTCTTATGAGGAACCTCTTCGATCCCAAAATTCCGGAGGAAATCATAATCCAGTCCCCAGCCGATATCATCGTGACAGCGGAGATAATTCTGGAAAACATATTCCCTTGGAAGTCCGGCTACGATATCCAGCTGACGGCGAAGGAGGGAGACGTCTCTTGTGGCTACTGTATGCCAGGTGCTTGCCATGGTGGTGACGTTGTAGAGCAGGTGGCATTCTGGTTTGTCCACTGTTCCGAAGTATGGAACAACTTTTTCAGGAGCCATGACAACTTCTCCAAGAAGAAGAACTCCAGGGCAGACAATTTCACAGATCATACGCATCATGCGGACAATCGTATGAACCTGAGGCAGGTTGCGGCAGTTGGTGCCAAGCTGCTTCCAGATATAGGGAACTGCGTCAAGTCGTACGATATCCACTCCCTGGTTTGCTAGGTAAAGCATATTATAGATCATTTCATTCAGCACGATGGGATTGCGGTAGTTGAGATCCCACTGGTACGGATAGAAGGTGGTCATTACATGTTTTTTAATATCATCCAGCCAGGTGAAATTCCCCGGAGCAGTGGTCGGAAAAACCTGAGGACAGGTCTGCTCGTATAATGCAGGAATATCATAGGAGTCAAAGAAGAAATAGCGGTCCTGATATTCTTTTTCTCCTGCCCGTGCCCGTCTGGCCCATTCGTGATCCTCCGAGGTATGGTTCATAACGAAATCCAGGCATACACTGATCCCCCGTTTATGGCAGGCTGAGGTTACTTCTGCAAAATCCTCCATTGTTCCAAGCTCCGGCTGAACGGTACGGAAATCCGCAACCGCGTATCCGCCGTCGCTGCGTCCTTTTGGGGAGGAGAGCAGGGGCATCAGATGAAGATAATTTACATTACATTCCTGAACATAGTCCAGTTTTTTCTCAAGCCCTTTGAGGGTCTTTGAGAAAGCACTGACATACATCATCATACCGGTAAGATCGTTGCGTTTGTACCATTTTGGATCCTGTTCCCTTCGGATATCAGATTCTTTCAGATCGTTATTTCTGACATCATAGAATTTCTTCAGCTCCCCGAGAAGATCGTTCAGATGCATCATAACATAAGGGTTATCCTGGTACAGTTCGCAGTACAGCCACTTCAGCTCGTCAATATGACGATTGAGACGGGCCTCGTAAATGGCTTCATCGTCTCTTGCAGGAACGGCAGGTTTTGGCTCTTTTGCTTCAACCTTGACAGGCTCTGTCTTCTTTGTTTCAACCTTGACAGGCTCTGTCTTCTTTGTTTCAACCTTAACAGGTTCTGTTTTTTTTGTTTCAACTTTGACAGGCTCTGTCTTTTTTGTTTCAACCTTGGCGGGCTCTGCTTTTTTTGTCTCAACTTTGACGGGCTCCGTCTTCTTGGTTTCAACCTTAACAGGCTCTGCTTTTTTTGTTTCAACTTTGACAGGCTCTGTTTTCTTGGTTTCAACCTTAACAGGTTCTGCCTTTTTCGTTTCAACCCTGGCAGCTTCTGCCTGAGCAGTTTCCTGTCTTGCTGCCGCTGTCCTTGCCGCAGCCATGGTTTTCTTTTTTAGTCTCTTTTTTGCCATAATATTCTCCTTCCGGTATATTAACGGAAATTATCCGCTGTTTTACATCAACGTAATTGAAGCTAGTGTATTATATGCGTTCACAGTAGAATGAAAAAGATTTCATAAAACTATTCACAGTAATCTTACAAGCGGGAGTAAGAAATGTCAAGTATCCCGGAGACAGCGGAACGCGTCAATGGAACGGCTGCAGCGGCAGAAACTCCGCCTTTCTGTTACGAAAAACAGTATAGTACTGAAATCCGCAGTCAGTCAGAATTTCACAGGCTTTTTGGAAACTGTGCGCAATATTTTCCGGCTTATGGGCATCAGCCCCGATCGTGATGATTTCTCCGCCCAGCTGTCTGTAGCGGCGTATGACGGCGGCGCATGGATTCGGTTCACCCAGCCCATAGTGGAAACCGCCTGTATTCAGTTCAATTCCTATATTTTTGGAAATCAATGTGCGCAGGATCTCATCCAGGATATCCTGGTAACGGCCGTAAGAGTATTCATGGTTCTGATTTGGGCCGTAACGGACAATATAGTCAATATGGCCGTATACATCCATTTCCGAGAAGCAGGCAAGATTTTCCAGGATAGACTCAAAATACTCCATATAACAGGCGGATTCCCGGCGGTTTTTGAAAAAATCAGGATAATATGGATCAAAACCGTGGACAATATGGGAGGAGCCGATTACAAAATCAAAGGGAACGGAGCTGAGAAGATTGTGAAAATATTCTTCCAGATGAGGCTGGAGACCAAGCTCAACACCGAAAAGAATTTGCAGCCGATCCCTGTATTTTTCTTTTAATGCGTACAGAGTATTCTGATAGGCAGGAATATCCAAAGAGAATTCCAGAGGCTCCGGTTCCGGCACCGGCGGATAGTCCGGATCCAGATGCTCTGTAAAACATATTCCTTCCAGACCAAGTGCGGCGGCTTTCTGAATCATAGTTTCCATAGGGGTGGAAGAGTCGGCGGAAAAAGAAGAGTGCATATGACAGTCCCACATGATTTGATGTTCCATTTGCGATTACCTCCCGGCGATTTATTTGCATTATTATATCATGGCTGAAAGCAAAGCACCATGTTTAACATGGGAAATTAGAAGATCAGAAGATGAACAGAAAAAAGCTTCGGCTGCAGGAGAATATTCAATCCTGCAGCCGGAGTAAAATCGCTAGCGGAATGTCAGATTCCGAACAGAAGCGGTATTCTTTTTCATGTAATAACTACGGTAACCTTTAAAGTGGGAGTTGCAGAAACGAGTATAATACGATCGGCTTACTTTTCGGCAATTCGTATCTGTTGTGCCGGCATAGTAGACATCCCGTGGATAATGTGCCTCCCGTGCATGGTACCGGTGCGCCAACTTATAGCCGGACATTCCGTAAAGATTTCCCCAGGAGCCGGCGATGTGATTGGTCCATCCCGCGGCGAACAAACATTTGTATCTGGAAACATAATAGAAACAAGGCTTTACTGAACTGATTCCTTTGGCGCTGTAGGATCCTGCTTTTACAACACGGCTTCCCCGGACAGTATAAACAGTATAAGTCGCAACGCCTCCGCCGCTGTTCAGGGTGATCAGTTCCGGTACACCGCTCTTGTTTACGTTTAGCATATAGAACCATTTGATGCCGCTTCTGGATGAGAGAAATTTTTTGTACAAATATTTGTAGTTCGTTACTACATTGATTCTGCATCTGGCAGTTTTTCCATTTACGGTTGCGGAAATAGTTGCAGTTCCGTAATTTCTGGCAACTACACGGCCATTTCGGGAAACAGCAGCCACAGATGAATTGCTGCTTTTCCATGCAGGCTTTCTGGAAGTACCCCTGACAGTAGCCTTCAGATTAAAGGATTTTCCCTTAACAAGAATTAGAGAAGAGTAATTGAGCCTGACGGAAACCTTTGAAGCTGCGGATACCGGCAGGGCGGAAGACTGGATAAGCACGTTTCCGCCAAAGCAGATAATGAACAGGTACAGCAATCCAGTTTTTAAAATCTTTTTCATAGCGTTTCCTCCTTAATTTTTTGATGAATTTATTATATCAGATAGTTTATCCGCTAACAAGGGAGGAAGCAGCAGGCTGTGCAGAGAAAGGGGATGTTTTACTAAATTTGTAATGTTTTTTCCAAAATAGTCTTGAATTTTTGTACCAGATTCGATACAATATGTTCAGGTTGGCAATTCTTTACCAAAATGAAGAATACCATAATTAACCATTTAATTCATAGGAGGAATTTATCATGGCAGTAAAAGTTGCAATTAATGGATTTGGCCGTATCGGTCGTCTGGCTTTCCGTCAGATGTTTGGAGCAGAGGGATTTGAAATCGTTGCGATCAACGACCTTACTTCCCCGAAAATGCTGGCTCACTTATTAAAATATGACTCTACTCAGGGCAGATACGCTCTGTGCGACAAAGTAGAAGCAGGCGAAGATTCCATCACTGTAGACGGCAAAGAAATCAAAATCTATGCAAAAGCTAACGCTGCAGAACTTCCGTGGGGAGAGATCGGCGTAGATGTAGTTCTGGAGTGCACCGGTTTCTACACCTCCAAAGCAAAAGCTCAGGCTCATATTGACGCAGGTGCAAAACATGTTATCATCTCCGCACCGGCAGGAAATGACCTTCCGACTATCGTTTACAATGTAAACCATGAAGGCCTGACAAAAGAAGACAAGATTATTTCTGCAGCATCCTGTACAACAAACTGCCTTGCACCGATGGCTAAGGCTCTGAATGACTGCGCACCGATCAAATCCGGTATCATGTGCACAATTCATGCTTACACAGGCGATCAGATGACTCTGGACGGACCGCAGAGAAAAGGCGATCTGAGAAGATCCCGTGCAGCAGCAGTTAACATCGTTCCGAACAGCACAGGCGCTGCAAAGGCAATCGGCCTTGTTATTCCGGAACTGAACGGCAAACTGATCGGCGCAGCACAGCGTGTTCCTACCCCGACAGGTTCTACCACAATCCTTACAGCAGTTGTAGAAGGAAACGTAACAAAAGAGCAGATCAACGCAGCTATGAAAGCAGCTTCCAACGAGTCCTTCGGATACAACGAGGATGAGATCGTTTCCAGCGATATCGTAGGAATGACCTATGGTTCTCTGTTCGATGCTACTCAGACAATGGTTCTGCCTCTGGACAACGGAACAACTCAGGTACAGGTTGTTTCCTGGTATGACAACGAGAACTCCTACACAAGCCAGATGGTTCGTACAATCAAACACTTCGGCAAACTGCT
>DWYN01000012.1 GCA_019118645.1 Candidatus Blautia excrementipullorum | reverse complement strand
GAAGGTCAAGGTGTGTACGCTGCCGGACGGCGGAGAGGTTTTTTATCCGGAGTATGAGAGTGTGAGGGAGCTGGCACGGAAGAGTGGAAAGAGTTACCGGGAAGTGTACCGGGCGGTGAAGGAGAAGGCGGAGGAAAGAAAATAGGGGGTTCAATAAGATGCTCTGGTTTTTAGTGCTCATGGTCTGGAAGATGTGAAATACGTCCAGTCTAAACCATTGAAAATAAGTAGGAGATACACGCAATGTTTGATTATGAAGAATACGAAAGAGAATGCGATAAAATCAGGCAGACGAATGAGGAGCTTCTTGCCCTGTTCGAAGAGGAGCTGCAGGATTCCGGCCTTTCTGCAAAAACAGTCAGGCGTCATCTGTCAAATGCAGAATTTTACATCAATGAATATCTTCTCCGGGAAGAGCCCAGACCTATGGAAGACGGAATCACTGAACTTGATATGTTTCTCGGATTTTTCTTTATCCGTAAATGCATGTGGTCGACTCCCGGAACAATCAAAAGCACTGCCGCAAGTATAAAAAAGTTTTATAAATGTATGTTGAATCATGGTAAGATCAGCAAGGATGATTATGCGTACCTTTGTGATGATATAAAGGAAAATATGGAACAATGGCAGACAGACTGCGCCGTTTATAATGATCCTGACGCGCCTAATCCGTTCTCCTTCTTTTAGAACGGTGAAATGGAACCTGGGCTTTTAAAGAACCACGGGATTTCGTCCTTGTTTCGCTTAAAATAAGAAGAATTGAAAGAAGGAGGCTGTCCGGTAGAGATTCAGGGATAAAAACCCGGATTTCACAGGAAGGTCTCCTTGTTAAAATGGCAGCTGCGCAGCTATAAGGGGCAGCTGCGCGGGACAGCTATGAGGGCTCAGAAACAGGTATCTGCCGGGAGAGCTTCGGTTCAGACGCCGGCTCAGGCGTCTTCCTTCTGGAGCCCGTCCTCTCCAAACAGAAGCTGCGGATTCTGTTTCAGAACCTCATAATAGGGCATATTAAAACGGCAGTAATAAGCCAGATAAAAGAGCATGTCTCTGGGCGCACGGATGTCCTTTATCTGGCGTCCGATCAGCAGGAGCCGTTCCTCAAATAACAGGCGGCCCGTGATTTGTACGGCGCAGACCAGCGGCCGCACGTCGCTTCCGACAGGATCTAAAATGCCTCTTATCAAAGTTTCCTCTTTTGTCATATGAAAGACTCCTTTCATTGTTTGATACTTTGATGATATGACATTTTCTTACTTATCAGACAGTATAAGACATAATTCGACAAAATTTTGTTTTCTGCTTGTGGATGAGTGTTCTAACTGGAGGAATTATCTGCCGACGCTACCCTCAGTTGACAAGAGTACACATCGCAAATCAATCATGAAGCTCCGGAAAAAGTGGTTGATGAGATCGCAGAACGCATGAACAGGAAAGAGTTTTTTACAGAAAAGGAGAAAGAATAGATGATAAACAAAAAATGGAGAAAATTTGATGAGCTGACAGGAAAATGCTACAGTAATATGATTGGCTCAGAAAAAGACGGAAGCTGCTGGCAGCAGGCATTTGAACTTTTGAAAGAGATTATCAGGGAAGAAAGACAGGCTGATCCGTCCTGCATGTCTCAGCTGGAGATGGTGGATGAAGCCACAGATTATGAATACGATGTGCAGGGATGGCTCGAGGATTGTCTGGACGAGATAGATATGCGGGAGGACTATGAGACGCTGCTGAGGATGTGTGATGACCTGCTTAAGATGTTTGGATGGCCCGACTATTCCGGCTCAGACATTAAATTTCAGAAAGTATCCGCGCTTGGAGCGCTTGGCCGGAATAAGGAGGCAGTGGAATACTGCAGGAAGTGGATTCAGAAGGAACCGGAAAACGTCGCAGCTTCTACGGCGGGGGTCTATGCGTTTATCAGAACAAAAGAATATGAGGAAGCAGAGAAGCTGGCCGCTCGATTTATTCCGAACCCCGCGGAATGTATGGAAGAAAATGAAATTATGTTTACTGCGGTATCGAAGCTGTATGAAGCGATGGGAAGAAAAAAGGAAAAGCGGCAGATTGACAGGGCGATAAAGGAATATGAGGAGCGTCTTGAGGAAGAATTTGCAGATTTTGATATGGATGACGAGGATGAATATTCTTTTGACGACTGGGATGATGACGACCTTCCTTTTTAGGCTGGAAACAGTGACTGTCTGTATGATAAAAAATAGTCTGAAAAAGGGGCGGCGGGTTTCCTGCTATACGCAGCGAAGGGCAACGTTATGCCGCCCTTTTTCTTATACTTATTCCTTGATCTCCTGTGTTTTTAACTCTCAGCGTCATTTGCGCCTGTTACTGATCTTCGTCCAGATTATCATAATATCCGAGTTCTGCGCGAACATCCTCTATCATGTCCCCCAGATTGTCTGATATGCCATAGCCCAGAGGAGCGGCAGTGGCTATGAGATGATCGAATTCCGCTTCGTGGAGGCTGAAAAAATCCGGATGCAGCTTTGCATAATCTAGGAATTTTTCAGCTGAGGATTCAAGACTGTTGTAAAATCCTGCGCCAAAATCACCGTAAGCTGCGCTAAGCCCTGCGGCTTCGGCAGCGAAAGCAAGATGCATCAGGGCCTTCGTCTACAGTTCTGTATAGGTAGTCATTCAGCACACTCTTGCATTCCGGGTACGTACGAGCTCTCCTTTAGAGGATTACACAATTTTATATTATCATGTTACAAATACCCGGGGAATGCAATATTTTTCCGGTATTTTAAAATAGAGATGATGAGAGACGGATATAGGGATAAAGGGAAAAGCAGGTGGAAGCAGATGGAAATGTATGATAAAATAGTCCTAGATTATATCGGCGGAATGACAGATACCTATGCGCGGACGCTGTATCGGGAGCTGAGCGGGATTGAGTAGAAAATGAAGCGAGAACATCTGAAACAGTCCCAGATTACGTACTGGTGCCATTCTATTATAAAGTCCCAGGCTGAAAGCGGGGGCACCTATATCGACGCAACCATGGGAAACGGACATGATACCTTATTTTTATGCCAGATGGCCGGTGATAAGGGGAGCGTATGGGCGTTTGACATTCAGAAACAGGCGCTGGAGGCAACAAAAGCTTTATTGGCGGAACATGGATATGGGAAAAACGCGCATCTGATAAAGGACGGACATGAAAACATGGACCGATATTTCGCCCCACAGACAGCAGACGTGATATGCTTTAATTTCGGATATCTTCCGGGCGGAGATCATGCCATTGCCACGAAGGCCCAGACCAGTGTGACGGCTATTCGGAAGGGTCTGGAGATACTGAAAAGCGGTGGAATGATGAGCCTGTGTATCTACAGCGGCGGAGACACGGGATTTGAGGAGAAAGAGAGAATCCTGGAGTATGTAAAAGGACTTTCCTCCAGGGAGTATACGGTGATTGTGAATGAGTATTATAACCGGGGGAATTGTCCGCCGATGCCGGTGTTTGTTTTTAAGAGATAGGGGAATATCGTGAGGTATAGGCGGTGCGTTTCGGAAACTGTCTGCAGCGAAGGGGTGACATTATGTTGCCTCTTTTTCTTATACGTATTTATTAAAACGAGTATGTTTTAATGATAAAGTAAAAACGAGATTATATTTTTTGTGAAAAATAGTTGCATAAAAAATGAGTTGAGATATACTATGATTGTAAGAAGAGGATAAGAATCAGGAGGAAAGATATTATGATTATAGAAATAAGGGCAAAAAATTGTTTTTCCTTTGAAGAACAGATTGTGTTTTCTATGAAAGCGGACATGAGGAATAAAAAGTTTGCTTTTAATGTCCATAGAGAAAATAATTTCAATGTACTGAAGTCTGCAGGGATATATGGACCGAATAATAGTGGAAAGACCTGCCTGATAAAGTGTATCCGAACGATCAGGGAGGCGCTGCTAAATAAAAAGATAAATTTAATGTCCAATATATTTTCGGGTAATGCTGTATGTGAACTGGGCGTTACATTTATGGTGTCAGGAAGAAAATTTTCTTATGACTTCAGCTATAATACGGAGACAGAAGAATATCCTTATGAAGCATTTTCCGAGATTTTCAAAGACAGCTATGGAAATGAAAAAGAGGTATGCTGGCTGAAGAAAAATGCGGAAACAGGCCAATATTACTGTGCAGATGAAGGTGTGCAGGAAATGATTCCACTCATTTCAAAGCAAAACCTGCTATGCTATCTGATAGACACAGGAAAATTTCCTCATCTTGATGAAATGAAGCGTATTCTTATTGAATTTGCAAATAAAATTGATGTGATTAATATGAATAACATTCCAATGCAGCATACAATTGATTTAATGAAGAATAAAAATCAACTGCAGAAAAAAGTTGTGGAATTTATTAAAAATGCAGATTTATATATGGATAACTTTGAGTATCTCGATATAGATCAGATACATTTTAAATTTGGGGAAGAGGAGGAAAAGCCGGAAGAAAAAGTTTTAAATATTCCGGATAGGATTATGGACCAGATTCGACTGGTATCGACCTATAAAGGTGTTCCCGTACCAAGTATGCTGTTTGATTCTACAGGCACCAAAAAGATAGCAGCACTTGCAAGCTATGTAATAGAAGCTTTGGAGCAGGGAAGAATGCTGGTTGTAGATGAACTGGACAGCAGTATTCATTTTAAGCTTACGAGAGCTATTGTGGCAATGTTTAACAATGAACTTAATACGGATGCACAGCTTATTTTTACAGTACACGATATCGATCTTATGGATTGTAAAAGGATGTTTCGTAAGGAACAGATATGGTTTGTGCATAAAGATAAGGATGGGGTATATGTTTATTCGCTTGCAGACTTTACAGCGCAGCAGGGAGTAAGGGATACATCCGATGTCATGGAGAAATACAGGAAAGGGGTATTTGGTGCGATCCCGGAACCGGAGCTGATAAATTCCCTTTTAAGTATCAAAGATGATGAGGAGGGAGCGGCTGAGGATGGCGAATAGAATTCCTGCTCTTTACAGCGGGCATAAAATATGCATTATTTGTGAAGGAAACGAAGAATATGCGTATCTTACAAAGCTGAAGGAGTTAAAAGTCTGGAATCAGCAATATGAGATAACGCTTGACAATGCCGGAGGAAACGGAAACATACCGGCCAGATATTAGGACAGGTATCAAAATGGGGCATATGAACTGGTGCTTATATTTTGTGACACGGAGAAAAAACCGCATGAACAGTATACAGATATTAAACGTAAAGTGAATGAATTTCATGGAACGGATACCGCATCTGATGCCGTTATTATTTTTGGAAATCCATGTACAATGCAGATTATAGCAAAACATTGGACGGATAAGTTGATAAGATCTCCATCTAAATCGGTAAATGCTCCATTGCTCCAGGAATTTACCGGGGTGGAAAACTATAAAGGAAGGGCAGATCAGATTTGCAGAATAATGGAATGTATCACGGCAGAGAATTATCCGGATATGTGCCGGCGGGTAAAGGAATTGAGCATGATAGATTCGGCTGCTGGAAGCAGTAATTTCGGAAGATTCCTGGAGCTTTTTGAGAGCAACGATAGCAGTTGGATTGAGAAAATTAATGATTGTCTGGAATAAGGAGAAGAGATATGAAAAGATTTGAAGATATGCATTTTTATGTAAATGTAGCAGCATATTTCATGGTGTTGTCTGCACAGTAAAATCAGGTTAACGGAAAAGGAGGCCCGCAGGCTTCCTTTTTTCCATCAGGCATTTTCTCTGAAAAAATTCTGTAAAATCAACCGCTATTCTCCGTCTGCCTACAGACTGCTCAGTTCATCCATCATCGCCGGGCGGTTTCTGTATTTTTCCTTCCAGTCCGCGAGGATGTCACTGACAATTCTGGAACCGCCCTTGATTTTCTTCATTCTGCGCAGAAGGCCGGCGATCTCCTGGTAGGTTTTCCGGTTGCTGGTGCGGAACGCCATCTTTTCCAGTTCTTCCCGGTATTTATCCAGCAGTTGCTCCGGATATTCTGCCTTCAGGACGTCTTCATATCTCTCCAGTTGATAGAGCGCCGGACTTCTCAGTACGGAAGACAGCAGCCTGTCATAGAGACCTTCCTCTTTATACAACTCATTCACATCCGTGTATCTGGGAAGCGCCTGGAATATCTTTTCCCTTTCCTGTGTCCATTCCTCTTCTGCGTACTGTGCTTTCAGCTCTTTGTATACCTTCAGTTCTCCTGGACGGTATCGAAGCACCAGATCCCAAAGCTGCTTTACATAAGCGTCCTGGTCTCCCTGCAGAAGATAAATTTCCTTCTTCTTGTCTGCGTAATCTGCGAGAAGCCCGGCATACTCTTTATCCAGAACAAGGCTTTCATCCAGAGCTTCCAGCGCCAGATCATAATCCTTCGCCTTCATGCACAGGTCTATATAATATCTTCTCACAGAGGAATTTTCCCAGTGCTGCCGGCAGAACTTTTCCATGTCAGTGCGGCTGGCTTTCTGCTGCTCCAGCAGGTTCAGATATTTCAGAGCCCATTTTCCGACAGCGTAGCTTCTGCTCCAGTCGGATTCCGATTTTTCCGCCTTATCCAGCATGTCTTCCACAAAGGAAAGCTTCTGCGGCATATATTCTTTTTCTGAAAAACCTTCCATCAGAATCCGCTCGATGTATTCTTCCAGATAATCAATCACGCTGCCGTCCAGATGCTCTGTAAACCACTGGAACATTTTCCGCTTTTCGTCCGCGCCGGCCTGCTCCAGCAATTTTGTCCAAAGATCATAAATTTCATCCGCCAGTATTCCGGTACCGCCGTCGGAATCATCCATGTCTACTTCGCCAATAAGCACAAAGATATGATTCATCAGTTGAAACGCGCTCCTGTAATGTCTGTTATCCATCATGCGTTTCACGTCATTATCCAGAATTTCGCCCAGTTCCATTATAAACCTGCCCGTCCGATGGTATTCAATATATCCATTTCTTCCAAGATAGCTTCGGACAATCCTGTCTACCTGTCTGGTATAAGATCTTACATCTTCTTCCTGTTCTCCGCCGCAGACGGCGCTGTAAAACCGTAACAGAGTCTTTTCATTTTCTGCCAGAGCAGACACCAGATAAGATTTTACAATGGAAATATCAGCTTGTTCCACCAGGGCCTGAATGGCGTCCTGCTTTTTTCGGAACGCCTCTGCCGTATGTGCCTGGATGAACAGGGCGCTCTCATCCTGCTCATATTCCTGCCGGGCATCTTCCCATTCATATAAGACAGCCGCCATGTGCTTGCAGTTCCTTCCATCTTCTGCATAGGGACAGGAGCAGTACATGTCTGTGATTTCCCCGTTCTCCAGAGAAATCTCCACTTCATAGTCTTCCGTGCCGCTTACGTCAGCCCGGACGAGCTCTTCTGAAATATCCAGATTTTCTACTGCGTCCATGCAGTAATAATTGTATCCCCGTTCCAGGATATGTTTTGCGAATCGTGATTTCCAGTTCATGATGTTTCGGCTCCTGTAGTTCTTTCATTCTTTGATATAAGGGTGCCATTATTATCAAAACCTATTTTCCGGATAATGAATATGGCTGAAGATTAAATTGCTTCATCAGGCGTTCAACCACTTTTTCTGGCGAGTCACCATCTATATTCAGCTTATTTGTGATCTTTGAAAAAGCTTTCCTGTAATATGTGATATCTTTTTTGATCTCCCCAAGATAGTGAGAGGCATGAGCGTCTCTGTATTTATCATCCTTATATACCTGATCATTCTCATCACTGAACACAAGGCGGCTGAATATGTGCTCCGGCGCGTCCTGCAGTTCGACTGCCAGCACGTCGTCTCGCTGCAGATATTTATGAAACCAGCGGGAGTAATACATTGGCGTGACCGCTATGACCTTGTTTTCCGGACGGGGGACCAGATTTTCCAGAATCTTACCACGGATTTTATCACGTTCATATGGCCAGACTGTATTCACAAACTCCTCCAGCGTGATATGCAGACAGGATTTTACTTCCTCATCCATATCGTAAAATTTATATCCCAATTTGCCGGCCAGCAGCCGGCCTGTCGTAGTTTTCCCAACGTTGGATATGCCAAAGAGAAGAATATTCATTTCGGATCTCCTGTACTATGCGGCTTGCTGATCTTTATTCCCACGGGCAGCGAGCCAAGCGGGCGCGATCGCGCGTCCATTTGGCGAGCGCCGCGAGGGTCAAATACCCCACAGCTCTGCTGCGCTAACTATTTTCCTGCCTCGTCAGTTTGCTGTGGGGTGTTTGACTTCCAGTCACTGATGCCGTACTTTTCGAGTATAGATTTTGCATATTCTTTTCCTGTTTCTGTGATGTACACGCTTTTTGTCCGGGAAGGATGATTTCCCTGCCGGATATAATCCTTTTCGTCCAGAAAATTCAATACATCGAAATCGTATCCTTTCCAGGCGTAAAAGTCATTTGCATTGGAAAACCTATCCCGCTCGCAGAATTTTGACAAATAGATCAGTGCCATAGTCAGTTCTTTCATAGCCTGTTTTGCGTTCGTATATTCCATATTTCACTCCCTTTCATATACTGCTATTCGCTGATACAGCGGGTAAACAACTCTTTTCTTTATAAATGGATATTATTATTGTATCGTGTGAACAGAGACAGGTCAATGCGAAATCTGCTGGTTTATTATCTGTATTCGACCATTTTGTAATAGGAAACAGAGATTTTATCTCCGTCATTGCATTGAAATCTCTGTCATTTTAAAGTAAAATAAAGTAGATATCATTCGGCTGTTTGATTATAAAAAGGAGCAAAAAATGCACAGTAAAAAATGGAGAACATTCGACAGGCTGACAGAGAAATGCTACGATAATCTGATTGCTTCAGAAAAAGACGGAAGCTGCTGGCAGCAGGCATTTGAACTTTTGAAAGAAATTATCAGAGAAGAACGGCAGGAGAATCCTTCCAGTATGTCTGAGCTGGAACTGGTGGACGATGCTACAGATTATGAACACGATGTGCAGGGATGGCTCGAGGATTGCCTGGATGAGATGGATATGCGGAAGGACTATGAGACACTGCTGAGGATGTGCGACGATCTGCTTAAGATGTTTGGCTGGCCTGAATACTCCGGTTCGGACATTAAGTTTCTGAAGGTATCCGCATTGGGGGAGCTTGGCAGGAACAGGGAGGCAGTGGAATACTGCAGGAAGTGGATCCAGAAGGAGCCGGAGAATGTCGTGGCTTCTACGGCCGGAGTCTATGCGTTTATCAGAACAAAAGAATATGAGGAAGCAGAAAAGCTGGCCGCCGGGTTTATTCTGAATCCCACAGAATGCACGGAAGAAAATGAGCTCATGTTTACTGCAGCGTCGAAGCTGTATGAAGCAATGGGACGAAAAAAGGAAAAGCAGCAGACTGACAGGGCGATAAAGGAATACGGGGAGCGTCTGGAGGCAGAACTTGCAGATTTTGATATGGATGACGAGGATGAGTATTCTTTTGGAGACTGGGATGACGACGATCTTCCGTTTTAGGACTGAAACGGTTTTTAGATCTGGTTCGTGCACAAAGATGCGGAAGGGGGATGTCTGTTTGCTTGCATATTTCACAGCGAAGCAGGGAGTAAGAGACACACCCGATGTCATGGAGAAATACAGGAAAGGGATATTTGCCGGCGAAAGGAACTGAGCATGACAGATTCGATTGCTGGAAGCAGTAATTTTTGAAAATTTTCGAAGCTTTTTGAGAGCAGTGACAGCAGTTAGGTTGAGAAAATTAATGATGCTCTGGCGTAATTCAATCATACAAATGGTTGTTGATTATTTTTGTATTTGGTGTCCCTTTTTCGACTTGTAATGAACGAGTTCCATTGTTTATAGTAAAAGAAAGCACACCGTTTAGAATGGAATCAGCGTACTGCTATTTTAGAATAGACGCGCCGCTGATTTTGGAATGGACGTACTGGTCGGCCGGAATTTACAAGAAGAAGCGGGTAAGTGAGTGTAAAAAACATGAATGATGGTTTTTTATATGAAGGAAACGATTTATAATCTGCTGAGATATGATAAAAGTAAGAGGAGGAATGATGCATGCAGGTATATAAAGAACTGAGTTTTGTTGGAGGCAAACCGGAATTGGATAAACTGGCAAGAGATATATACAATGTATTTCCGGCGGATTGGGTTAAGCCTAAAAGCAATCAGATGCTGAAAGATTATATTCTTGCAGATTATATCGGGAAACAAGCTCCTCATGCAGAGGTATCAATTTACTATGGAAAAGATACATGGCGTGAAGGATATGTCAAAGTCTGCAATATTGTTCCACTACAAAAAAATCAGCTGACAATTGATGAATATAATCAGTTGCTTGACTTGTTTTATAATGATATAGCCAGGGTGTATGGTGAAACACATGATGACATTAAAGTTGTCGGACCATCATCTGGTCAGTTTAATCCGCTTGATTATATCTCTGAAGAAGCATTAAAGAAATTGACTCTTTTTTGTAACGCTGCAAATAAATCTACCGGTTCATCGCATCCTTGTGATGAAGAACGCTGGTTTGATTTTATTTGTCAAACAGTGGATGATGGTAAAATATTTGATTATGATACCTTGTTTAAATTTTTACAGGATGAGGAGTATTGGGGAAAGAAAGAAAAAGGATTTTCAGGTGTAATTGGACAGTTTGCATGGAATGAAGAAAATGCGGAAGAATTAGCATCTGAGTATGATAACTATGTTCGAATTCTTCAGTACTATAAAAATACAAGACTGGGAAGACTGGTAGAATAGATGGGCATGTTGGATGTTATTTTAACAATTATTAATGTGCTCCTTGCAATCGTATCCGGTCTAGGAGCATATAAGTCAGTTAAGTACTTTCAAAAAAGTAAGAACCTTACAATTTTTGCACAGATAAACAAAGCATTAGTTGAAATACAGAAGATGTTAATAAAGCTACCGGAAGCATTATCTGCTTCAAGTTTTTCGAGACGAAAGAGAAAAGGGTTTAGTTTATACAATACATTGTGTGATATTGGACAGGAACTCAATGCAAGTTTGAATGAAATTAATTCGAACATACCGGCAGATTATTCAGAACAGATTCGGCAATTGCAGAATAAGGATGACTTTAATTTGCAAGCCTACATCAATTCGTATATTAGCGGTGATGCCGTGAAAGACGATGGAATTGATTCAGAAGATTTCAATTTTTGTCAGGCGAGGCTTTTGGAGATGCAAGAGTATCTGAAAAAAGTGGCGTTGGAAACAGAGGAAAAACTGAAATAAAAACAGTGTTGCGCCCCACTGAACACCAGGAGTTTTACACGGCATATTTTGAGGGGACACGAAAGCCCAGACCAATGCGACGGCCATCCGGAAAAGCCTGGAGATATTTAAAAACGGCGGAATGATGAGCCTATGTATCTGCAGCGGTGGAGGCATGGGGTGAGGAGAAGAGCATAACAAAGAAGGGGTTCTATATTTGATTGTCCTCAATAATGAAAACGTGATAGCTATTGAAAAAAGTTCTTCCAACGCCCTTTGCAAAAGCTGTAAGGTGCTGATGCAGGGACTTTATCTCAATCCGATAAGTCAGGGAGTAAGAAGCGCGGTTTTGCTGGACTGCGCCCCCTCAGAAACACGTCATCTCCATGAGTTTGGCATGGTTACGGGGATGACGAAAAGTATAAAAAGAGATCTGGGAGAAACAACCCGCTTTACCTTTGCGGGACTGGATGATGAGTTGAATCTGATCCATAATCTTACGAATATCATCACCAGAGCGAAGGTCCCAGAGATGAGAGCTTCCAGCGACGGCTCATAATCCTTCGCTTTCATGCACAGATCTATGTAATATCTCCTCACAGAGGAATTATCCCAGTGCTGCCGGCAGAACTTTTCCATGTCAGTGATTTTACTGCTCGTTATCCATATTCCGTCTGTTTGTAATCTTTGCAAAAAGTTTTTTACCGTTCAAAACTGCTCAGGGTATCGCGGGGTATTGTTATTTTAAGGAAAATGGGATATAATAAGTGGACTGTGTGAAAGGAGAAAAGTCATGAATTTAGAGAAATTCATTGAGAAAAATGCGCCCAGAAACCGGATTGCATTGCTTGTTATCATAGA
>DWYN01000105.1 GCA_019118645.1 Candidatus Blautia excrementipullorum | reverse complement strand
GGCAGCATGATTCTTCTGCTTACTGCGCCGGGACATACCAACAAGGCAACCAGCTTTAATATTTTTTTCATTCCGGATTATCTTGCCCTTGATTTCTTCGAGAAAATAATCCGTGGCTTCACCTCCACAGCGGCTGTGATCCTTACAGGCCAGACAGTCCTCTGGCCACTCTTTTGCTTTCTTCTGGTGCTGACTGTATGGTCGAAAAAAAGAGAACTGTCTGTTCGACTGGTCTCACTGATCCCTCTCGCTGTAAGTCTGGTGTGTGGAAAGCAGCAGTATCTGCCGATGAATATACAGGAAAAATTTTCCTATTATACTCCGTGGAGTTTTCAGATGCCCGATTACAGGTATATAGACGCTTATACCTATACGAACTGGAAGTCCTATGTACCTTTGGCTCTGGCGCTTTTCATACTGGGGCTGGTGTTGTTGGAAGTCCTATGGAGTTTCGGCAGAGATTCAAAGGGAATTATTTTTTTGCTGATCTTTGGAGCAGGTTTCTGCAGCAGGATTATTATGGGCTTCTCCCCCACTCTTTACGGATCCAGCTACAGAACCTTTGTGTTCCTGTGCCTTGCTTTAGGGTTTTGCATTGCTATTTTGCTGGATAAACTGCTGCTGGAGGCGGATCGGTTAAAAACCGTGCTGGGATTTGCCGTAACCATCCTGTATGTTGTCTCCGCTTACAGTGATTCATTAAAAAATATCAGATAAGGAGATTCTGATGGAAAAAAAAGAGAAAAAGCAGATAAAATCATTCTGCGTTCTGCTGAAATGTCTAGGTATAGCTGTCCTCAGCATTCTGGTCTGTGTGCTTCTATATAAAGATGTTTCCAGAGTAGAAGCTTTCCGGAGCGAAGAAGCAGAGATTTCTGTCGCGGAAGGGTTCCGTTTTCAGTTGGATTATGTGAAGGATAATGGAAAAGATATATCTATACAGGGACGAGCCTATATGGAGGGAGAAGAGACCGATTTTTTCAACTGCGCCCTTGTACTGAAAATGGCTGACAGCGAGAATTATTACCGGATTCCGACCTCCCTCCGTATAAACACAGACGCAGAAGCGGGATACGATAACACTCCCTTTGATTATGACCATAACAGCTTTTTCGCCCGGGTGGAAAAGTCCAAGATACCATCCGGCAATTATGAGATATACGTGGAATTTGGCACCTATACGGAGCCTGTTTTATATGCCACAAATCGTACAGTAGAGATATAGAGGTCAAAGTGTGAGGAAACATAACGTACTGTCGCGCCCGCGTCCTTTGCAATCCGATCTGTTCCATCTGTGGAATTGTTGTCATGGACATAGACAGTAGCTTTCGGCAAAGTTTTTCCCTTACTTTACAGGGAGAGACGTTGATAATATATAAGAAATTAGTATAATTATATCAAACGACGATATGAAAGTAAGGGTAGCAGCCTTAGAGGATGTCGTTCTTGAGATAACTGTGATTTGAGAGTTAAAAGCGAGAAAAGTGCTTATTTCTCTGAAAAACCGGGATGTATGCAATTCATTTCTGCGTTTTAGACTGCAAGAGTGGACAAGTGGATAAATGGAAAGATTTGATAAAATAGTCATAGGTGCAGGTCTTTATGGATTGTATTCGGCTTTATCCTGCGCGAAGAGAGGACAGAATGTTATAGTCCTTGAATGCGATCCGATGCCTTTTAGCAGAGCTACATATATTAATCAGGCGAGGGTACACCAGGGATATCATTATCCCCGGTCTATTTCCACTGCCATGAAGTCGGCAGGATATTTTGAAAGATTTAACAAAGACTTTACTTTTTGTATAAATAAAGAGTTCGATCAGATTTATGCCACTTCAAGTGAATATTCCTGGTCCAACGGAAAGCAATTTAAGGATTTCTGTAAGACGGCCAATATTCCATGTGAAGAGCTGCATCCGGGGAATTATTTCAAAAACGGCATGTGTGATGGTGTATTTAGAACCAGAGAATACACCTATGACGCTATGATATTAAAAGATTATTATCTGGAGGAACTGGCTAAGTTTCCAAAATCTGTCCGGATTAAATATGGAGTAGATATCACTGGGATAAAAAAGGATACGGATATCTATCTCATCAATGCAGCCGATGGAACATCCTATGGTTCAGGTTTTGTATTGAATGCCACTTATGCAGGAACGAATCAGATTCTCAACATGGCAGGATTCGCAAAGTTCGGAATCAAGTATGAACTTTGCGAGATCATTTTATGCAATGCAAATGATAAACTTAAGGATATTGGTTTTACGGTCATGGATGGACCGTTTTTCTCCATCATGCCGTTTGGAAAGACCGGATATCATTCGTTAACATCCGTAACCTTCACACCTCATACAACAAGCTATGATGAAGTGCCTGTATTTGACTGTCAGAAAAAGAGCAGAGGCCATTGCTCAGCTTTTCGTCTCGGAAATTGCAATGACTGTCCTGCGAAGCCTGTTACAGCCTTCCCGTATATGGCACATCTGGCAAGAAAATATATGCTTGACGACTATGGATTTGAATATGAAAAATCACTTTTTTCAATGAAGCCGGTTCTGATGAGCTCGGAAATAGATGATTCAAGACCAACCGTGATCAGAAAGTATTCTGAAAGACCTACATTTGTAAGTGTGCTTTCGGGTAAAATAAATACCGTTTACGATTTAGATGAGGTGCTCAGTGATGACGAATAAAGAGAAGAGTTTTGCCTCTGTTGTAATCTATGTGCATAATGCAGAGAAAAGAATAGAAAACTATTTAAAGACAATTATAGAAGTCATGGAGGGAAATTTCGAACATTCCGAGATTATTTGTGTGAATGATTCGTCTGATGATAATTCCCTTGCGCTCATAAAGAAAACAAGCGAGATCGCGTCGACTACCAGTGTTTCTGTAGTGAACATGAGCTATTTCCACGGACTTGAGCTGGCCATGAATGCCGGAATAGATTTGTCCATTGGCGATTTCGTTTTTGAATTTGACAACACATATCTGGATTTTGATCCGGCAGTGATCATGGATATTTACAGAAGATCGCTGCAGGGATTTGACATTGTCAGCGCGTCTGCCGACCGCAGGGAGAAGTTCACATCAAAGTTGTTTTACAAGGCTTTTGACAGATATTCAGATCTCTCCTGTAAAATGTCTACGGAGAGCTTCAGAGTACTCAGCAGACGTGTGCTTAACCGTATTGATTCAATGAATAAGACCATTCCGTACAGGAAGGCGGTATATGCAAACTGTGGACTGAAAACTGACAATATCAGATACCAGGTAATTGATCAGATATCCCGGATCACAGATAAAAAGGAAAGGACCTTCCGATCCCATCTGGCTGTTGATTCGCTTATCCTCTTTACTGAGATGAGCTACAGCTTCGCAAAGCTCATGACAGTCCTCATGATGTGCATGTCAATATTTATGATTGCATATTCCATTATCATCTATGCTACATCAAACCCGGTAGCAGGATGGACAACAACCATTCTCTTCCTGTCCGTAGCTTTTTTCGGATTATTTGGAATACTCACTATCGTGATCAAATACCTTCAGCTTCTGGTTGATCTGGTATTCAAGAGAAAACAGTACAGTTTTGAAAGTATAGAAAAGCTGACAAAGTAGGAAGGGGAAAGATATGACAACAGCTTTAGTAGGTTATACAGGCTTCGTAGGAAGCAATATTTATGCTTCTGGCGAAATTGATGCGGCCTATAACTCAAAAAATATAGAGGAGGCCTATGGTACTGCTCCGGATCTGCTGATATATGCGGGTCTCAGGGCGGAGAAATACCTGGCAAATAATGCTCCGGATAAGGACATGGAGCTTATCCTTCAGGCAGAAGAGAATATTACAAAGATTAATCCAAAGAGGCTGGTGCTTA
>DWYN01000104.1 GCA_019118645.1 Candidatus Blautia excrementipullorum | reverse complement strand
ACCATCCTGTTTTCCTCCTTAGACACAATTTAATATTAATTTTGAACAAAAACTTCAATTAATATGTTTCAATTATAGTGCATTTTATCAAATAATTCAATGCTTATTTCTGAAAAAAATTGTATTTTTTTCGGCTGATTTATGCAGCGCTGACATTCTCAAGAAGGGAATTCATCTGCTGGTACAGAATTTCCTTTGTGGAGGCTCCCATAATAATTGAAACATAGGGTTCGCCGTATGCATTCTGGCACAAAAGCGCCAGACAGTTTCCCGCATCGCTTGTAGTTCCTGTTTTTCCGCCCAGAACGGTAATGCCCTTTGGCGCCGTTGCCTCGCCGGTGAGATAATGGTCAGTGGCTGCCAGCGCAATGCTCATATCGGCTCCTTCACTGTTTTTGTAGGAAACGTTATAAGAGGGAAGCTGGGTAATTTCTGTAAATTCAGGATATTTCAGGGCCTCCTTCAGCATCAGATAGATATCGTAGGGGGTTGTATAATGATTTTCATCCTGCAGCCCGTGAGGATTTGTAAAATGAGTTCCGGTACACCCAAGCTGGGCAGCGTAGCTGTTCATCATATTTACAAATTCCTCTTCGGATCCGCCGACATGCGTGGCGATGGCAGAAGCTGCATCGTTTCCGGAATACACGAGCAGGCCGTGGACAAGCTGATCCATCGTAACCTGATCTCCCGGCTGAAAGCCCACTACCTGGGATCCCTCTTCAAGAGTGACATTTTCCTGAGTAATCGTAACGACATCATCCATATTTCCATATTGGAAAGCAAGAAGAGCAGTCATAATTTTAGTGATGCTGGCAGGATAAACCCGGTCGTAGGCACCGTTCGCATAGAGAACTTCCATTCCGTCCAGATCCAGGAGAAGCCCCTCCTGCCCCTCTTCCAGTGAGACAGTATCCAGAAGCTTATCTCCGGATACTACACAGAGATCTGCGGCAAAAGAGGCGGCACGTTTTTCCGAATCCGCAACCTGATAATCAGAAAATTCATTTTTTACACTGTAGGATAAGGCGGGCCCTCTGAAGACGTTCTCCTTCAGAAAATAGAAACCGCCCCCTGCAGCACAGACGATAATGACAGCGGCTGCCACGGTCAGAAGAATACGGCGCATACGTCTTCTCTTCTTCTGGCGGATAAGGGCTGCCCGTCTGCGGCGTTCACGGATATCAGGGCTGGCATGCCCTGCGGTAGTGCGCCCTGAATCAGGCCTGGCCGGTCTTCCTGCAGAGGATTTTTTTCCCCTGGAAGCTGCGGAAGATGAGGACTGCCTCTTCCCTTCTCTTGAAACTTTTTTAGCGGAACCTGCCGAGGAACCGGAAGGCCTGCGCCGATGCTGTTCGTTTCTCATAAATACTCCTCTTTCTGATTTGTATGACTCTTCTGAATTTCCTTATTATAAGCGCTGCTTTGGAGACCTACGTTCAGTACCAGTCCCATTCCGATATACAGACTGATCAGAGATGACAGCCCGTAACTGACAAAAGGAAGAGGCGTACCGGTATTTGGTCCCATTCCTGTCGCCACGCAAATATTCAAAAAACTCTGAAGAGCGACGACGCTGCCCATTCCGCAGCATATGATCTTTCCCGACAGGTCTTTTGCCCTGAGGCTCATGCGGATGCACTCCGCAGAAATCAGCAGCAGAAGAAGGATGATTACGGTACATCCGATAAAGCCGTATTCTTCTCCGGCAACAGCAAAAATGAAATCCGTCTGGTTTTCGGAAACAAAGTTTCCGTCATTTACAGAAGCAACGGAGTCATCCCCGGAAAGCCGCTTTCCGATCAGCTCTCCGGAGGCAATGGCTGTACGGGAATTATTCTGCTGTTCAATATCATCCGAATATTCCTCATTTTCCGGATACAGAAAAGCCATAATACGGTTGCGCTGATAATCCTGGATCAGTTTCTGGTCAGGCTGCACTACGATGATCAGAAAAATAATCATAAGCGGAATGGCAATCAGCAGGGTTCCGCCGATAATACGGTAGCTGATTCCTGCAACATAGATCAGGATGCAGAATAGAGCCAGGATCATAATTGTGTTTTTCATATCCGGCTGCTCATAGATCAGGAACAATGGCACTGCCAGAAGAATAAGCGATTTGGCAATGGTTCGAAAAGTATTCAGAGTTTCTTCATGATCCATAAAAAACCGGGCAAAAAACAAAATAATAATGATCTTTGACAGCTCGGTAGGCTGAAAGCGGATAAAGCCGAAGTCAATCCATCTGGCTGCTCCGTTCGCCGTATCGCCGAAAAGGCGAACCAGAAGGAGCAGAACAATATTTGCTCCGTACATAATCCATTGGAAATTGGAAATCCAGGAATAATCCATCAGTGAAAGAATCACCATAATCACAACTCCCAGAATTACACCGGCAAGCTGCCTGTACTTCAGATCCTCCCGCGCCGTGGATACCAGAACGACTCCAATGGCACTGATTGCCAGAAGAAAAAGCATCAGTCTGAAATTGTAAAATCGTAGCTTGTACTGTTTTAGCATTTTGTCTTACGTTCCTTTTTTGCTCTGAGAGGTATATCCGCATGAAGAACCGGAGGATTCTGGGTCATGTGGATATGCACCTGTGTATCATCAATCGCGATATATTTTTTTACAGTATGTATCAGATCGTTTTTCAGCATTTTCATCATCTGCGGAGAACAGCCGACCCTTTCCGAGACAAGAAGAAGCTTCATTCTGTCCCTCGCATAACCTGCGGAGCGGCTTTTTGACGGTATAAAAATACTCACCGGAATCTCCTCCTTATAAAGTGTCTGATGGATTTTGCTATTTCCGGAAAATATCTCCCAGACGCCGGAACATTCCTTTTTTCTGACGCAGTTCCATAAAAGGAATTTCTTCTCCCAGAAGACGGCGGCAGATGTTGCGGTATTCTTCTTCAGCCTGAGATTTTTTGCCTGAGAGAGGCTCTCCCTGATTTGCCGCAATTACAATCTGTTCGTCATCCAGTATTGTCCCAATCAGATCCACCGCCAGGATTTCGATCACATCATCCACAGACATCATATCGCCTCTTGCAATCATTTCCGGTCTCAGGCGGTTGATAATAAGCTGGATATTTCGAAGGCCGCCGGCTTCCAGAAGCCCGATGATCCTGTCTGCATCGCGTATAGCCGATACTTCAGGCGTTGTTACAACAAGAGCTCTTTCCGCACCTGCGACGGCGTTTTTAAATCCCTGCTCAATGCCGGCCGGGCAGTCGAGAAGAATAAAATCAAATTCTTCTTTTAATTCTTCTGTGAGCTTTATCATCTGCTCCGGAGATACGGCTGATTTATCTTTCGTCTGGGCGGACGGAAGGAGAAAAAGCTCCGGATGCCGCCGGTCCTTGATCAGCGCCTGCCTGAGACGGCAGTTTCCGTTTATTACGTCCACCAGGTTGTAAACAATTCTGTTTTCCAGTCCCAGAACCACATCCAGATTGCGCAGGCCTATGTCTGTGTCTACCACAACAGTCTTTTTGCCCATCATGGCAAGACCTGTGCCGATATTTGCGACAGTGGTGGTTTTGCCCACGCCGCCCTTTCCAGATGTAATAACGATGACTTCACCCATGTTTCTGATTCCTCCTAAAAGATATGTTCCATCATCCTGGTATTCTCTTATGTGTTTTAGTCTGTCGATGTATTGCTGACGTCTGTAGAAGCATATCCTGTCAGAATGGCGTCTTCATCTGCAAGGCCGAAAATGTATTCCATGATATCGTTTGCAGTGGTACAGGCATTACCGGATGAAAAGGCGTTGGGAATCCGGACAGCAATGGCGTACTGCGGGTCATCTGCAGGTGCGTAGCCGATAAACAGACCATGGTTTGGCTGGTAATAATCGATCTCCGCAGTTCCTGTTTTTCCCGCCAGGGATACGCCTAGGCCGCTGAACTCACTGTGTGTCTGAATCACCCGGTACATGCCGTCGTGAATATCTTCCCATACATTGGCAGGCACGTCTGTCATTTCATTTTCCACAGAAGGCTCGTAAGTCTTCTGGGTCTGGCCCTCTGAGTCCGTTACTCTGTCCAGAAGAGAGAGATTATATACGGTCCCGGAAGTGGCAATCGCTGTGACATATCGGGCCAGCTGGCTGGTGCTGTACAGATGATTTCCCTGCCCGATATAGGACGGAACGGCATTGATATCGGATACATGAGGAGTTCCCTCTGAAAGTTCGATTCCCGTCTGCCTGTCCAGCCCAAATTCCGATGCATAATGCTGAAGCTTGGAAAGACTTAAATTCTCAGAAAATTCATTCTGATCATTTATGCCGGCCTGATATCCGATCATGTTAAAGAAAACGTTGCAGGACTGCTCAATGGCGCCTCGGATTTCCAGAGAACCGTGACCGCTTCTGTTCCAGCAGTTAATCGGCGGGGTAACCAGGTCAAAGCTTCCGTTACACTCAATGTATGTTCCATCGTTGATGACATTTTCCATCATTCCGGTGACAGCAGAAACCAGCTTAAAAGTAGATCCGGGAGCTGTTGTCTGCTGTGTTGCCTTATTGAAAAACGGGCTGGACTGATCCAGCGCCAGCTTTGAATAGTAATCTGTATCCATATTATTGCTCAGCCGGTTATTGTCATAGCCGGGATAGGATACGCATGCCAGCACTTTTCCGGTGTTTACATCCGTGATTACCGCTGAGGCAGAGCATGGCGTCAGAGCAAGCTGAGCGGGCTCGATTTCCAGAGTGGAAATTTTGTTGATCATAAAATCATAAGCGCTCATGGCCCCTGAGGCAAGACTCTGATAGGACTCATCCTCTTTTGAAAGTACTCCCTGCTCATACAGAACAAGGCAGAGTTCCTGGCCGGAAATCTCATCATCCAGAAGCATATACTTGTACAGCAGCTTGGAAAAGCCGTTGTCCGTCCGGAGATAATCGGTAATATACTCCGTAAGAGACTGATAGATCTCTGCCGAGTCCAGATACTCTCCCTCCGGGGAAATAACGGAAATATCAATCCAGTTCTGACTGGCGGCATAATTCAGATATTCCTTGAGACTGATGCTTTCGTCAGTGGCCCAGGCCTGGTAAGTGGAATCGGAAGTATCCACGGCACTGCTGGAAATCACTCCCAGAGTATCTCTCAGCACAGTATCGCAGATATAGGAAAGATACTCCTGCACCTCTTCAGACTCCTCCTTATACGCCGGCGGATTTTCAGCGGTCAGCCTGTTAGTAATTGTATCAAAAACTTCCTGCTGCTTTTGTTGAAATTTGGCATATAAATTTTTTTCTGTTTCCGAGGCATTTTCATCGCTGAACCGTTCGATATCAATGACACTGTTGGATACAAGCGCATTGTAGACATCGTAGATTGGAATTACGATCTGCGCGGCGTCCTGGACGCCTTCGTAATCAAATTCCTTGACCGCCTCAATACGGTTCAGAAGAATGCCGGCTACTCTCTGCTTTAAAATCTGGTAGATAGCGGCCTGCCAGTCGGAATCTATGGTCAGATAAACGTTGTTTCCCGCTTTTGGCTCTATGGTGGTATCCTCATCTATGCTGAGAACCTTTCCAAGATTATCTACCGTTACAGTTTCCTGGCCGTCTGTTCCCTGAAGATCCAGCTCCATATACTGTTCGATTCCTGCTTTTCCAACAATCGCGTCATTTGAATAATCCGGATTCTGCTCCTTCAGCGTTTCCAGCTCTTCCGCAGAAGCCCGGCCTGTGTATCCGAGAATCGGTCCCATGCTCTCATCATCCACATACTGACGCACAGAGTCTTCCAGCACATCAATTCCCTGAAGTTCGTCCTGATTTTCCATCACTGCGGCAACCGTGCTTTCACTGACATTTGTGGCGATCGTCACCGTCATATAACGCTGAAAACTGTTTGTATTCAATTCATACCGCATAATGGCAATATCGAGAATTTCCTGTTTTGTCAGTTCCTGGGGAAGCCCGTACTGCTCAAGCTCCTCTGGAGTATAGGCGTCTTCTCCGTAGAGAACAATGGAGAAACCATCGCTGCCGCTGAGATAATCGACCATTTCTTCCGCAGTGGCGGAAGCTTCTTCCTCTGTAAGGTCGTCAATCAGAGCGTGGCCATAAACATCCGCCCGGAACCGGTTAAGAGTAAATCCCTCGTCCACATCAAAGGCATAGTTTCCGTTTTCATCCAGTTCTATATGAAAATCATGGCTGAGGCTGTCGCCGTTTTCAGCCAGGATCTTCAGGACTTTATAGGCCACCCCGTTGAGAGTCAGATTTTTCTGACGTGTAGTCTCATAACTTCCGTTATCCTCAAAAGTCAGAGAATAGGACAGCACATTGGAGGCAACCAGCGTGCCGTTGCGGTCGTAGATGTTGCCTCTGGTACTTTTTAATACACGGGTTTTGGTGGTTCTGCTCTGAAATTCACTGATATAATTTTCACCCTGGATGATCTGAAGGTCGAAAATCTGACGAATGAGAATAAAAGCCATCAGAACAAAAACCATCAAAAGCACAGTAGTTCTTTTCAGTTGTATTTTTTTGATCAGTTTTTTTATTTTAGTACCCAAATAGACTCACTTTCTTTCCTGGTAGGTGTCATAAACCGTTTGTTGATATAATAGAAAATTTTGTATACAATCACTGTCAGAAAAACGGTATATACCATTTCAGGAATAATAATTCTGTACAGGTAAGTAAACAGTCCGATACGCCCCCGCAGGAGGAACTGAAGGACATAGACAGCCAGATTATACAGAAGATCCATCACTGCCGTCAGCAGCATGGGAACTTTAATGTCATCGTCATAATAAATGCGGAATGCATAGCCGCTGAAAAATCCGGCATACATATAAATCAGAGCGTAAAATCCGAATAAAGATCCGTAAAACAGATCGATCAGAAGCCCGCAGATAAACCCTGTCCACATGCCGCTCTTCCGCCCGCGCATCAGTCCCATGGAGACACAGAGAATCAGGAGAAGATTCGGAGTGATGGAACCAATGGAAAACAGATGGAGAACGGTTGTCTGTAAAATAAAGCATATAATGATTGTGACAAACAATACGACTTTGCTTTTCATTACTCAGCTCCTTCCTGTGTGCCGCTTTCCTCCGCTTCTGTATTTTCTTCCGCTCCGTCCTGAGTCTGGCCTTCTCCCTGGATGTCATCCTGTTTGTTTACCGTAATTACAAATACGTCCTTGAGATGCTGAAAGTCAACAGGGGAAACGAGAGTCCCGGTTTTTGTAAGATTGTTGGTGTCCAGCTCAATCTCGCTTACATATCCGATAAAAAGACCTTCCACATACTTTTCGCTGATATTGGAGGTTACGATTCTCTCTCCTACCGTGACGCGGTCCTCCTGATCATAAAGCTGGGTAAAGCGGAGTTTTCCCTCGTCGATCAGTTCCAGATCTCCCTCCACCACACAGTTGTCGTCTGTGCTGACCGTCATTGCGCTGACATTGCTGCTGTCGTCAATGATAGCCCTTACGGTAGCCCAGTTGGAACCCACTTCTGTAACGATTCCCACAAGACCTTTTCCCGCAATAACGTTATTGTCCACGCGGACTCCGTCGCTGCTGCCGCGGTTGATCATAAAGGTGTCATACCAGTTTCCGGGATCCTTGGAAATAATTCTTGCAGCGATTTTCGGATAGTCAGAATACTCCTCATCCAGATCGTAAAGCTGCTCCAGCCTTGTCAGTTCCGCCTGATCCTGAATCAGTACGTTATTCTGTTCCGTAAGAGTATCGACTGTGGCCTGGAGTTCCTCATTAGCCTGAATAAGATCCTGCTTGTCCTGAAAAGTGCTGTGAACGTCAGTCAGCCACTGGCCGATTGACGCAATCGAATTTTCAAAAGGAACGATAATCAGCCCTGCAGCCTCTTTTAAAGGCGCCGGGGTAATTCCCGATGCAAGAGTGGCAACAATGGCGCTGATACAGAAAAAAGTCATAATTGCCAGGAGATGTTTGCTTTTTAAGTGAATTCGAAATCGAAACTTTTTTTTCAGGTTTTTCATGAATTAATATACCCCTAAAAAATTATAATCTTCGTTGCTTTACTGGCTGAGCCCACTTCATCAGTTCCCGGTTGCGGATGATTCGTTCCAGTCCGTTTACCGATGACGTTTCATAGAGCTCGGACAGCTTAAAGGAAACACCTGTATAGCTGGCCAGATAATTGTCTATGTAAGGAAGCCGTGTGCTTCCTCCTGTCAGGTAAATCCCCTCTCTGGATATGTGATAAGCTATCTGCGGAGGAGTTCTTTCCAGAAAAGTTTTCATTTCGGCTGCGATTTGATTGACGCAGTCCATAATTCCCGCATTTACCACATAGCCGGAAATCACTTCTTCTCTGGGAAGTCCGGAGATACTGTCGATTCCCACAACTTTCCGGGCATCCTTTCTCTGGTCGTTCAGACGTCCCATGGCCAGCTTCAGCCTTTTCCCTGTCCGGGTGCCGATCTGAAGATTATATCTTTTTCTGATTTCACTGCAGATCGCCTCATTCATCTGCCTTCCCCCAATGGGGATTTTCTTTGAGATAATGATTTTGCCGTCGGTAATAATGGAAAACTGTGTGCTCTGCGCCCCGATATTGACCACCATGCTTCCCGGATTTCCTTCCAGCTTCACTCCCATGGCCAGGGCGTCTGCAATCGGCGCTTCTACCATAAATACACGGTTCTGATGCAGCCAGTGTCCGTTGGCGACATGATAGTAAGCCCTTTTTTCGATAGCTGTCATATCGAGGGGCACGGAAAAAAACATATCAGATCCTATGCCGAGAAATTTATCGATTTTTTTCATCATACTGTAGAGAGCGATTTCCTGAAGCTCAAGATTGGCGATCATGCCAAAAGCCATCGGCGAATTTACAACGATGTCGGCTGGCGCCTTTTCAAACATTTCGTATGCTTCATTGCCCACGGCGATGATTTTGCGCCCTTTTGACGCAATCATATTCTTTTCAAGATAACTTTTGTTTCTGAGAAACGAATAAACTTTAATACTGCTGCTTCCCAGGTCTATCCCATAGGTCTTTTTTAACAGCATAAAATTGCCCCTTTATTCCAGGTATCCCCCGATAATTCCCTGTTCTTTAAAACTTACATATTTATGATCCCCAATAATAATATGATCCAGAAGATGAATACCCAGTATCTCCCCTGCCTGATAGATCTGTTCGGTAATGCGGATATCGCTTACGCTGGGAGAAGGATTTCCGCCCGGATGGTTATGAACCAGTATGAGACTGACTGCATGGCATCGGACCGCTTCCATATAAATTTCTCTCGGCGTAATCAAAGCCGCGTTTACTGTGCCTTTGGACAGAAGCCGTTCTGTAAGCAGATGGTTCTGATTGTCCAGCATCATACAGATCATGAGCTCCTGTTCCTGATGGCGGAGCTGTTCCATATAATAGGCAGCTATGGAGTCCGGCTGATGAAAGCTGAGGGACGGTTTTGCCGCGGAAGCGGAAATCCTCTTCGACAGCTCTCCAATGCATTTCAGCTGAACAGCTTTTACCCTGCCGACTCCGCGAATCTTCCTCAGGTCGGAAATGGAACTGTGCAGAATTCCAGCCAGACCGGGATAGGAAGATTCTTTCATATAGTTCATGATATCGTTTGCCAGCGCCAGAGATGACACACCCCTGGTTCCACAGCGCAGTATTACAGCAAGAAGCTCACTGTCACTTAAAGCGCTTTCCCCTTCGCGGATACATTTCTCATAGGGACGCTCTGACTCCGGCAGTTCTTTCATCGTATGCTTCACATCTTTCACCTTTCGCCCTCTGTGGGATGCCGGGAAAGAATCAAGCTTAATTTTAGCATAAAATAGGAAACATGTACACTCTCTACCGGGAATTTTTAAATTTTTCACAAATCCATTCTGCCACGCGGATGCCGTCCATGGCAGCGGAAGTGATTCCGCCGGCGTATCCTGCGCCCTCTCCGCAGGGATAAATTCCTTCTATATTGGAACTTCCTTTTTGATCCCGGACAATTCGCACAGGGGATGAGGTACGGCTTTCCACTCCGCTTAAAAGAGCGTCCGGTCTGTCGAAATCTTTTATTTTCCTGCCGAAAGCAAGGATTCCCTCTTCAATGGAATCTCCGATCTGTTCAGGGAGGACAGATCGGACGTCCCCAAGTATATAACCGCCTTTTGTACAAGGATGGACAGCTCCAAGCGCCGTACTGGGCCTGTGATTCCTGAAATCCTGAAAAAGCTGCACCGGAATTTTTCCCTGCCCTGCTTCCCAGGCTTTTCGTTCAAGCTCACGCTGGAAAGCAATTCCTCCGAGAGGCCCTTCTTCTGGAAAATCATCCGGTGTAACGGTTACGATCAGAGCGCTGTTGGCGTTTTTTCCGTCCCTGGCATGATAGCTCATTCCGTTTACAGCCAGAAGTCCCTCTTCGGAGGAGGCGTTGACCACGTATCCTCCCGGGCACATACAGAAAGAATAGACTCCTCTTCCATTTCTGCAGCTGTGGGTTACTTTATAGCTTGCAGATCCCAGATGCGGATTTTCCGGTTCCCCGTACAGCGCCAGATTAATCATTTCCTGCGGATGTTCTATACGCAGGCCTACGGCAAAAGATTTCGGCTCCATATAAACTCCGCGGCTGTTCAGCATCTGAAAGGTATCTCTTGCACTGTGGCCGAGGGCAAGAACGCAGATTTCCGCAGAAATCTTTTCTCCGCCATTGATTTCCACAGCCTCCAGCCGGCCGTTTTTAAAAAAAAGATCCGTCAGTTTGGAACGAAAGCGGAATTCTCCGCCCATTTCTTCTATCTGTCTCCGCATTGTCTGAACAATATGAATCAGCACATCGGTGCCGAGATGGGGCTTCTGCTGATAGAGAATTTCAGGCGGAGCGCCTGCCTGTACAAAACGCTTCAGGACTTCACGGTTTCGTCCGGAAGGGTCTTTTACCAGCGTATTGAGTTTTCCGTCGGAAAAAGTTCCGGCGCCGCCTTCTCCGAACTGTACGTTGGAATCAGGATCCAGGATTCCGTCTTTCCAGAAGGCATTGACGGTTTCCTGGCGCTTTTGGGCCTCCTCTCCCCTCTCGATGACCAGGGGATGGTATCCGGCAAATGCAAGGTACCAGGCACAAAACAGGCCGGCCGGCCCGCTTCCTACAACAACCGGAGAAATACAGTCCCTCTCTTTCCGGGTTTCCGGGAACCGATACTCTTTCTTCTCGGTATACATAATATTATTATTGTGAACCTTTTTTAAAATTCTTTTTTCACCGGAAACCGATACGTCTATGGTATAAACAAATTTTTTATTTTCTTTCTGCCTTGCGTCCAGAGACTGCCGGACAATTTCATAGGAGAAATCATCCTCTGAACAGCGGAGGCTTTTTGCAATTTTTTTCCTGAGGTCTTCTTTGCTGTGTGAAACAGGCAGTTTTAACTGTGTAATTCGTATCATAGACTCTCCTTTGCACTGTGAATTCCGGCCACAGCTCCGCTGGACCAGGCCCACTGAAGATTATATCCGCCGCAGGCGCCGTCTATATCCAGAAGTTCTCCTGCGAAATAGAGATCTTTATGAATTTTGGATTCCAGCGTATGTGGATTTACCTCCTGCGTATCGATTCCTCCGGAACAGATCTGAGCCTGGGAAAAACCGGAATGACCGGTGACTTCCAGATGGAATGACCGTGCTGCCTTGAGAGGATCTTTCTGTTTCAGCAGAATGCGGCAGAGTTTATCCGGAAAAAGGCCAGTGAAAAGCTCCGGAACAGATTTGTAGGGACAGCGTTCTCTGCGCCGGCGGAAAAGCTTTTCTATCTGGTCTTCTTCGTATTCCGGAAGAAAATTCAGAAAGATCTCTGTTTTTTTGCCTTCTTCGCATGCCCGCACGGCAAACCGGCTGAGCTGAAAAACCGGAATTCCGGAGATTCCATAGTCCGTAAGCTGTACCTCTCCGGATTCCCTGCAGAGGATTTTTCCGTCTGCCGTCAGAGTGGCTTCCGCCTCCGTGCGTACCCCCGCCCAGCCGGAAAATCCGTTCCCGCGGCATTTCAGGGATACAAGCGCGGGAAGAGGCTTAATGATTTTATGGCCGAGACCGGCAGAAAGCTCATATCCGCTTCCGTCGGCTCCGCTGACCGAGGACGCTTTTGAACCGTTTGCGAGAATAACGGCATTCCCCTGATAACTCCAGCTTTCGGTCTTCACATTCCAGAGACCGTTCTTTTTAAAAATTTTTGTCACATGTTCCTTTGTTTTTATTTTTACACGAAGGCTCCGCGCTTTCCATTCCAGAAGCTCAGGCACACATTTTGCCTGCCCGCTTCGAGGATACAGCCATCCGTTCCTGTCTGTAACAGGAAGACCGATGCTTTCAAAAAATTCCAGCGTATCTTCCAGAGAAAACTGGCGCAGTATTTCCCGGGCAAATTCCGGATGATTTCCCCGGTACGCGCCTTCATAAAAATTAAGGTTTGTCAGATTGCACCGCCCATTCCCTGTCACGCAGAGCTTTCGCCCGATTCTCTCATTATGCTCCAGAACCGTAACCGAACAGCCCTGCTCTGCGGCCATAACAGCTGCAGTCAGGCCGGAGGCTCCTCCTCCTACAATAATAATGTGTCTTTTCTGACTCATAACAGGCTCCCGGGATCCGGCAGGGTAACCAGCTTCTTTTCCGCCAGTTTCTGTACGGACATAAGAATTCCAAGCTTCGCGTGTTCCCATGTCAGGCCGCCCTGGAAATATACGGCATAGGGGGGCTTCATAGGGCCGTCGGCAGAAAGCTCAATCGAAGATCCCTGCACAAAAGCTCCAGCGGCCATGATAACCTGGCTGTCGTACCCCGGCATATCCCAGGGCTCCGGATCTACATAGCTGTCCACCGGAGCCGCCGCCTGAATTCCCTTGCAGAAAGCGGTGACCCTCTCCGGGCTTCCAAGAGTAACTGCCTGGATAATATCCTGTCTTGGCTCTCTGCCGTCCGGAATCACCGGGAATCCCAGCCGCTCATAAATATTGGCGGCAAATACCGCGCCTTTCAGAGCGCCTTTTGTCACCATCGGAGCAAGGAAAAAGCCCTGGTAGAAGGAACGGTTTACCCCGAGAGACGCGCCCACTTCCATTCCAAGACCGGGGCAGGTCATACGGTTTGCCGCATTTTCCACACATTCCTTTGTCCCGGCAATGTAGCCTCCGATAGGGGCAAGCCCGCCTCCCGGATTTTTAATCAGAGAGCCTACGATCATATCCGCCCCCACATCGCTAGGCTCTATGGTGTCTACAAATTCTCCGTAACAGTTGTCAACCATGCAGATAACATCCGGCTTGATTTTTTTGATAAAAGAAATCAGCTCTCCGATCTGTTTTACGGAGAACGACGGACGAGTCTGATAACCTTTGGACCGCTGTATTTCCACAAGCCGGGTTCTTTCATTTACAGCGTTCTTTATGGCCTCATAATCAAAACTTCCGTCTTCTTTTAAATCCACCTGGCGGTAGGTGATTCCGTACTCGGCCAGGGAACCGCTGGAGGGACGGATGCCGATGACCTCCTCAAGAGTATCATAGGGCTTTCCGGCAGGAGCCAGAAGTTCATCTCCCGGACGAAGATTGCCGAAAAGAGCGATTGCAAGCGCATGGGTTCCACAGGCAATCTGGGGACGCACGAGACAGGCTTCTGTATGAAAAGTATCCGCGTAAACTTTTTCCAGAGTGTCCCTTCCGAAGTCGTCGTACCCGTAGCCTGAGGAACTGTTGAAGCATTCAGCGCTGACTTTGTTTTTCTGCATGGCAAGAAGTACTTTCATCTGATTGTATTCTGCGGTTCTGTCGAATTCCTCAAAGCGGTCTTTTAACAGCTGCTCTATTTTTGAGCCAAATTCGTATACTTCCGGGGAGATCCCCAGCTGTTCATATATTTCTCTCATAACTGATTTTAACATTCCTTTCTGTGCGGCGGTCTGCAGCAGTCTTATTCAGAAATTCCCGCCTGCCCGCCGGTACTCAGAATTTCTTTTTCCCGGCAGACGGACAACATATAGTTCAGAATTTCCGTCTCGTTATATTGAAATTCATCTTTATTTACCCAAATCACATCCGGTTCTCGCCGGAACCAGGTCAGCTGTCTTTTCGCAAAATGTCTGGTGTCCCGCTTGAGGATTCTCACAGCTTCTTCCAGAGAACACTCCCCTTCCAGGCAGGCCAGAATTTCTTTATAGCCCAGCCCCTGCATGGATACCATTCCTCTGCTGCAGCCATTCTGCTTCAGCGTCTTTACCTCTTCCAGCAGCCCGTTCTTCATCATTTCATCCACTCTTTTGTCTATCCGTTTATAAAGCAGCTCCCTTGGAACATTTAAAACAAAATAGGCAAGATTGTAAGGGCTTTCCTGCTTTCGCTGTTCCTGATTATGAGCGGAGATCGGCGTTCCGTTCTGATGATAAAATTCCAGGGCGCGGATGACTCTTTTTACATTGTGTTCATGGATTGTTTCCGCGCTCCTGGGGTCCTTTTCCTTCAGCATATTATGAAGGTACCGACTGCCTTTTTCAGCAGCCAGCTCCTCCAGATATTTCCGGTAATCCTCTTCCTGCCTTGCTTCTGTAAAATTTATATCTCTTGTGACAGCCTGAATATAGAAACCGGTTCCGCCAACAAGAACGGGAATCTTTCCTTTGGCGTAAATGATTTCCATGGCCTTTTTGGCCATTTCCTGAAATTTTACAATGTGAAACTCTTCCTTCGGATCCAGGACGTCAATCAGATAATGAGGAATACCCTGCATCTCCTCCTGACGGATCTTTGCGGATCCGATATCCATTCCCCTGTACACCTGCATGGAATCCGCCGAAATAATCTCGCCGTTTACTGCTTTGGCAAGAGAGATGGAAAGGCTGGTTTTTCCGGCCGCGGTAGGTCCTGTAAGAACAATCAGTGGCTTTCTCATACTGCCTCCTATACAATTCGTTTAAACTTTTTCTCCAGTTCCGTTTTTGTCATGGAAATAATTGTCGGGCGTCCGTGAGGGCAGTGATAGGGATTATCTAGTTTCAGGAGCTCATCAATAAGCTTTTCCGCCTCCTGGGGAGCCATGGCATGATTTCCCTTTACGGCTGCCTTGCAGGCCATTGTTGCCAGTCTCTGAGCAAAAATTTCCGGAAGATCCCCTCCTTTTGCATCGGACAGATGATCCAGCATTTCAAGAAAAAGCTGTTCTTCTGTAAAACCATAGAGATTTGAAGGAACGGCGCTGATACAGTATTCTCTTCCGCCGAAATGCTCAATTTCAAATCCAAACTGGCGGAAATAAGTCTCATTGGCCCTCAAAAGGGCTTCTTCCTGGAGATTGAGACTTACAATCATGGGGGGATTCAGATACTGGGAATCTACAGTATGTTCCCGGAACTCTTTTACAAATCTCTCATAGTAAACTTTTTCATGAGCAGCGTGCTGATCAATAATATAAAAATAGTCGCCGAACTGTACCAGCCAGTATGTATCAAAAACCTGTCCGATCAGCCGGATCCTGCTGCGCGACTCAGGGGAGAGAAGCTTCTCTTCAAAAAGCTCCAGCTGTTCCGGCTGTTTTTCCGGAATGCGGGGCTCCGGCCTCTTGATTTCCGGAGTGTCCTTCCCGGTTTTTGTAACAGCCTTTCCGGCTGCCGGGGTGTCCCGGCTGGTTTTCAGGCTGGATTCCTGCCGGAGCGTTCCATGAAAGAGAGCCTCTTCGGCCCTGGAAAAGACTTCCTTGCTTTCCGGCGCCGAATATTTTACTGCAGGAGTTTCCTCCAGAACCCTTTGGTATTTGTCCGTTTCTTCCCGGCGCTTTGTCTCAAAAGGTTCCGGTATGTCGGCTGACCTGGGAGCCTTCTGTCTGGGAGGCTCCTCTGCTTTTCCCACCGTGAACTCCGGAATCATCTCTTTTTTTGTCAGCGCGTTTCTTACTGTATCATAAACAGCTTCGTATACCTCCTGTTCACGGGCAAAACGTACTTCCCGCTTGGCAGGGTGAACATTGACGTCCAGGTCGTTCCCCTCCATTTCCATCTGAAGGGACACAAAAGGGAACTTATGCTGCATCAAAAATCCTTTGTATGCGTTTTCGATCGCCTTTGTAATGATATTATTTTTTACATATCGTCCATTAATATAGTAATTTTCAAATCCTCTGTTTCCCCTGGCAATTTCCGGTTTGCCCACAAAACCGGTAATTTTCATAAATTCGTTTTTATAATTTGCTTCCAGAAGCGCTTTTGTAATATCTTTTCCGTAAACACTGTAAATAACGTCTTTTACATTATAATTTCCGGAGCTGTGAAGCTTTACCTGTTTATTCTGGATATATTTAAAAGAAATTTCCGGATGGGAAAGCGCAAGCTGTTCCATCAGTGTATGAATATAATTTGCCTCAGTCATATCGGACTTAAGAAATTTACTTCTTGCAGGAGTGTTATAAAACAGATTTCTTACCAGGAAGGTTGACCCGTCAGGCGCGCCAAGCTCTTCCAGAGAGCGCTCCACGCCTCCCTCGATAATATATCTCGATCCTGTCACAGCGGAAGGAGTTTTGGTGATCAGCTCCACCTGGGAAACGGCCGCGATACTGGAAAGAGCCTCTCCCCGAAAGCCCAGAGAAGTAATCTGCTCCAAATCTTCCACTTTTTCAATTTTACTTGTGGCATGGCGGAAAAAAGCAAGCGGTATCTGATCCGCTTCGATGCCGGACCCGTTATCTGTAATACGGATCAGCTTCTTGCCGCCGTCTGTAATTTCCACGGTAATGGCCGTTGCCCCTGCGTCAATGGCATTTTCAACAAGTTCTTTGACAACAGAAGAAGGGCGTTCCACCACTTCGCCTGCAGCAATTTTGTCAATTGTGTTCTGATCTAAAACCGTAATTTTTTTCAAGGCAAGACCTCCTTCAGCCCATATATTTCCGTGTATTATTTCTGCCACCGGTTCTTGATTTTGTTCTGCAGATTATAAAGAATATTCATGGCTTCCATAGGTGTGATTGCTGTCATATCAAGACTTTTGATTTCCTCCACAATATCATTGTCCTGTACAGTGTCAAACAGCGACATCTGGGCCATATCTACCTGATCATATGTAATTTTCTGCTTCTTTCTGGAAGCTGTAAGGTCTTTCACCGCAGCGGTAATATCCGCATCGCTTAATTCTTCTACAAGCTCTTTTGCGCGTGAGATAACCGATTCCGGCACTCCGGCAAGCTTGGCCACCTGAATGCCGTAGCTTTTGTCGGCTCCTCCTTTTACAATTTTTCTCAGAAAAACAATATCGTCGCCCTTTTCTTTGACTGCGATACAGTAGTTATTGACGCCGGGGATCTTTCCTTCCAATTCGGTAAGCTCATGATAATGAGTGGCAAAAAGTGTTTTTGCCCCGCAGAGCTTTGGACTGCTGATATGCTCAATTACAGCCCAGGCAATTGCCAGACCGTCAAAGGTGCTTGTGCCCCGCCCTATTTCATCAAGAATCAGGAGACTTTTTGAAGTGGCATTTCTTAATATATTGGCGACTTCCGTCATTTCCACCATAAATGTGCTTTGGCCGCTGGCAAGATCGTCAGAAGCCCCTACCCTTGTAAAAATCCTGTCCACAATTCCGATATTGGCCTTTTCCGCGGGAACAAAGCTTCCGATCTGGGCCATCAGAACAATCAGGGCCGTCTGGCGCATATACGTGGATTTTCCGGCCATGTTGGGTCCGGTAATAATAGAGACACGTTTTTTCTGGTTGTCCAGATAAGTATCATTTGCGATAAACATATCATTTTCGATCATCTGTTCCACTACAGGATGGCGGCCGTTTTTGATATCAATAACGCCACTTTCATTGATCTTGGGCCGGACATAGTTATTTCTCTGAGCAACAAGGGCCATGGAGGCGAAGACATCCAGAGCCGCAATCGCTTTTGCGGTTTTCTGAATTCGAGTCACCTGAGCGCCCACCTGATCTCTGATATCGCAGAACAGCTCATATTCCAGTGTATAAAGACGGTCCTCTGCTCCCAGAATCAGATCCTCCAGATCTTTCAGTTCCTGGGTAATATAACGCTCAGCATTTGCAAGCGTCTGCTTGCGGACATAATTATCCGGCACCAGATTTTTGAAAGAATTGGTAACCTCAAGAGAGTAGCCGAAGACACGGTTGTATTTTATTTTGAGATTTTTAATTCCGGTGCGCTCTTTTTCTTTCATTTCCAGCTCAGACAGCCATTTTTTGCCGTCTGTGCGGGAACGGCGGTATTTATCTACTTCTTCGTTATATCCTTCCCGGATAATGCCTCCGTCTCTCAGGGACATGGGCGGCTCTTCTGCAATGGATCTCTGAATGAGATCTGCAATATCGGTAAGCGGATCCATATCTTCAAAAATCTGACAGAGAATCGGGCAGTGAAAATCTCTGAGGATCTGCCGTATATGGGGAATCATTTCCAGAGAAGAGGCAAACGCCACCATATCTCTCGGGTTGGCGGACTGATAGCTGATGCGGCTGATCAGACGTTCCAGATCATATATCGGGTTCAGGTATTCCCGTATCTCATCTCTGAGCATGGGATTTTTATTCAGCTCTTCCAGGGCCTCCAGGCGGCGGCTGATTTCTTCCGCGTCAATCAGGGGCTGCTCCACATATGCGCGGAGAGTCCGGGCGCCCATAGCAGTTTTTGTTTTATCCAGAACCCATAAAAGCGATCCTCTTTTGTTCTTCTCCCTGAGCGTTTCCACAAGTTCCAGATTCCTCCGGCTGGAGCTGTCGATCAGCATGTATTTTTCCGCCGCGTAAGGCCGGATTGTTGCCATATGGGAAAGGGCTGTTTTCTGAGTTTCTTTAAGATAAACAAACAAAGCTCCCGCGGCGATTACGCCGCTGTCGTAATCCTGAAGCCCAAGCCCTTCCAGGCTGTTCACATGAAAGTGCTCCTTCAGTGTCCTCTGGCAGAGGCTGTCGTCAAAATACCAGGCATCAAGCGGAAAGATACAGATGCCAAGGCGTTCCTTCAGATCATCGGCGTCTACTCCGCTCATGAAAAATGCATCGTTGCATATAATTTCAGCAGGAGCGAACTTATTAATTTCATCCAGAAGTTTTGACGGCCTGTCTACTTCTGTCAGAAAGCAGTCTCCTGTAGTAATATCCGCAATGGCGCAGCCGAACTGATCCTCCATGGAGACCACGGCCATCAGATAATTATTTTTTGACTCGTCCAGAGAAGAGGCATCCAGGGTAGTTCCCGGAGTTACGACACGGATCACTTCTCTTTTTACCAGTCCCTTTGCCTTTTTGGGATCTTCCACCTGCTCGCAGATAGCTACTTTGTATCCCTTTTCAATAAGACGGTTGATATAAGTTTCGGCAGCATGAAAGGGGACCCCGCACATGGGGGCCCGTTCTTCCAGTCCGCAGTCTTTTCCAGTAAGAGTCAGCTCCAGCTCTTTTGTCACTGTCAGGGCATCATCGAAAAACATTTCGTAAAAATCGCCGAGACGGTAAAAAAGAATACAATCTTTGTACTGCTCCTTTGTTTTTAAGTATTCACGCATCATTGGTGATAAAGCCATATTTATTCTATATACTCCTTTATTTCTGCAGTTTTCAGGATATTTCACCTGTTTTCTGCAGTATGCTTATTTACCTATTCAGACCATATGCTATCATTTTTTTCTGCTTTTTTCAAGAACCTCCACAAAAAAAGCCCGGATAATATCCAGACTTTTAAACTGTTCATTTACAGAAAATATGATATCCGCACATAAGACATAAACCGGAAACAATTACGATGATCACATTTTCTGCAATCAGCATTCCGATTACCATTCCAATCCCGATACAAAAAAGCATTAATCCCAAAAGCCTTCCCACATTTCCAACCTTCTTCTCTTTTGTCTATATTATTCTATGCGGAAAAATATTTTTCCAACACTGCTTTCAGAAAAAAGGCCTGGTATATTCGAAAATCAGCAGAAATATATTGAGCTGTACGGCTTATTGGATTATAATTTTAGAAGGGAGCACAAAGGAACTTCGAAAATACAGGAGGGATATTATGAAATGGAAAGATAAATGCTTTGCTGCCCTGGACAGCGAAAAAATGTTTGAAAATTCCGGGCACAGAACCCGTTTTAAGGAACTGACCGACTGCTACTGTAATTATCCCTTTTTCACCAGAGGGCTTTGTAAATGTATGTATCTGTCTGCATGGGATGAAGAGCATTTTTGCATTATGTTGGAGACATTGTCAGAAATGAGCCTTGGCAAAGAGAAAAATACGCGGGAAATGAGAAGCAAAGGAGAAATTATTGCAGAGGAGAAAAAAGATGACGAGTATTATGTCTATGAGCTTTCCAATTCTTTTCTGGACAATAAGCCATTCGAGATAAATGATCAGGCAGCTGTCAGTCCGGAGATCCGTTATATTATCTCCAGGGCGCTGAAAGCCTCCGAAATTATTGATCAGGTATAAATTTATTTGAAAACAGGCGCAGCAGAGTGCTGCGCCCGTTTTTATTCACAGTTCAGTACCTGTGGTTTCCGAAGCGTTCTTTCCGAACCCGGAAGAAAATCTGTCCACAAAATCCGGAACCATATCGAGTACCTTGGTGAGACCATCCTGGTTTTTGATATTCACCAGCTTTGTCGTGCCGTTTTGAATTACAAGAACAGCGCTGGGAGTCATTTTGCCTGTCATTCCTCCGCCTCCGTTGCTTTTCTTTTCGCCTTCAAAAGCTCCTGCGCCTACGCCGAAGGCAACATCCACCAGAGGAAGAATAATCGTATCCCCTACATGGATTGCCTCCCCAACAACGGTTTTGGCTGAAATAAAAGCATCCAGCCCCTTGAAAAGAGAATTCACCGTGTCCTTGAAATTATTTTCGTTTGCCATGATCAGACCTCCTTGTTCTTCCATCGGTAAATGACATATTTGATATTTTTGTCAAAATAAAGTTTTATAAAAACCA
>DWYN01000103.1 GCA_019118645.1 Candidatus Blautia excrementipullorum | reverse complement strand
AAAAAATCAGGATTCTTTTTTATCCTTTATAAAAAAATATGGGAGTTTGTATTTTGGCAAAAAGAGTGGTGCTGGAGCTTAGCTCCAGCACCAACTTTGTCTACAGTCTGACTCCGGAATAAAATCCGGAGCTTTTTTCTGCCCTGTTTTCAGCAGCATCTCTGCATGTTTCTATGTCATTTACCGCTTTTCCGTAGTGCTTCCAAGGCCACCGTTGCGCACAGCAGTGGCATCGTCATCTACCGTAATCCCATATTCCACAAAAATTCCCTGCATAAATCCGGTTCCGGCAGGAATCTCCACTGTTTTTCCCTCCCGGCCGTCATTTGTCAGCTTTACAAATATATGGCCTTCATTGTCTGAATAAAAATAATCGCTGTCAATGATTCCGACAGTATTATTCAGCTGCAGGCGGTATTTGAAGCCCAGTCCGCTTCTGGGATAGCATTTCAGAACCCATTCTTCCTTCATTTCCGCGCGGATTCCGGTAGGGATCGTAATGATCTCCCCGGGCGCAAGCGACACATCTGACGGAGCAAAAAAATCGTATCCGGCGCTCCCTGCAGTTGCTCTTTTTGGAAGTGCAATCCTGCTGTAAATTTCCCGGATTTCCTCCTCAGAAGCTTCCGGAAATTTGTCCTTCCAGTCTTTCAGGAAGCGGTTCTCACTGACCTTATGGAATTTCGCAATTTTTTTCATTTTTTCCTCCTTAAAAAAGCGGCGGTGCACCGGGGAAATCTCCTCTGTATACCGCCGCGTTTTCCTGTTTTTAAATCCTGAGGCAGATATCACTCTGTGTGAAGGACTACTTTCCCCTCTCTCAAAGTAGCAGGCACATTAATCACCCTCTGATTGGAAGAGCCTCTCCACTTCAAATTCACGTCCTTTTTCTCCGCCACAAATTCTCCATCCACGCAAACATCCAGGTAGTTTGCAATTTCTTCACACTGGATTTCTTCCCATAAGGCACCTGTGTAGAGCCAAATAGTCTTCTGGGGATATTTCTGCCGGATTTTCCTTGCAAGGGCCGTTACAGCCGTAATGTTGGCTGCATGAAGCGGATCTCCTCCTGAAAAAGTGATTCCGCTGATATAATCCTTATCGAGTTCTGCATAGATCTCGTTTTCTTCCGCCTCTGTAAAGGGCAGTCCTCCATTCGGATCCCAGGTAATCGGATTCTGGCATTCTTTGCAGCAATGACTGCAGCCGGCCACCCACAAAACGACACGGAGCCCGTCTCCGTTCAGCATGTCGTCTTTTGTTATATTATGGTATCTCATAGCTTTACTCTTCTTCCGGCAGATCCTTCATACTGAAGCTTACGCGTCCCATTTTGTCCTTACCAAGGCAGACCACTTTTACTTTGTCGCCAAGTGTCAGTACGTCTTCCACACGGTTGATCCTGTGTTTCGCGATTTTTGATATATGAACCATGCCTTCTTTTCCCGGGGCAAACTCAAGAAAAGCGCCAAAATCTTTAATGCTGACAACAGTTCCCGTAAGGATCTGTCCCTCCTCGAAATCTGTGGTGATAATCCGTATCATACGGGCAGCCTCGTCCATCATATTCTGATCTACGCCGCAGATAGATACCCCGCCGTCATCGCTGATATCAATCTGGACGCCGGTACGCTCAATAATGGTATTGATGGTCTTGCCTCTCTGGCCAACTACATCTCCGATTTTCTGGGGATCGATCTGAATCTGAATAATCTTCGGGGCATATTTATTCACATGCTCACGGGGAGCCGGAATGCATTTCTCCATTACTTCGGTGAGAATATATTCTCTTGCCTCTTTTGTTCTCCGAATCGCCTCTTCCACAATCTCTCTCGTCAGCCCGTGAATCTTAATATCCATCTGGATGGCAGTAATACCGTCATGGGTTCCGGCAACCTTAAAGTCCATATCTCCGAAAAAGTCCTCCAGGCCCTGGATATCGGTCAGTACAATATAATCATCGTCTGTATCTCCCGTCACCAGACCGCAGGAAATTCCTGCCACCGGTTTACGAATAGGCACGCCTGCTGCCATCAGGGACATTGTAGAGGCACAGATACTTGCCTGTGAAGTGGAACCGTTGGATTCAAAAGTTTCAGATACTGTGCGGATTGCATATGGAAATTCCTCTGCAGAGGGAAGTACAGGCACCAGTGCTCTCTCTGCCAGGGCTCCATGTCCGATTTCCCGGCGTCCCGGTCCTCTGGAAGGTTTCGTCTCACCTACTGAATAGGAGGGGAAATTATAATGATGCATATACCTCTTGGATGTCTCAAATTCGTCCAGTCCGTCCAGTCTCTGGGCATCGGAAAGAGGTGCCAGTGTGGTTACTGTACAGATCTGTGTCTGCCCGCGGGTAAACATGGCGGAGCCATGGACGCGGGGAATGATGTCAACTTCCGCAGCCAGAGGACGAATTTCTTTAATCTGGCGTCCGTCCGGACGTTTGTGATCTTTCAAAATCATCTTGCGGACAGTTTTTTTCTGATACTGGTATACCGCCTCATCGAGAACCTCCAGCCAGTCCTCATGGTCTGCCAGCGCTTCCTCAAGTTTTGCAGTCACCTGACGGATATTTTCTTCCCTTGTCTGTTTGTCATCGCTGAACACAGCAACTTCCATCTCTTCCGGAGGCACAATTTCCTTTATAGCCGCGAAGAGCTCTTCCGGAACTGCGCAGGAAGCATAGGTGTGCTTTTCTTTACCGCATTCTGCGACAATCTTATCAATAAAAGAAATGATCTCCTGATTCACTTCATGAGCCTTGTAGATTGCCTCGATCATCTTATCCTCCGGAACTTCGTTTGCTCCGGCTTCGATCATAATTACCTTCTCTCTGGTGGAAGCTACTGTAAGCTGAAGATCGGAAATCTCCTTCTGAGCCAGAGAGGGATTGATCACATACTCTCCGTCAATGAGTCCTACCTGCGTTGTGGCACAGGGACCGTCAAAAGGAATATCGGAAATACAGGTAGCTATGGAGGAACCGAGCATGGCCGGGATCTCCGGATTGCACTCCGGATCCACAGACATTACCATGTCCACCAGGGTTACGTCATTTCTGTAGTCCTTCGGAAACAGAGGACGCATAGGGCGGTCAATGACACGGGAGGTGAGAATGGCATGTTCGCTTGCCTTTCCCTCTCTCTTATTAAATCCTCCCGGGATCTTGCCTACCGCATACATTTTCTCTTCATATTCCACGCTTAAAGGAAAGAAATCAATTCCTTCCCTTGGCTCTTTGGAGGCGGTGGCTGTAGACAGCACGGTAGTGTCTCCGTAATGCATCAGAACCGCGCCGTTCGCCTGTTTAGCCACACGGCCCACATCAACCGTCAGCGTTCTTCCGGCCAGTTCCATAGAATAACTTTTGTACATAACTTTTCTCCTTTTTGCTTTATTACACCTAACAGGAGTCCGAAACAACTGAAAAGACTACTTATTATTTAATAAATAGGCTTTTCAGTAGTCTCGGAAATTACTCCTGCCATGCTCATTTAAAATAGGGCGGATGGATATCCGCCCTTCCGCATACTAATTATTTTCTTAAACCTAATTTTTCAATCAGTGCACGGTATCTCTCGATGTCTGTCTTTTTCAGGTAAGCCAGCAGTCCACGTCTCTGACCAACCATTTTCAGAAGACCTCTTCTGGAATGATGATCTTTGTGATGTGTCTGTAAATGCTCAGTAAGCTCCTGAATTCTTGCTGTAAGAACTGCAACCTGTACTTCCGGTGAACCTGTGTCTCCTTCTGCTCTTGCATATTCTTTCATAATTGCCTGTTTCTTTTCTTTTGAAATCATCTTGATTTCCTCCTTATTTCTTTTACTTTTTCATAACCGCCGCACATTAAGAAACGGTTGGAGATTCCAATCTCTGAATGTGGGCTGATTTGCACCTCAGATAGTATAGCATAAAAGATATTGCCTGTAAATAATTATTTATTTCTTCTGAAAAAATTCTCTTCCTTTCTCAATATCCCTGGAAATCTGTTCCTTCAGAGCTTCAAAAGAGGAGAATTTATGTTCCGGTCTTAGAAATTTCTTGAACTGAACTGTGCAGCTTTTTCCATAAAGATTTTTTTCGCAGTCAAGCAGATAGGACTCCACGCCGATAAATTTTTCCCCAACTGTAGGTTTATAGCCCACATTGGTAATCCCGGGATAAACCTCCTGTCCGAAACTGGACAAAGTAACATACACGCCGTTTGGCGGCAGAAGCTTCTCCGGCATTGGAATAAGATTCGCAGTTGGAAAGAATGTTCTGTGTCCCATTCCTCTTCCATGCTCCACGGCGCCGGACACATAAAAATCTCCCCCAAGAAGGGAAGATACTTTTTCCATATTTCCCCGGCTCAGCTCCTCCCGGATATATGTGCTGCTGATTTTCCTCTGGCCGTCCATCTCCTTAGGGAGAATCTCTGTGGAAAAGCCGTACCTCTCCCCGAATTTTTTCAGCATTTCCGGAGTTCCTTTTCTCTCGAACCCAAAACGGAAATCCTCTCCTACTGCCGCACAGGACAGATGCAGATCTCCTACCAGAATCTGGCGTATGAAATTTTCCGCCTTCATATGCCGCAGCCTGCTGTCAAGAGGACATTCCAGAAGGATATCCACCCCCATATGATCCAAAAGGTCGCGTCTTTCCGCTTTTGTCAGAATCATTTTCTTATCTGATACAAAAGCAAGAACGACCGCTGCGGCTCCGGTTTCTTTTTTATGCACCAGAATTTTCTCTATCAGCTTCCTGTGGCCCCGGTGTATTCCGTCAAATTTTCCCATTGTCACCGCACAGTCATTCAGTCTTGGAAACTGCTCTTCAATTGTCATATACTCCATAGTGTTCTCTTGTGATCTCCTCCTGTCCGCAGTTTTTCCCTGTTCTCATAAAATCCGCAGCCGCCGGATCCTGGTCTACAGAAACATTTTCACAGGACGGTAGCTGAGACTCTCCTGATGCCATTGGTAAATGCCTATAAAATTTCCGCCGCTGGTGTACATCCGTACCCAGCCGTCTCTGCTCTGCGGGGAAACAAAGGCCTCACCGAGAGCATTGCCGTTCATGAGAAGCCTGTCAGCCTCTTCTCTGCAGCAGACGGCAGGATAGCCGCCCAGGATTTCCTGGATGCTTTTTATATGTTTTTCAAGGCTTCCCTGCTCTGCACATTTCTCAATTTCTCCCAGAGTAAGACTTTCCTCCAGCGTAAACTGTCCGGAGCGGGTACGGAGAAGCTCCTCCATACATCCGCCGCAGCCAAGCTTCCTGCCCATATCGTGGCAGAAGGTCCGGATATAGGTTCCCTTGCTGCAGGTCACAGAAATCGTCACTCTTGGAAGTGAGATGTCCAGAATCTGTATCTGATGAAAGCAGACCGTTCTGGGCTTCCGCTCCACCGTCCTGCCTTCTCTGGCCAGTTCATAAAGCTTCTTTCCATTCACTTTCACCGCAGAATACATAGGGGGAATCTGCTGCTGTTCTCCCAGAAACTCCTGTGCAGCGGAGCGTATTTCCCTCTCCGAGACGGTTACCGGAAGTTCTCTGAGCACAGTGCCTGTTATATCCTGCGTGTCTGTTTCCAGCCCCAGGCGGAGCACCGCCTGATATGTCTTTTCTTTTTCTGTCAGAAGCTCCACCAGTTTCGTGGCTTTTCCCAGAACCACAGGAAGAACCCCCTCTGCGTCCGGGTCCAGCGTGCCTGTGTGTCCGATTTTTTTCATATGGAGAATTCCGCGAAGTCTGGCCACCACATCATGGGAAGTATATCCTTTTTCCTTACGGACCACCAGAACTCCGTCCATCATGCGTCCTGAACCTCAGAAAGCTGGCGGTCGATCTCCGTGGAAATGTTGTTGATCACGTCATATACCGATCCCTGCATATCGCAGCCCGCAGCCCTTACATGGCCGCCTCCTCCAAAGTATACGGCAATCCTGCTGACATCCACTTTTCCGTTTGATCTCAGAGATACTTTAAATGTCTGGGTCTCAATCTCGTAGAGGAACATGGCAACCTCCACGCCCTTGGTCAGCCGGAGCTGGCTGACAATTCCATCCAGGTCTTTTCCTTCCACACCGTAAAAATCCAGATCTTTTCTGCGCAGATATCCTACAATGAACTTCCCGTGCTGCAGCATAATGCTCTCTGCCAGCACCCGGCCCATTACCTGGTTCTGCAGATAAGTTTTTTCATAGAAAGACTGGTCTATAATTTTGCTGAATTCAAACCCTGTTTTCATCAGCTCACCTGCGATCCGCATGGTTTCCGGCGTTGTGGAAGAATACTGGAACACTCCGGTGTCATGAATTATGCCTGTATAAATGGCCGCCGCAATGGACCTGTTGATTTTATCCTTGTCGAAAAGGCCGTACAGAACTTCGCAGCAGGAGCTGATTCCTCCCTCCACATGGTTAATTTCAGCAAATCCGGCATTGCTGACATGATGATCAATGCAGACAGTTTTTTTTGCGCTGTCAAAGCAGTCCTTTACCAGAGCCAGCCTGTTCAGCGCACTGACATCACAGGTTACGAAAAGATCAAAATCCACGTCGCTGTCTGCCTCCGTCCGGATCTCGCCAATCTTGTCTATATGAGAAAAAATCGGTCTGGGATGGTCCAGATAGACCTTCACGTCAATTTCCGGATAATAAGTCTTTACATACAGATACAACGCCATACAGGAGCCCACACAGTCGCCGTCCGGCCTTATATGCCCTCCGATTCCCATGGTTTTTACTCCTTCAAGTACCTCTGAAATATTCTTCATATCATCCCTCTTCTTCCATCTTCCCGCGGGAAGCATCTTTTTTGGCTACATCGTCAATAAGCTTCGACATATTCACACCATATTCTATGGATTCATCCAGAATAAATCTGATTTCCGGAGTATTCCTGAGATTCAGATTTTTTGCAAGCATACGCCTGATATATCCCTCTGCGCTGGTAAGCCCTCGAATCGTATCTTTCTTCGCCTCATCGCTGCCCAGAACACTGATGTATGCTTTGCACGTCTTTAAGTCAGGAGCCACTTCCACAGCCATGACAGAAGTCATGGAATGAATACGGGGATCTTTGATTTCACCACGGATAATCGCGCTGAGTTCCTTCTGAACCTCTCCGTTGATCCTGGTATTCTTAATGCTGTTTTTTCTCATTTATGGTTCACTCCTATCTCGGTACTTCCACCATAATATACGCTTCTACCTGGTCTTCCTCTTTGAGGTCATTAAAGCCCTCAAATACAAGACCGCATTCATATCCTGCCTTTACTTCCTTCACGTCATCTTTGAAACGTTTAAGGGATGCAAGCTCGCCCTCGTAAATCTGCTCGCCTTCCCGGGAAATGCGCACCTTGCAGTTTCTCTGGAAAACGCCGTCCGTCACATAGCTTCCCGCAATCGTACCGACGCCGGATGCTTTGAAAAGCTGGCGGACTTCCGCATGCCCGATCACCTTCTCTTCATAAACCGGATCAAGCATACCCTTCATGGCAGCTTCCACGTCCTCAATAGCCTGATAAATAACTTTATAGAGTCTGAGATCCACGCCCTCCTGCTCTGCAAGCTGTTTTGCCATTGCATCCGGGCGGACATTGAATCCGATAATAATCGCATTCGAAGTTGCCGCAAGGGAAACGTCCGATTCGTTAACCGCGCCGACTCCTCCATGGATCACGCGGACAACCACCTCGTCATTGGAAAGTTTGGAAAGACTCTGTTTCACGGCCTCCACAGAACCCTGTACGTCCGCCTTGACAATAATCGGAAGTTCCTTCAGATCGCTGGCCTGAATCTGATCAAAGAGATTATCCAGAGACAGCTTGCCTTTCGTCTCTTCCAGAAGACGGTTTTTGTTTTCTGATACAAAAGCTGCGGAAAAGTTCTTTGCTTCCTTGTCACTTGCGAAGGACATCAGTATTTCTCCCGCATTAGGTACGTCGCCGAGGCCGAGAATCTCTACCGGCGTAGACGGGCCTGCCTCTTTTACCCTGCGTCCTTTATCGTCCATCATAGCGCGGACTTTGCCGCTGCATGCTCCTGCCGCAATAAAATCTCCCACATGAAGCGTTCCCTTCTGCACAAGAATCGTTGCCACAGGGCCCTTGCCCTTATCAAGCTTCGCCTCGATTACCAGACCTCTTGCTGCACGGTTCGGATTAGCCTTCAGCTCGCATACCTCCGCGGAGAGAAGAATCATCTCCAGAAGAGTGTCAATTCCCTCTCCTGTATGTGCGGATACAGGCACACAGATCGTACTTCCGCCCCAGTCTTCCGGAATCAGTCCATATTCGGAAAGTTCCTGTTTTACACGCTCAATATTAGCGCTGGGCTTATCAATCTTATTGATTGCCACAATAATTTCTACTTCTGCCGCCTTGGCATGGCTGATCGCCTCCACAGTCTGCGGCATTACGCCGTCGTCCGCCGCCACAACAAGAACCGCAATATCCGTGGCGTTGGCTCCGCGCATACGCATGGCGGTAAAAGCCTCATGTCCCGGAGTGTCCAGGAAGGTGATTTTCTGTCCGTTGATCTCCACCACATAGGCGCCGATATGCTGGGTAATTCCTCCTGCCTCGCCTCTCGTCACATTTGTATGACGGATCGCGTCCAGAAGAGAAGTCTTTCCGTGATCGACATGGCCCATAACGCAGACTACAGGAGGTCTCGGAACCATGTCGGCCTCGTCCTCTTCATCCTCTTTAAGCAGTTCTCCGATCACATCCACCTTTTCTTCCGGTTCTGCGATGATGTCGTAGTCCAGTGCGATTTCCTGGGCTTTTTCAAAATCAATTTCATGGTTTACTGTCACCATGATTCCCTGCATAAACAGTTTCTTCACGATCACAGACGGCTGCATCTTCATCGCCTCCGCCAGCTCGCGGATCGTCAGTTTTTCAGGCAGGGTGATTTCCTTCACCTCAGGCTTCTTCTCCTCCTGTTTCGGCTGAGGAGCCGGTTTCTGAAGAGCCTTCGGAAGTCTTGAAAGGGTTCTGCGTCCTCCCTGATTCGGTCTGTGTCCCCCACCGGACAATTTGTCAAAGTCTTTCTTTTTATTTTTATTTTCTCTGTCCCGTTCTCTCTTGCTGTCCTTGGAGGTCTTCGTCAGTTCAGGCGTAAATACGGAATCGCTGTCGTTTCTTCTTCCTGCGGGGCGCTGGCCGCCTCTGCTGTCCTTGCCGGCGAATCTTCCGCCTTCGCCTCTGGAATCCGGTCTTCCCTGTCCTCCCTGAGGACGGTTCTGGCCGCGTGCAGGTCTGTTTCCGCCTTCTCCGTTTCTTGCAGGGCGTCCTTCCCCTGGCTTCTGAGAACGGTTGCCGCCAGGTCTTCCTCCCTGCTGGCCGGAAGGCTTTCTCTCCCCGTTTCGGAAATCACGGTTTCTTTCCCGGCCGTCTCTTGCCGGACGGTTCTGGCCGCCTCTGGACTGCGCCTGTTCCTGACGCTGGGGCGCCTTCGCTGTATTCTGTACCGGAGCCGCTGTCTCTGCAGCCTTTACCTCCGGAGTTTTCGTCTGCGGTTCTGCCGCTTTTTCCACCGGTTTCTTTGCCGTCTCCGCAGGCTTTCTCACGGCGGAGTCAGCCGGTCTCTTTGCTGTCTGCGGTTTCTGCTGCGGCCTCGCGCCAGGCCGTTTATCCTGTGCCGGACGTTTTGGTCTGTTCTTGCCTCCGTCACTTGCATTCTGTGCGTGGTATACGCGTATAATATTTTTCTTCTTTTTGGGAGCCTCTGTTTTTTCTGTTTCAGGCTTCGATGTTACCGTTTTTTCTTCTGTTCTGGAATTTTCCACCTTGGTAATCTGCTCCTTTCCCATCTGCGAAAATTTTTCTTTTATCAATTGGATACTGGGTCCGTCAATCCGGCTCATATGGCTCTTGACGTCCACCCCGTTTTTCTTTAATTCTTCTATAACTTCCCGATTCTGCCTGCCAAGCTCTTTCGCCAGTTCATACACTCTGATTTCTGCCATGCCGTTTTCCTCCTTCACGTCAATGATTTCTCGAGTTCTTTTATCATTGCTTTCGCAAAGTTTTCATCCTGCACGGCAAGGCTGGCGCGAAACTGCTTTCCGCAGAATCTTCCCAGCTCTTCCTTATTGGAAAGGAAGTATACCGGAACATTGTAAAAGTCACACATATTCTGAAATTTCTTTCTGGTATTCTCTGAAGCGTCCTCCGCCACAACTGCCAGAAAAGCTTTTCCTGTCTTCACGGACTTTTCTGTGGAAAATTCACCACTGACAGTCTTTCCTGCCTTTGTCGCAAGTCCGATCAGAGACAAAACCTTATGATTGGCGTTTCTCAATCTTTTCAAACTCCTTTTTCAGATCTTCATAGACCTCCTGGGGAATGGCCGTCTTCAGCGATCTCTCAAGACCATGATTCTTCATCGCCTTTTCCAGACATTCCATGGAAACGCACAGATAAGCTCCCCTTCCGTTTTTTCTTCCGGTGGTATCCAGAAGAATTTCGTTTTCCGGGGTCTTTAAAATCCGCATCATTTCCTTTTTATTCTTCATCTCCCTGCACCCTGTGCACTGGCGCATGGGAATTTTAGTTTTCGTCTTCATATTCTGGCGCATCTTCCTCCTCTGATGCGTATTCCTGCTCTTTTTCAGCAGGATCTGAAGCAGCTTCCTCTAAATCTTCCGCATCTTCGCCGCTTTCAGAATTCTCTTCCTCATAGGACGGACTTTCGCTGTAATCTTCGTCGTAGTCCTCCTCGTAATATTCGTCCTCGTCGTATTCGTACAGCTCGCCGGACTCCCTTGCCTGCGTCTCGCTCTTGATATCTATCTTAAATCCTGTCAGGCGGGCTGCCAGTCTCGCATTCTGCCCTTCCTTGCCGATTGCCAGCGAAAGCTGATAATCCGGAACCACCACAAGAGCTGTCTTTTCATCAGGATCCGCCATGACCGCGATAACTTTTGCAGGACTCAGCGCATTCTCAATAAGAATTGCCGGGTTCTCATCCCAGTTGATAATATCGATTTTCTCTCCGCGAAGTTCAGAGACAATAGCGTTGACTCTGGCGCCGTTCATTCCCACACAGGCTCCCACCGGATCCACATCCGGGTCGTTGCTCCACACCGCAATCTTGGTGCGGGAGCCTGCTTCTCTGGCAATGCTCTTGATCTCTACAGTTCCGTCTTTCACCTCGGCGACTTCTGATTCAAAAAGGCGCTTTACCAGGCCCGGATGCGTTCTTGACAAAAGAATCCGGGGCCCTTTCGGCGTATCCTTGACTTCCAGGATATATACCTTAATTCTCTCCGTCGGGCGGAACTCCTCTCCTTTAACCTGCTCGTTCTCGCTAAGGATTCCGTCGGCCTTTCCAAGATTAATGCTGACGTTTTTCCCCATCACGCGCTGCACAATTCCCGTAACCACTTCTTTTTCTTTTCCATAGTATTCATCGTAGAGTACTTTCCGCTCTTCCTCGCGGATTTTCTGAAGAATTACGTTTTTTGCATTCTGCGTGGCGATACGGCCGAATTCTTTTGACTGGATTTCCACCTTGACCGTGTCGCCCAGCTCTGCGTTGGTATTGATTTTCTGCGCGTCTGCCAGGGAAATCTCCAAAGCCGGATCCTCTACAAAATCTTTTACCACGCGTTCCGCATACACGCTGAAATCACATGTTTCCGGATTAATGGTAACGTGTACGTTGTCCGCCTTGCCGAAATGATTTTTGCATGCCTGGATCAATGACTGCTCTATGGCTCCGAGAAGCGTATCTTTACTGATGTTTTTTTCCTTTTCCAGTACATCCAGTGCTTCCATTAATTCTTTGTTCATCTTTTCTATTTTCCTCCTCTATTGCGCTGTACCGAAGACTTTCTGTTAAAACTCAATTTTTAAACGGATAAGGGCAATCTCTTTCCTGTCGAATCTGCGAAGGCTTCCGTCCTCATCGATGGTCACGCTGTTATCATCATATGCAGTCAGTATGCCGCTGAATTCTTTCTGTTTCTCAATCGGACGGTAAGTGCGGATCTCTACTTCCTTTCCCACGCTTCTGGCGAAATCTTTTTCTTTTTTCAGAGGTCTGTCAAGTCCGGGAGAACTGATCTCCATAATATAGCTGTCCTCGATAAAATCATTTTCATCAAGCTTGTCGCTGAAGATCCTGCTCACTGCTTCACAGTCATTTACCGTGATCCCGCCTGGTTTGTCAATGTATCCTCTCAGATACCAGTTTCCTGCCTCTTTCACATACTCCACATCCACAAGCTCGAATCCTGCCTGTTCTACAATCGGCGCAAGCAGCGCTTCCGCCTTCTTTTCATATTCTTCCCGTCTGCTCATATTTCCACCTGCCTTTCGTACATCCGGCTACATTGAAAAGAGTGGACTGCGAAGTCCACTCTTCTGTTATCCGTTATCATGTTATCTCCATAATAGCACCATCCATATGGAAAAGCAAGGATTTTTTTCCGGTTCCTGCCGTCAGCACTGCTTACGGGAAAATCAGAGCCTTGGCTTCACTCCTTTTGTATCGCGTTTTGCGAGGCGCAATCTGTTTAATGCATATGGCTTTTCATTTACCGTAACTGTATATTCCTGATGGCCTCCAAGAAGATAGGCATGTTCCAGGCAGTCTCCCTCAGAAAGCTTCATCCCCCGGACGCCTACGGCCGTTTTTTTCATCACAGATATCTCCGTCTTCAGGAATTTAAGGAAATATCCGTTTTTACTCTGAAGAACCACCTGCTCCATCTCTGACGCGCTTCCGACAAAAATCAGAGAATCCTCTCCGGAAAGTTTCGTAGAGGCGATTGTCCGCTTGGATACGTCAAATTCGGCGCCGTCCACAAGCTTGCACATGGAAGCCCTGGTGACGAACAGAAGGGTGTCCTCCCTCAGACGGCTGACCGGCGCCACGTACAGGATCTGCTCTGCCGCGCTGTCATAATTGCTGAGGTTGTCTGCCGGCACGCCCTTATCCCGGAATCGCACCAGAGGAATATCCGCGGCTTTGACTGTGTGCATCTTCCCATTGTCGGCAAAAAGGCAGATTTTATCCGTATTCATGCAGGTAAACAGATACCTGCTTTCATTATGCGCCGCCTCTTTGTTCCGCTCGTAGGCATTTTTGTCAATCAGCTTCATATACCCGAAGCGGTCCATCAGGAAGCAGACCTCTGTCTCCTCCATCTTCTTTTCCTCATACACAGCCTCCTCCGCATTTTCTATGGAAGTGCGGCGTTTGGTTCCGTATTCTTTTTTTATGGCGTCCAGTTCTTTAATGATTACCGCTGCCATGGACTCGTAATGATCCAGAATATCTTTGTAAAGGGCGATATTCTTCATAGTTTCCTGGTATTCCGCTTCCAGAGCCTGGATTTCCAGGCCAATCAGCTTGTAAAGACGCATATCAAGAATCGCCGCCGCCTGCTTTTCTGTAAATCGAAGCTTTGCGGCTGCTTTCTCGGATGTTTTGCTTTTAAAGCGTATCCCCTCGGTTACTCCGTTTACCAGGCAGTTTTTTACCTGCTCCCGGTTTTTGCTTCCTCTGAGGATTTCAATGATAAGGTCAATTACATCGCAGGCTTTTATCAGTCCCTCCTGAATTTCCTGCTTTTCCGTCTCTCTGACAAGGAGAGTGTTGTATTTCCTTGTTGTAATCTCAAAAAGAAAATCCACATGATGCTCTATGATCTGTTTCAGATTCAGGGTCTCCGGCTTTCCGTCCGCCACCGCCAGCATATTGACTCCGAATGTGTCCTCCAGCCGTGTTTTTTTGTAGAGCATATTTGTAAGATTATTTACGTCCGTATCCCGTTTCAGTTCAAGAACTATACGGATTCCCTCCTTGGAGGACTGGTTGGAGATGTCTGTGATATCCGTGGTTTTTTTTGTCTCCACAAGGGCGGCCACATCATTGAGAAATTTTCCGATGTTTGCGCCCAGCATGGTATATGGTATCTCCGTGATTACCAGTCTCAGCCTTCCGCCGGACGCTTTTTCTGTTTCCACGCGCCCGCGGATACGGATTTTTCCGCTTCCCGTCTCATATATCTTTCTCAGCTCGTCCTTATTTACTACAATGCCTCCGGTGGGAAAATCAGGCCCCTTCAGATACCGCATCAGTCCTCTCACCGTGATATCGCTGTCCTTCATATAGGCTTTTACCGCATCGATCACCTCGCCCAGGTTATGGGGAGGAATGCTGGTCGCCATTCCCACTGCAATTCCGTCCGCGCCGTTGACAAGAATATTCGGAATCTTCACCGGAAGCACTGAAGGCTCCTTCTCAGTCTCGTCAAAATTCGGCACAAAGTCCACCACATTTTTGTCCAGATCCCCGAGGAAAACCTCCTGGGTCAGCTTTTCCAGCCGGGCTTCCGTATAACGCATGGCCGCGGCCCCGTCTCCTTCTATAGAACCGAAATTCCCGTGTCCGTCCACAAGGGTCTTTCCTTTTTTGAAATCCTGGGCCATCACAACCAGCGCTTCATAAATCGAACTGTCGCCGTGAGGATGGTATTTACCCATGGTATCTCCCACAATACGGGCGCACTTACGGTAAGGGCGGTCATAGCGGATCCCAAGTTCATACATATCATACAGGGTTCTTCTCTGAACAGGCTTGAGTCCGTCCCTCACATCCGGAAGCGCCCTGGATATAATTACGCTCATTGCATAATCGATGTAGGATTTCTGCATGATTTCCGCATAATCCGCACGAATCACATTTTCCTGTTTTGTCTCCATAATCTGTTCCTCTCAAATCTTGTTCTGCTGTGCTGTTCAGTTGTTCCGAGCTTCCCTGACAGACACAGCAGGCCTTTTCCAATCAGAATCTCTTTCCGTTCCGTCCGATTATATATCCAGTTCCGCGTCCGCCGCATGTTCATAAATGAACGCTCTTCTGGGAGGAACATCGCTTCCCATCAGAATCTCTGTGATGCTGGACGCCAGCCGCGCGTCCTCGATCTCCACGCGCTTCATCCGTCTTGTCTCCGGGTTCAGTGTCGTCTCCCACAGCTGTTCCGCGTCCATTTCTCCCAGACCTTTGTATCTCTGCAGAGTAAAGCTTCCCGGCTTATGGCTTTTTCTGTATCTTTCCAGCGCCTTGTCATCGTAGAGATACTCTTCCGGTCCTTTCTTCGGCATAGCCTTATAAAGGGGCGGCATGGCGATATAAACGTGTCCCTCTGTAATCAGCTCCGGCATAAAGCGGTAGAAAAGCGTCAGAAGAAGAGTGGAAATGTGGGCTCCGTCCACGTCCGCATCCGCCATAATCACAATCTTGTCATAGCGAAGCTTACTGATATCGAAATCATTTCCATACCCTTCAGAAAATCCGCAGCCGAAGGCGTTGATCATCGTCTTAATCTCTGCGTTTGCAAGCACCTTGTCAATGGTCGCTTTTTCTACATTCAATATTTTCCCGCGGATGGGGAGGATTGCCTGATAATTTCTGTTTCTGGCCGTTTTTGCCGATCCTCCTGCCGAGTCTCCCTCTACGATAAAAATTTCGCATTGGGAAGGGTCCTTTTTTTCACAGTTTGCCAGCTTTCCGTTGGAGTCAAAGGAGTATTTCTGCTTTGAAAGAAGATTTGTCTTTGCACGCTCCTCAGTTTTACGGATTTTTGCCGCCTTTTCCGCGCAGGAAAGAATTGTTTTTAATGTCTCCAGATTTCTGTCAAAATAGAGCACCAGCTGCTCTCCCAGAACTTTTCCGGTAGCCTTTGCCGCGTCCTGATTATCCAGCTTTGTCTTGGTCTGCCCTTCGAATCTTGGAGCCGGGTGTTTGATGGACACCACCGCAGTCATTCCGTTCCGGATGTCCGCTCCGGTAAAATTGGCGTCTTTCTCTTTCAGTATCCCGATCTCCCGGGCATAGTTATTCATCACTGTAGTAAAGGTTGTCTTAAATCCGGTAAGATGGGTTCCTCCCTCTGCGTTATAAATGTTGTTGCAGAAGCCCAGGACATTCTCTCGGAATTCATTAGTAAACTGAAACGCAGCCTCCACCTGTATTCCGTCCGACTCTCCCTTAAGATAAACGGGCTCATGAAGCGCCTCTGAATTGCGGTTCAGGTCACGTATATAGCCTACAATTCCTTCCGGTTCATGATACTCTTCCTTCTCTGTCTGCTCTCCCCTTCTGTCCTCGAAAAAAATAGTCAGTTCCGGGTTCAGATATGCGGTTTCATGAAGCCGGCTTTTTACTTCTGTAGCTGAAAAACGGGTCTTTTCAAATATTTCCGGATCCGGCAGAAAATTCACACAGGTACCGGTGGCCTTTGTTCTTCCGATCTTCGGCAGAAGACCGTCCTCCAGTTTGATCGTCGGAATCCCTCTCTCGTAATGGTCATGATGCACATATCCGTCCCGGCTGATCTTGATATCCAGATAGGTGGACAGCGCGTTTACCACAGAAGATCCCACTCCATGAAGTCCTCCGCTGGTTTTATAAGCGGAATTATCAAATTTGCCTCCTGCATGAAGAGTGGTAAACACAAGCCTCTCTGCCGACATTCCTTTTTCGTGCATATCTACCGGAATTCCTCTTCCGTTGTCCGTCACCGTGCAGGAACCGTCGCGCTCCAGAATCACGTGGATCTCTGTGCAGTATCCTGCCAGGTGTTCGTCTACAGAGTTGTCCACGATTTCATATATAAGATGATTCAGGCCTTTCCTGGATACACTTCCAATGTACATTCCCGGACGCTTGCGCACCGCCTCAAGTCCCTCCAGGACTGAAATGCTTCCGGCATCATAAGTTTCCTTTTTTGCCATCACTGTTTTCCTGCCTTTCTTCTCTCATTCAAACATTCGTTCTATATCATAACGCATTTCCGCACTTTATTGCAAGAAAAATTTCGGTCTCTCCCCTCGGATCTGAACGGGATATTCCGACAAATATGATTAAAATGCGAACATCCCGCAAAGAATCCGGGACAGAAAAAAAACCAACCAAGACATACGCTTGATTGGTCTTTCCTTTTCCCGATTCACATTACAATTCACAATTTTTTAACAGCCAGTACGGGAATCGAACCCGTGTTTCCGCCGTGAGAGGGCGGCGTCTTAACCCCTTGACCAACTGGCCTTGTCTCAACCGACTTCGTTAGTATACAACAGGATAAAACAAAATGCAAGTACTTTTTTCAAATTTTTTTAATTTTTTTAAAAACCGGAAACAAAAGGATAAAAACGGCGCCTGATACGCTTGTGCATCAGGCGCCGCAGCCGCTCTTTCCGAATGTCCAGACAGGCTCTCAGTCTTTCTGTTCTTCCGGTTCTTCTGCCGGCTCCGCCGGAATAAACACGCGGGAATGTTCCTTCTGGTCTTTTTTATTTTTTTTCGCCATTTCCTGGGCCTCTCTGCAGAATTCCATCTGGGAATTCAGGAGAACCTTCCCTCTCTTGTCCTGTTTCTCATAAGTTCCGTCCGGCTGAAGGATATGTGCTTTCAGAGTATCTCTGAACTCCACGTCCAGCACGTGAATCACTTTCTTTTTAATGGCTTCGTCCTCCACAGGGAAAACGATCTCCACACGGCGGTCAAGGTTACGGGGCATCCAGTCAGCGCTGCCCATATACACCTCTTCCATTCCTCCGTTAAAGAAATAGAAAATACGGCTGTGTTCCAGGAAATCACCCACGATAGACCTTACCTGGATATTTTCACTGACTCCCGGGATTCCCACTTTGATGCAGCAGATTCCCCTTACAACAAGATCAATCTTTACGCCGCAGGAGGACGCATAGTAGAGAGCTGACATAATCACCGGATCGCAGAGAGAATTCATTTTTGCCATGATATGAGCCGGGACGCCTTTTTTCGCGTTTTCCGCTTCTCGGTCAATCAGTTCCAGAAACCTGTTTTTCATCCAGATGGGAGCCACAATCAGGCGGTTCCATCTCTTGGGCTCTGAATAACCGGACAGCATGTTAAACACCGCCGTTGCATCCTCTCCGTATCTCTCGTCACAGGTAAAGATACCGCAGTCTGTGTAGAGCTTTGCCGTAGAGTCATTGTAATTTCCTGTAGCCAGATGCACATAGCGGCGGATTCCGGTCTCTTCTCTTCTTACCACCAGAGTGATTTTGCTGTGTGTCTTCAGTCCCACAAGGCCATAGATTACATGACAGCCGGCTTTTTCCAGCATCTTTGCCCAGACAATATTGTTTTCTTCATCAAAACGTGCTTTCAGCTCCACAAGTACAGAAACCTGTTTTCCGTTCTCCGCTGCCTGGGCAAGAGCCGCAATGATGGGCGAATTGCCGCTGACACGGTAAAGCGTCTGCTTGATAGCCAGAACTCCGGGATCTTTTGCCGCCTGGCGCACAAAGTTCACCACCGGATCAAAACTCATATAGGGATGGTGGAGGAAAACGTCCCCCTCCCGGATTACATCGAAGATGTTCTTATCATTCTGAAATTCAGGCACAGGCGCCGGGATATATTTTTTCGCTTTGTACTGGTCAAAACCGTCCAGTCCGTACACCTTCATAAGCATCGTAAGATCAAGAGGACCCTGAATGCTGAAAATATCCTCGTTCTTGATATCAAATTCCGTCTTCAGGATTTTCAGCAGGCGCTTATCCATCTTCTCTTCCGCTTCCAGACGGATCACCTCGCCCCACTGGCGTTTTTTCAGCTGTTTCTGAATTTCCACCAGCAGATCTTCCGCCTCGTCCTCATCAATGGTAAGATCCGCATTTCTCATAATACGGTAAGGATGGGCGCACACCACATCGTTGCTGAGGAAAAGCTTGCCGATATTCCGCTCAATTACCTCCTCCAGAAGGATTACTGCCCTTGTGTCCGCTTTATCCGATGGAATTTCGATGACTCTCGGAAGAACCGACGGCACCTGAACAGTGGCAAACTCCAGAACTTCTTTTCCTTTTTTCCTGTCTTTTTTGGCAATCAGCGCGCCGATGTTCAGCGTCTTATTCCGTATCAGCGGAAACGGTCTGGAGGAATCCATAGCCATTGGCGTCAGTACCGGATAAACATTATCCTCAAAATAGCGGTCCACAAATTCCTTCTGATTTTGTGAAAGGCTTTCATGCTCCGTAATCATGTGCAGCCCCGCCTTCTCCAGCGCAGGCAGCAGGGAACGGTTGTACGTACTGTACTGCATCCGCACCAGCTCATGGGTCTGGGCGCTGATCTCCCGCAGCTGCTCCTTCGGCGTCATGCCTGCAATATCCGGTTTTTCATAGCCCGCATGGACCTGATCCTTCAGGGAAGCCACCCGGACCATAAAAAACTCGTCAAGGTTGGACGAAGTAATGCTCAAAAATTTCAGTCTCTCAAACAGCGGAAGCGATTTGTCTCTCGCCTCACTGAGCACCCTCTCATTAAATTTAAGCCAGCTAAGCTCTCTGTTCACAAAATATTCTGGTTTTTCAAATTTTTTCGTATCCATAATTTCCTCCCGGATTTCTGTTTATTCCTCATTTTCTGTTTATATTTCAGGAAAATCCATCACACTTTTTTCTTCCTTCTGAGAACCAGGCGGATCCCGAATACTTCCTCAAAAAAGTCCACCTTATCCTTCAGAAGCCCAAGTTCCAGAGAAATATCGCGGTTTGAGTCGATAATCAGATGAAGTTCTCTCTCCCTCAGCACAGCTCTCAGCCCCTGAACTTTCTGGTAATGACTGCGGTCCATAGCATTAGCCAGGCGCAGAATCGCGGTAAGTTTCGCCACAAGGAGATATCTTTCCCTGTCCAGCCCGGAACCGTCGTCGAAATTTTCATAATATACAAACTCTGTGGTATTATAGCGCACGGCGCTTGCTATCACCTGGCGTTCCTCTGTGGAAAGGCCGATAATTTCCGTAGCCATGATAATCCGATAGGAACATTCCGCCACATCCGCCATACTGATATATTTGCCGCAGTCATGGAGCTGTACGGCAATCTGAAGAAGCAGGCGCTCTCTGGCTCCCATGCCGTGAACCTTTTTCATACTGTCAAAAATGGCCAGCGCCAGATTTGTAGTTCCCTGAATATGATTTTTTCCGCTGGAGTAGCGTTTTCCGATATTTCTGGACGCAACCAGAATATCGTTTTCAAAATTGTGCGCGCTCTTAATAAACTTTTTCTTTTCTCCGAAATCGTAGGCAATACCGTCCAGAAGAGACACACCGGGAACCCACACGGACTCTGCCTGGAAAATATCCAGAAAGCTTTTGCAGATAACCATTGTCGGGACTACAAGAGAGGCAAACTCCGGATCAATATCCATCTCGGAAGCCAGCGTCTGCTCTGTTTTGTATACCGTATCCTCGTAGCGCTTCATAAATTCTTCCATGGTAATAATATGTTCTTCCTGCTCGCCGCGGAAAATTGTATCTGAGAGGAAATCTCCCATCAATATAATATTTTTAATATCACGATCCTTCAGATACAGCCTCTGAAAGGCTGTCAGGTCATTCCGGATAAATTCCTGAATCAGCTGATCATAGTGCGTATTCGTCTTTTCCAGTTCCCTCAGCCGCTCACGGATACGCATACTTCCGATTTTCAGACTCTGGGTAGATACCAGAGCATCCTTATCAAAGAGGGATACCTGGAGGCTGCCGCCTCCAATATCCAGAATCGCAGTTCCCTTCTGAATCATTTTTTTAAAGCCCGCTTCAATAGCTGCGATGGATTTGTATCCCAGGAAATGCTGCTCTGCATTGCTGAGTATTTCCACACGTATGCCCGTCCTCTGGTAAATCTGTTCCAGGATAATTACAGGGTTCACCATCTCCCGGAATGCACTGGTGGCACAGGCCCGGTAGCCTTCCGCGCCGAATTCCTCCATAATCCTGCTGAAATCTTTGAGAATCACACAGATCGCATCTACCATCTCATGATCCAGCCGTCTGGAAGAATATACTCCCTTTCCGATTTCCAGACGATAACGTACATGATTCAGTTCCCGCAGGCCTGCTTTTTTTGAAAGCTCGAAAATTTTCATGCTGACTTCATAAGAGCCAATGTCAATTGCGGCAAAAACTGTTACTGCCATATATTGTGTCTCCTTCCTGTAAATTCATCGCTATCTGTTCCTGACGTCCCCGGACAGATCTTTCCGGAGGAACCTTTTCTTTCTTTTATTCTGTGCCTTCGCCCTTTCCCAGCAGATGATCAATAAACTGCTGCGCAGTCCGGCCTGTCAGTCCTCCATGGGAAAGTTCCCACTGCCCCGCTTCCAGAAGAAGCTGTTTTTCCGGCATTTTAATTCTATGGCGTTCCGCCAGCACCTTTACAATATTCTGAAACTCTTTTCTGTCCGGAGCGCCGAAATAAATCCGCTCGCCAAAGCGGTATACAAGAGAAAGCTTCTCCTGAACAGTATCGGAAGAATGAAGATCGTCTTCATCGGCCAGCTCCAGCTTGTCTCCCGCCCGCTCCCGGACAAGATGACGCCGGTTGCTGGTGGCATAGATCAGGATATTGTCCGGTTTTCTCTCCAGGCCGCCCTCAATCACAGCTTTCAGATATTTGTATTCAATTTCAAACTCCTCAAAGGAAAGGTCGTCCATATAGATAATAAACTTATAATTTCTGTCCTTAATCTGAGCAATCACCTGGTTCAGATCCTGGAACTGGTGCTTGTAGATTTCAATAATACGAAGTCCGTCCTCATAATATCTGTTCAGAATGCCCTTGATGCTGGAGGACTTCCCGGTTCCCGCATCTCCGAACAGAAGGCAGTTATTGGCTTTTCTTCCCTGCACAAAAGCTTCCGTATTTTCGATAAGCTTTTGTTTTGGGATTTCATATCCTACCAGATCTTCCAGGCGGACATGGGCGATCCTTGTTACCGGCGCGATCACTACCCGTCCGTCTCTGTCGTGCTCCACACGGAAGGCTTTGTGCAGTCCAAGCTTTCCGACACCGAAATCTTTATAGAACTGAACCATATCTTTCATAAATTCTTCCGTGTTTTCCGCCCTGGCAAGAGTTACGCTCATCTGACAGATCCGGTCCCTTATTCTTTTGTTGAACATCTTTCCCGAATCCTCAGGCGCCTCATAGCTGCAGAGGGCCTGACTGCAGGATGTGCCGAACACACGGTCAAATTTTGTCAGATCAAAGTCATACAGTTGTTTGAAAATCGAAAAATCATGAAGAGCGAATGCATTGATTGTCCCCTTTACTGCCCCTCGGATTTCGCAGGCAGTACTGAAGGCGTTTTCATGGTTCACCAGAAGAAGCGTCAGATAATTGTGCCAGAGATTCCCTGAGAATCCGTAGGCCCCGGCAGTTTCCAGCAGGCCGCTGACACATTCGTAAAACATCGGTTTCTTTTCCTCCAGGCGCTCCTCTTCTCTTTCCAGACTGTCCATAAGAGCTGTCATTTTATCAAGAATCTCTTCCCTCTCAAAGCCCCGGTAGAGCACACATTCCTGTATTCCTGTCATTTATGCTTCCTCCTGTTGTCCATAATTTCCCAGAACACGCATGCTGTCCGCCTCCGCCTCCAGCCCTCTCAGCGCGTTCTTTACCGCAGGATCCTTAAGATTCCCCTGAAAGTCCACAAAGAACCGATACTGCCATGTTTTTCCCGGGATTGGCCTTGATTCAATTTTCGTCATGTTCAGTCCATTATATATGATATGGGAAAGCATATTATAGAGGGTCCCGCTCTCATGGGGCAGCTCAAAGCAAACGCTGACTTTTGCCGCATTTTTTTCATATACCGGTCTGGCACTGACAATAATAAACCTGGTAACGTTTCCGCCATTATGGCAGATATTTTCTGCCAGAACCGACAATCCATAAAATTCCCCTGCTTCTCTGCTGGCAATCGCCGCCTGGGAAGGATCTCCTTCCTCTTTTACTTTTTTCGCAGACGCGGCCGTATTTTCTGTTTTTACTGTTCTCCAGTCCGGGTGTCTCTCCAGATACTTTTTACACTGGGCCAGCGCCTGGGGATGGGAATACACGGTCTCAATCTTCTCCGCAGAAACTCCCGGAAGGCCCAGAAGCACATGATCCGCCCGAACCACCTGCTCGCCCACAATATAAAGCTGATATTCTGTCAGAAGATCATAAATATCCGTAACAATCCCCTGCGTAGAATTTTCAATAGGAAGCACTGCGTAATCCGCCCGTCCGGAAGCAGCTTCCTCCATTGCGTTCCGGAAAGTCTTTACATGATAGTTTTTGATTTCATCAGGAAAATATGCGCGCATAGCCGCATAGCTGTAAGCTCCCTCCACTCCCTGAAAAACTACGTTCACATCATTTAAAGGAAGTTTCTCCACAATTTCATAATCATGAGGCGAGTCGGCGCCGCTGGCTGTCAGAAGCTGATACTGGCGCTTTCTGCTGATTGCCATGACCTGCTGAAAGACTTCCTGCACTCCAAGCTTATTAAATTCTCCATGTGCCTGCTCCCTCAGTGCTTTCAGTTTGTCCTGTTCTCTCCGGGAATCCAGCACCCGTTTTCCTGTATGTATTTTGTATTCGGCGACCTCCTCGCTGATTTTCATCCGTTTTTCAAACAGTTTCACGATCTCGCTATCGATTTGGTCAATTTCTTTTCTGCATTCCTGCAAATCTGTCATTTGTTAATTTTCCTCCAGTAGCTACTCTCTTCTGATAAATATAGCATTTGTGTATTATTTTTTCAAGGGCAGGCAATACTATATGAAAGTTAAATTTATGTAAAACAGGTCACCTGCATTTATACATCAGGAGGTATTAAGAGTGAAGCACAACTTTTTAATCTGCGGTTCTCTGGGATGGTGTCTGGAAATTTTCTGGACCGGATTTCACGCTCTGCTTGCCGGACAGTTTACGATGATGGGAAAGACCTCCCTTCTCATGTTTCCCATTTACGGGTGCGCGGCTGTAATCGCTCCCGTATATCAGAAAATCTCCTCGCTTCCGGCAGTATTTCGCGGCTGTCTCTACACAGCCGGAATTTTTCTTGCGGAATTTTCCACCGGAAGCCTTCTGAAGCATTTTGGAATCTGCCCCTGGGACTACAGCGGCACCCCTTTCCATGTAAAAGGAGTAATCCGGCTGGACTATGCTCCGGTGTGGTTTGTAACAGGACTGCTTTTCGAGAAAATACTTACGAAATCTTCTTGAAAAATACGACAGTCTATTATATGATGGTGTGAAAGAGAACTTTAAGAGTCCTTCTTTAAAGTTTCTATTTCAAAATGGGAGGTACCATATGAGACATTTAATGAGCCCGTTGGACTTTTCCGTAGAGGAGCTGGACGAGCTTCTCACCCTGGCCAACGACATCGAGAAACATCCTGATAAATATGCGCATGTCTGCGAAGGAAAGCGGCTTGCCACCTTATTCTATGAACCAAGCACGCGGACGCGTCTGAGCTTTGAAGCTGCCATGATGAACCTGGGCGGCAAAGTTCTCGGATTTTCCACCGCGGATTCCAGTTCCGCCGCCAAAGGCGAAAGTGTTGCCGATACCATTCGTGTTACATCCTGCTACGCGGATATCTGTGCCATGCGTCATCCCAAGGAAGGGGCTCCTCTGGTTGCTTCTATGGCTTCTTCTATTCCTGTAATCAACGCAGGTGACGGCGGTCACCAGCATCCTACCCAGACTCTCACCGACCTGCTTACCATCCGTTCTTTAAAAGGAAGGCTTGACAATCTTACCATCGGTCTGTGCGGAGATCTGAAATTCGGACGTACCGTACATTCTCTCATCGAAGCGCTGGTACGCTACGATAATGTGAAATTCGTCCTGATTTCTCCGGAGGAACTTCGTGTTCCAAGCTACATCCGGGAAGATGTGCTGCAGAAAAATCATGTGGAATACCAGGAAGTCGAAAGGCTGGAAGACGCCCTTCCTGATTTGGATATTCTTTATATGACCCGTGTTCAGAAGGAACGTTTCTTCAATGAAGAAGATTATGTCCGCATGAAGGATTTCTACATACTGGACAAACAGAAAATGGAGCTGGCAAAGGAAGATATGTATATTCTCCATCCCCTTCCCAGGGTCAATGAAATTGCCGTGGAGGTGGATTCCGATCCAAGAGCCGCATATTTCAAGCAGGCACAGTACGGCGTCTATGTACGGATGGCGCTGATTCTTACATTGTTGGAGGTGGATGTATCATGTTAAATGTTGGAGCACTTCGGGAGGGCTATGTTCTCGATCACATCAAGGCCGGCAAGGCAATGACAATTTATCACGATCTGAAGCTTGACAAGCTTGACTGCACAGTAGCGATTATCAAAAACGCGCGCAGCAATAAGATGGGCGTAAAGGATATTATTAAAGTAGAATGCCCGATAGAAGATCTTGATCTGGATATTCTGGGCTTCATTGATCACAACATCACCGTGAATATCATCAAAGACGAACAGATTGTTGCGAAAAAGCAGCTGAAACTTCCAAAGCAGATCACAAACGTAATCAAATGCAAAAACCCCCGCTGCATCACATCTATCGAGCAGGGGCTGGATCAGGTATTTATCCTTGCCGATGAAGAAAAAGAGATTTACAGATGCAAATACTGCGAAGAAAAATACAGAGGCAAACGCAACAAATGAGAAAAATCCCGTCCGTAGAGACGGGATTTTTCGATACTGATTGTCCAGAGGACAAGCAGGTTCCTTTCTTTTCCCGTCCGTAGAGACGGGATTTTTCTTTATCCGGCAACCAGAACGATAAGCCGGGTTATGTCGTTGGGTGATCATCTATCTAGGCCATCTGTTGCCAGATGGCTCCAGCGACCCACCTGAAAGCACGACGGGCAGCCGTATCGCTTTCTTTTCGGTCTTGCTTCGAATGGAGTTTACATGTGCCCGTTCTGTTACCAGAACGGCGGTAGTCTCTTACACTGCCTTTCCACCCTTACCTCTCCGCAGGGAGAGGCGGTTTATTTCTGTTGCACTGGTCTGGGAGTCGCCTCCACCGGACGTTATCCGGCATCCTGCCCTGTGAAGCCCGGACTTTCCTCGTCTGCACCCTTTCGTCTGTGCAGCCGCGATCACCTGTCCTG
>DWYN01000102.1 GCA_019118645.1 Candidatus Blautia excrementipullorum | reverse complement strand
CTAATCCAGGATACGGGAACGGGTCCGCTGTTTATTTCCGGCGGTCGGATTTATTATGAAAAAGGCTATTCTTCCTGGGGCGTATGCCAGCTGAACGGCGAACCGGTGACGTCCTATGATTCGACAGCTGTTCTTGAGGCGCTGCCGCAGCGGGAGGCGGTAATTGCCCAGGATTATACCAGAGGGATTCTGGCCATTGCCGCAGACGGCAGCGAGACGCTTCTTGCTCCGGCGGAGGCTGCTTATATTGGCGCTGATGACAGCAGTGTGTATTACGGCATCGCCGCAGAAAATCGCATGGATATTTACCGTATCGGTCTGGATGGAAATAATCAGATCACGGTTGGCAGCATTGTGATGCCTCAGGAATATGCAGATTATGGAATGCTTGCCATAGGAGATACCCTGATGCAGGAGGATGGGATCTATTTCACCTGCGGATTTTACGGAGGCACCGGGATCTTTTTCGCGGCAGGAGGTATTTACCGAGTTGGATATGACGGAAGTTTTTCCACTGTTCTGGATCCTTCCGGTCCGCAGCAGGTTAATTTTCCAAAGATTTATATCCAGGAGAAAGATGGCGTTTCGACTTTGTATTATTATTCCGGAGAGGGATATTCCAACGCAGGATCCTGGGACGGCTGGGTTGCAGAGGATGTTTACGGAATGAATCTTGAGACAGGAGAGACCGCTCCAAGTTCCTTTGTGTTAAGCGACATTGGCGATATTGTCTGCATGGACGGCAGCGTCCAGACACTGACAGACAACAGCGGGCAGTACAAAGTCGTGCTTTCTCAGGAGGCAGGAGCTGCTCTTGGATATACGGACATCGGCGGCCATTCCGGAAACGGAGAGACCTTTGTTGCCGATCTGGACATCGTGGATGACACCGCGTATTTTACCATAACAAAGATGACAGAGGATCCGTCAGCCAGTATAGGATGGCGGACCGGATACCGGAGAGATTCCATGAGAACCTACATGACTGTACTTGGGACGGATGAAGCCACTCTTCTGAATGAGTATTGACTGACCGGAGGAGCGACTTTCACTCCTCCGGCGTATACATGGTGCCGATAAATAACGGGATATTTTCCTCGCAGTCCACCAGCATATAGAGGAAAGGCCGGTTAAGAGAAATATATTTTTCATTTTCATCCGGCAGATAGGCGGTCTCCGCGATTTCCACGGCAGTGGCGGCGGAGGCCTTCGTTTCCTGTTCGTTTACCTCGATAAAAGTTTTGTGAATCACTCTGCTGATCTGGACGCCGGGATTGGCTTCGGTGTCAAAAAGACCGGAAAAGTCGGCGCTATCGGAAAATGCATCGGTAATTCCCATATTTTTCAGCGCCTGCGAGAGCTCGGTCTCTGTTTCTGAGGTGAATTTTGGGATTTCAGCGTGGATGGTGTAATCGGTTTTCTTTTCAGAAAGGATTTCCCGGAGCTCCTCGCCGGTCAGGGATTCGGCGTATTCGTCCAGTGGGATGGACTCATCCGGAAGGAGAGCGGCGAAGGCATATTTTCCGCCTTCATAATATTTCAGGAATCCTTCTGCGCTTTCCCCTTCAAGGTAGGTGGATTCTGTGGAGCGCATCATATCAGTCTCAAGCTCTGTTCCGTCTTCTTCTGTGAAAACACCTCCGTAAACATCATAGTCTTCATACACTTCCTCCCATTTTGCCTGGAAGGTAAGCGCATTGATCAGATACATCAGGGCGTCTTCCGGAATCTGATCCAGAATCTGCGGGATCATTCCCTCTGTTTTTTCATTTACCCAGTCGTTGATTTTTTGGAGTGTTTCCCCATCCATGGGTTCCTCAAACCATTCCGCACGATAAAAGCCGGATACGGCTTCTGTGAAGTCCGGGCTGACAGGGAGCCCGCTGCTGTCGTTGATCCAGACAGAGTTTGCGATGGACAGACTGTCGTCTTCTTCGGACAGATAACGGCTGAAGTACTTGTTAAGCTCTGCGACCGGCAGGCCGAATACGTTTTCTATCTGCTCCAGTGTGCTGCCTGCCGCGCCGTTTGCAGTCATGGAAAGGGCGGACAGTACGGAGAGAGGAGAAATCAGCGTATTGGCGCCATCTTCCATGGAAGCCTGAAAGAGCTTTACAGAGAAATCCGTGATTTGGCTGTTTTCTGCAGATGATGTTTCTGCAGATGATGCTGCGAAGACCTGCGCCGGAAAAAGGCAGCAGCTGCATATTGCAGCGGAAAGAATGCATCTGAGGATAGTTCTGTTTTTCATATTTTTACGATACCTTTCGATGAATTTTTTTACATTTTATCATAGGCGCTTCTTTCTGCTGTAATTATATCCTGGCTGCGGCAGCCAATGCAATGGAACTATTTTACAGATGGAAAAGAGCTCTCCCATCTCCCACTTTGCCGTACTTTTTCGGGGTGTTTTTTAAGTATTTCCCCACTGGATTGCTTTTTTAAACTTTTTTAATTCTTAATAAAAAAGAAAAAACTTTACTTTTTATATATTATGTGGTATGATATCTGATGTCGAAGTGGTAACAGTATCACATATTTCGATATGCACCTGTAGCTCAGTGGATAGAGCAGTGGTTTCCGGTACCATGTGCGGGGGTTCGATTCCCTTCAGGTGTGTTTGCGCGGGACAGGAGGAAAGTTCCGGCGCTGTGTAATTTAAGGAGGACAAGAACTTGGATAATTTCAGAGAATGGTTATCAGATAACCTCCGCTATTTTATGCTGGGAGGCGTGATTCTGATAATCGTAGCTGTATTGTTCTTCGGCATTCGTGCCTGTGTCGGAAGTGGGAAGGGTACTTCTGATGAAGACCAGAATACAGTTCAGGACAACAGCCAGGGAAATGTTCCTTCTTCTCCGGAAGATGATGTGGAGGCAAACGACGGGAAGAAAGAAGAAGATACGAATCCCTTGGAAGAGGGCAGTGCAGAGATTACTGCATTTATGCAAAGCTACTACAAGGCTTTAGGGGAAAGAGATATTACAACATTAAGAACCTTGGTCAGTGATCTGTCAGCTTCTGACGAGTCCAGAATTACGAACGCCAAGGATTATATCGAAGGCTATCAGGTAGGCAATGTATATACGAAAAAGGGGTTGGATGATAATTCTTATGTAGTTTATACCTGTTATGACTATATCTGCAGCGGAATTACAACGCCGGTACCTTCATTAGGATACGCTTATGTGGTGCAGGATAATGCCGGCAACTATCAGATTCTTGGAGCTGCCGATCAGGATACGGAGATTTCTCAGTATATGGACAGCCTTTTGACAGATGAAGATGTTCAGAATCTGCGGCAGGAGGTTCAGACAGAGTATGATCAGGCACAGCAGGACAACCAGGCCCTTGCTCAGTTCCTGGATGGACTGGGAGAAGACGCGGGTTCTTCTGAAACAGCGGCCAGCGGAACTATGCTGACGGTTACGGAAGGATGCAATGTGCGTGCGGAAGCAAGTACAGAGGGTGATATCATAGGTGGTCTGGAAGCAGGAACTGAGGTAGAGAAGTTCGGCCAGGAAGGCGAATGGGTACAGATTGATTACAATGGACAGACCGGGTATGTACACAGCAGTCTTCTGGAGTAGAACAGCACTTTATGGCTGTCTCCGGACTTTGCCGACTATGAGATGAAGAAATAATCAGGGCACAGGAAATCATTTCCTGTGCCCTTTGCTGTATTTTTACCCCTTCAAAGAAGCGGCCGGGAATTCTGCGGGAACAGAAAACAGCTCCGCACTATTTTACGTGGGAGCTGCTGTTGGTTCTGCAGGAACTGCGGATGCCTCAGGGGCCTGTGTAGGAACCGGGGTAGGACTTGCCGGGGTGTAGCCTTTCAGAGATCCGTCGTCCAGCAGTTCATAGCTTTTGCCTTCTACAGTGACTATTCCGGTCTGCATAATCCCGTCCAGATCCATGTAATACCGTTTCCCTTCATAATCAAGCCATCCGGTGTGCATAATTCCGTCCTGGTTGAAAAAGTATCTTTTTCCGTCTGTATCCGTCAGCCAGCCTGTATAAGGATTCCCGTTTACCAGAAACATCCAATTGCTTCCGCTGGAGGTCCATACTCCGGAAGCGGCTTCCGGGGACGCGGTTGCCGAGGGTACAGGAGTGGGAGTTGCAGTGGGAGAAACTGCCGGAGTCGGAGTTTCCCCGCCGCCGTTCTGAGAAGAATCCCGGCCGTTTTCCTCGTCATCGGATGTGGAAGCGGAATTGTCAATGCCTTTGGAAACGAACAATTCGATTGTGCCGTCTTTGATCAGCGTCGGTTCTGCGGAAGACTGTGAAAAAATCAGGGCGGAGCCTGCACAGAGCAAAACCGCGATCAGAAGAAGCAGAAGATTTGTCCGCCTGTTGTGACCTGGCATGTTTTTTCCTCCTTTATTTGATTGTCATACTCAGCGCAGCCGTCAGAATTGGATTTTTGCTTGTACTTTGCGCTGCCGATCTTCCCGCCTCAGCTGCTGCGGCAGTAGAAGATATTTGCTAAAGTATACAATATTCGACACAAAAATACAACCCTGCCTCTTATTTGCTTGTTGCGAATAAAAGGAAAAAAATATATAATGGAACAATGGACAAAAAACGGATAAATACAGATTGTACAGAAATGATCAGAATCAATAAATATCTCAGCAGCGCAGGAGTCTGCTCCCGGAGAGAGGCGGACAGGCTGACGGACGCCGGGAGAGTCACGGTTAACGGACGGGTGGCGGTCACCGGAGAAAAAATTCCCGGCGACGCGGCGGTCTGTCTGGATGGAAAGCCCGTTCAGGCAGAGCAGGAAAAGGTACTTCTTTTGTTTTATAAGCCGCGGGGGATTGTCTGCAGCACGAAAAAGCAGAGACAGGAAACCACAGTTACCGAGTATCTGGATTATCCGGTGCGGATTTATCCGGTGGGACGTCTGGACCGGGAATCGGAGGGCCTTCTTTTGCTGACGAACCAGGGGGATCTGGTAAACCGCATTATGAGGGCGGGAAATTATCATGAAAAGGAGTACCTGGTAACGGTAGACCGCCCGCTGACAGAGGAGTTCCTGAGGAAGATGGCACAGGGAGTCCCGATTCTGGACACGGTGACAAGACCATGCAGAGTGGAGCGGACAGGCAGAAAAAGTTTCCGCATCATTCTTACGCAGGGGCTGAACCGTCAGATCCGGAGAATGTGCGAATATTTCGGATATCAGGTGGAAGAATTAAAAAGGATCCGGATCATGAACCTGACGGTGGACGGTCTGAAACCGGGAGAATACCGGAAGATCCGTCCGGACGAGTTCCGTGAACTGAGCAGAAGGATCCGACATTCATCAAATGAAACAGTAACAGGAGGACGCTATGGAGACAGCCCTGCAGCAGATGAAAGACCTCGTAAAGAAACTGAACGAGGCGGCAAAGGCATATTATCAGGAAGACCGGGAGATTATGAGCAACCGGGAGTACGACGAACTGTACGACCGGCTGGAAAAAATGGAAAAGGAAACGGGAATCGTCCTTGCAGACAGCCCGACGGTAAACGTAGGGTATGAGGCAGTAGATTCTCTTCCAAAGGAAACCCATGAGACGCCCATGCTTTCGCTGGACAAAACAAAGGACAGGGAAGTGTTCAGGGAGTTTATCGGCCCCCGGAAAACGCTTCTGTCATGGAAGATGGACGGGCTCACCATTGTGCTGACTTACGACCATGGGGAGCTGGAGAAGGCAGTAACGCGCGGAAACGGCGTTGTGGGCGAGGTGGTAACCAATAATGCCAGAGTGTTCCGGAATGTTCCTCTGAAAATTCCTTTTCAGGGACGCCTTGTGCTCCGGGGGGAGGCGGTCATCCGGTATTCGGATTTTCAGAGAATCAATCAGTCTATTGAGGATGTGGATGCCAGGTATAAAAATCCCAGAAATTTGTGCAGCGGGTCGGTACGCCAGCTGAATAACCAGGTAACGGCGGAGAGAAACGTCTATTTTTACGCTTTTTCTCTTGTGTCCGCCCAGGATGTGGATATGCACAACTCCAGAGAATTTCAGATGGAGTGGATGAAAAGCCAGGGATTTGACGTAGTGGAATACAGAATTGTCACAGCCGAAAATCTTGACGAGGCAATGGACGCCTTCGCCGCTGCAATAGAAACCAATGATTTTCCGTCGGACGGCCTGGTGGCTCTGTATGACGACATCGCCTACGGAGATTCGCTGGGAAGCACGGCAAAATTTCCGAGAAATTCTTTTGCTTTTAAGTGGGCGGATGAAATCAGGGAGACCGTTCTGAGAGAAATAGAGTGGAGCCCTTCCCGGACGGGACTGATCAATCCCATAGCCGTGTTTGATCCTGTGGAGCTGGAGGGAACCACCGTCAGCCGGGCAAGCGTGCACAATGTGAGCATTCTTAAAGAGTTGGAACTCGGGATCGGCGATACCATTCAGGTGTATAAGGCAAATATGATTATCCCGCAGATCGCGGAGAATCTTACAAGAAGCGGCAATCTGAAAATTCCGGATACCTGTCCCGTCTGCGGGCAGGAGGCCAGGGTGATCCGGGAGAATGAGGTGGAGTCGCTCTACTGTATGAATCCTGACTGTGTGGCGAAAAAAATCAAGGCGTTCACCCTCTTTGTAAGCAGGGACGCCATGAACATTGACGGACTTTCCGAGGCAACCCTGGAAAAGTTTATTGCCCGGGGATTTATCCGCGACTTTGGAGATATTTTTGAAATCGGGAAGTACCGGGACGAAATAGTCTCCATGGAAGGCTTCGGGGAGAAGTCTTTTGAAAATCTGATGAGCAGCCTGGAGAAGGCCAGAGAGACGACTCTGGCAAAGGTGATTTACAGTCTGGGAATCGCAAACATCGGACTTGCCAATGCAAAAGTCATCTGCCGTCATTTTGACGATGATCTTGAGAAAATTCGCCGTGCGGATGAGGAGGAGATCAGCGCCATAGACGGAATCGGGCCGGTGATTGCCAAAAGCCTGACAGATTATTTTAAAGAGGAGGCGAACAACCGGAAGCTGGATCACCTGCTGACGCATCTTCACATTCACAGGGAGGAAGCGGCAGGCAGTCAGATTTTTGCCGGGGTGAATTTTGTAATTACCGGAAGCCTGGAACATTTTGCAAACAGAGGCGAAGCCAAAAAGCTGATTGAATCCCTTGGGGGCAAGGTGACGGGAACGGTAACCGGAAAAACAAATTACCTGATCAACAATGATAAAACTTCCAATTCTTCTAAGAATAAAAAAGCCAGGGAACTTGGGGTCCCTGTTATCTCAGAACAGGATTTTCTGGAGCTTGCAGAGCAGGAATCCTGACGGATCATTACGAAAAGGAGGAACGGGCCAATGCCGATTAAGATACAAAGCGATCTACCTGTCAAGGAGATCCTGGAAAGAGAAAACATTTTTGTTATGGATGAAAAAAGGGCGGTTCATCAGGACATACGTCCCATACAGATTTTGATTCTGAATCTGATGCCTCTGAAAGAGGAGACGGAGCTTCAGCTTCTCCGGTCGCTGTCCAACACCCCCCTTCAGGTGGATGTGACATTTATGGCAGTGGAGAGCCATCAGGCAAAAAATACATCCCTTAGTCATCTGAATAAGTTTTACCAGACTTTCTCCGAGCTGAAAGATATGAAATTTGACGGAATGATCATTACCGGCGCTCCGGTGGAGCAGATGGAATTTGAAGATGTGGACTACTGGAAAGAGCTGGAAGCGATCATGGACTGGACGGATTCCCATGTGACCTCCACGATTTTTCTCTGCTGGGCGGCCCAGGCGGCGCTTTATCATTTTTATCATCTCAAAAAGAGACCTCTGGAGAAAAAAATGTTCGGTCTTTTCTGGCATAAAGTTCTGAACAGGAAGATCCCCCTGGTGCGGGGATTTGACGATATGTTTCTGGCTCCTCATTCCAGACATACAGAAGTTCCCATAGAGGACATCCGGGCCTGCCAAGATATTACGATTCTGGCGGAATCGGAGGAGGCGGGACTGTTCCTTGCCATGGCGGGAGGCGGCCGCCGGATTTTTGTGATGGGACATCCGGAATATGACAGAATTACCCTGGACGGTGAATATAAAAGGGACATGGGAAAGGGACTGCCGATTGAAATTCCGGAAAATTATTACAGGAATGACGATCCTTCCAACAAGCCGCTTCTTATGTGGAGGGCACACGCCAATAATCTTTATACAAACTGGCTGAATTACTACGTTTATCAGGTGACGCCCTACGATATGTACGGGACGCCGTTCTGAGCCGGTTATTTGCAAAGATGCGGGATTCCGGCCGGGGGATATTATGGATGCTTATGATTCCCTGTTTGTGCTGACTCATTTCAAAGGACATTCCAAAGAAGGCTTCGGCGGCTCCAATAAAAATATCGGTATTGGATGCGCTGACGGAAGAGTCGGAAAGAAGATGATCCACACAACACCGGGCTCAGATGACATGTGGGATATTTCCAATGAGGAGTTTATGGAGAGGATGACAGAATCCGCAAAGGCAGTGACGGATCATTTCGGAGAACAGATTGCCTATGTAAATGTTATCCGCAATATGTCCGTGTCCTGCGACTGCGAGGGCGTTGCTGCGGAACCGGTGGTGACTCCGAATATCGGAATTCTTGCTTCAACGGATATTCTGGCAATCGACCAGGCTTCCGTAGATCTGGTGTATGCGCTGAAGGAGGAAGACAGACATGCGCTGGTGGAAAGAATGGAGTCCTGCCATGGACTCAGACAGCTGAGCTACATGAAAGAACTGAAGATGGGAAATGACAGATATCATCTTATCGATATCGATCACGATGACAGAGAAATCACTTTGGAGGACGCAGTAAAGAATGTGCTCCCCTTTCAAGAGGAAAAATAATAGTTGATTTTTGCAGACAGGAACCTGCCGCAGAGAACAGAGGGTAAAAAAATTTTGCTGACTGTTCTCATGGCAGGTTCTTTTGCGTTATGGAGTAAAGAGGAAATACAGAATTCGGAGAAATCTTATCCGCAGAGTAAAAGATGAAAAAGACGGAAGATACAAAAAACTTGTTTTTACGGAAGAAGCGGACAGGATCAGAAAAATTCTTCGGAAGGAAATTGAACATTCAGAAGAAATCCTGCTGGAGGGAATTTCGCAGGAAGACCAGGAACAATTTAAGAAAATCACATCAAAAATGCTGGAAAATCTGGAACGGGAGGAACGACAAGATGGATGAAAAAGAACTGATGGGAAATATGAAGATATCAAAGGCGGTTATGAAAATGGCCGTTCCCAGTGTGATCAGCAGTCTGGTAACAGTGGTTTACAATACCTATCTTTATCCTTCTGATGGCCTTTGCCAATATGCTGGGTATGGGCGGAAGCGCGGTGCTTTCTATGGCGCTGGGAGCGCAGAATAAGAAGAGGGCCGCCAATGTCTCGGCATTTGTTACTTATGCATCGCTGATAATCGGAATTATTTTTACGGCTGTTTTGATTCTGTTTATGGATCCGATTCTGAGAATATTCGGCGCGGACGCCCAGACTTATGAGTTTGCCGCAGGCTATACATTTCACATTTCCTACGGCGCTCCTTTTATTATCTGGTCAGCGGCGGCAAGCTTTATCGTGCGGGCCGAGGGGGCAAGCAAGGAGGCGATGTTCGGAAGCATGATCGGTACGATAGCCAACATTGTGCTTGACCCGATATTTATTTCCGTACTGGATCAGGGAACTGCAGGAGCCGCAATTGCGACGACAATTTTTTCTGCGCTTATGAGTGTTTCTACAATTGTACTGAATCAGCTTTTGGTGGAATATGGAAACAACCCTGTGGCCGCCATCGGAATTGTATTTAAGGCGAATATGTTTATTACATTCCTTCAGATGGGAATTGCGAATGGAATACAGCCTCTTCTCGGATATAATTATGGCTCCGGGAATATGGAGCGGTTCCGGGGTGTAGAGTCCTATACAAAGAAGTGCTGTGTTATCGCGGGCATTATCGCCACAGTTCTGTTTTTTATATTCCGTGAACCGATAATCAGCCTCTTTATCAGCGACAGCGATGTGATTGCCTATGGAGTAAAAATGCTTACTGCCTACATGCTTTCCGGTCCGGTGATCGGGATTCTGTTTGTAAATATGAACTGCATGCAGTCGGTAGGACATGCGTTCCCGGCTACAGTTTTATCCGTCCTGCGCCAGGGGATTCTGCTGATCCCGCTCCTTTACCTTCTGAAAGCTTTGTTCGGACTGAACGGCGTGATTTTGGGACAGTCTCTGACAGATTATGCGGCGGTGATTCTTTCCTTATTTTTATGGCGGAGAATACGGAAGACTGTGGAGAATAATCTGCAGCCGGACCACTAAAAGGAAGGACGAATATTGCTATTGTTTGTTTGACCGTATATACTATATTGCAGCAGGTTTTAAGCAGAAAAGATGGGTGCAAGAAAGGATTACGTTTTGTTTGGCTGATATCCTAAGATGCGGAAAAGCCGACTGACGGGAGAGGTAAGAAACGAGGTGATAGCTGTGATAAAGATTGCGATATGTGACGATGAGGAAAGCTCTGTTGCTTTACATGAGAAAATCGTTAGAGAGTGTTTGCAGTCGGAAGGGATTGGGTGTGAGATAAAGAGTTACACCCAAAGCAAAAACCTGCTTTATGATATAACCGATGATGCTTTTTTCTATGACTTGATTTTGCTGGACATCGAAATGCCGGGAATTAGCGGCATGGAGATCCCGCAAAAGATTAAAGGATTTCTCCCGAATGTTAGGATTATCTTTGTGACTTCTCACACAGAGTATGCCATTGACGCCTTTGAACTGTCCATTTTCCGCTATGTGCCGAAGAACAATCTGGAAGCGAAACTGACCGCCGCTGTGTCTGACGCCGCAAAACTGATTGAGCTGGAAGATGGTCAGGAGTACACAATCCAGACCGCAAACCGTATGGAAAAGATACCTTATAAGGATATTTTTTATATCCGGCGGGACGGTAAAAATGCCAGCATCGTGGCCAGGGCCGGAACTTCAAAAGTGCGAAAGAGTTTACAGCAGGTATTTGACGAACTGAATGCACCGGAATTTATCTTCATTGACCGCGGCTATATCGTCAATATCGTTCAGATTATGAAAGTCAGCAGCAGTATTGCCGTGCTGAAAAACGGCGACCAGCTGCCGATCAGCCGCTCCCACTTGCAGGAAGTCAAGCGGCAGATCAATCAGTTTTGGGGGGCGCATATATGATGGATTGGATCCGAATTTTTTCTTACCTTTTCACAAACGAACTGCGCCTGCTTTTGGGGCTTTGTCTCGTGACAAGACTGACAAACTTTTCTCTGGAACAGAAAGTCCTGCTGCTGACCGCCGCTGGCGGATGCCTCGTTACCGTCCTGCAGGCGGTGTCGCTGCCGTCCATCGGTGTGATAGCTGCTGAAGTGTTGGTTATCTCGGCAGCTGCATGGTATTATCTGCGGGAGAAATTAAACCTTTGTCTGTTCCTGGCTATTATCTATGAAATCGGCGTGGCGCTTTGGGACTTTTTGTTTCAGGCAGGTTTGGGCATTCTGTTCCGTTCAGAAAACTATGTTGATCCGAATGCTCCGGAGCACTTTGCAGGTATTTGGCTGGTTCGGTTGGTAATGCTGGGGATTGCGGTACTTCTGGCAAAACAAAAGAAAAAATCGTCTGTGCCTGTGCGGCTGGCGTCTGCGGTGGTTATGCTGGGGCTGTTTGGAGCAGTTTCGCTCTCTGAGCAGACAATCTTACCGTTAAGCGACGATCAAACCGGCACCTGGGTTATTCTTTCAATGGTATTGCTGTTTTCCGTTTTATTCTATCGTTTAAGCCGCCAGCGGGAAATGGAGTCAGAAATTGCACAATTGAAGCAGGATCAGGCGGAAATCCTGGAACGGGATTATCAGGCGTTAAGCCGTACCTATGAAAACAATGCCAAGCTGTATCATGACTTGCATAATCATATTGAGGCCATTTACCAATGCCTTACGCAAGGCGCTATTCAGGAGGCAATACGGTACTGCGGGGATTTGCGGACTCCTGTCCGGGAAATTTCGCAAACGGTCTGGACGGGCGACAAGGCCATTGATTATCTGATCAGCAGCAAAATGGCGACGGCCGAGCAGGAACAAATCAGAACAAAGGTCAACATCGAATATCCCCACAATACCAATATTCGAAGCGTTGACCTGACAACCATTTTGGGAAACCTTTTGGACAATGCTTTAGAGGCGGCAAAAACGGCCCCGGATAAGGTGCGCTTTCTTAACCTGACAATCCGGCGGATCAATGCCATGCTCATCATCAAAGTAGAAAATGGATATGGCAATGCACCAAAACAGATAAATGGAAATCTTATAACTTCAAAGGATGACAAAGCCTCCCACGGCTGGGGGCTGAAAAGCGTACAGACAGCGGCGGACCGCTACGATGGCACCATCACTACTGATTACGAAAATGGTGTGTTTCGGTCAGTTGTTACCCTGTCTTTTCAGCCGATCCGAACAGAATCCTCTTTGCTTTGATAAATGGCAGGCGGCCTTATGGCTGCAGGCCATTTTTTCGTGGTCAAAACCCTGCCGTTCGCGGACATTCCCGCAGACAGACTCCTTTTGGTATATGCTTACATTGTAAACAAGAAACCAAATGACATACAGAAATAAAGGAGGTATTTGTATGCGTCACTTTTATTTTCGCCTGATCCTCGGCATCGTGTTTATTGGCTGCATGATTTTCAGCTTTGTTACCATGAACATTCCCTTTGCAGTGCTGTACCTTGTTCTCGGCATCGTATTTCTGGCCTCGGCCTATTCGCTTTGGAAGAAAGATAAAGAAAATCGGAGGTGAGCGGTATGAGCAGCACGACACTTCTTTCCCTGAATAATTTAAGCGTATGGTACACCGTCAATCATCCCGTGCTTTCTGAGTTGTCGCTGGATTTGGGGGCAAGTGAAGTTGTCGGACTGATCGGGCTGAACGGTGCCGGAAAAACCACCTTTATCAAAACTGTGGCCGGTCTGCTGCCGGGCTGCCGTCTGGACAGTGCGACATGGGATGGTCATCCATTCTCATTCCGCGATAAAGCGTTCAAACAGAACCGATACATCGTTTTTGCAGAAGACCGGTCTTTTCAGTACTTCACGTTCCGGGAATATCTGGCTTATGTATCTGTGTCCTATGGGGTACCGATGCCGGATGTGGCCGGTCTGGTAAAAGGCTTCCATTTCGAGGATTATACCGATGTTTTCTTAAAGGAGCTGTCCACTGGCAATTTGAAAAAAGCATATTTGATTACAGCGTTTGCCCTGCGGCCCAAGTTGCTGCTTTTGGATGAACCTGTGAACGGACTGGATTTTCAAAGTACAGAATTTTTGTATCAACTTATGGGCGGCTATAAACAGTATGGAACGCTTCTGTTTTCTTCCCACATTTTAGAAAGTATCTGCCTGACCTCTGACCGTGTGCTGGTTTTGGAGCATGGCAGGATCAGTAGGACATTCACCGGCAGGGAAATCGCCGCCGGAAACATCCGGGAGGTGCTGGCCGATGATAAACATGATTAAAGCGTTCTCCAGACAGTTCTTTGGCCCGAAGCATGAGAGCATTGGGAAAAGTATGCTGGCTGCGGCTTTCCTGTTCATCGCGGTCTATGCGGCTGAATTTCGGATTGCGATTGCGCCGTTTATCCTTTACTTGACTTCAGCCTTTTTTTCGGCCGGTATCATGGGACAGGTGCTTACCGGGCGGCGGCATATGGAGAATATGCAGGGAATGTTTATGCTCCCTTTTGATAACCGCAGCTTTGTCTTTTCTTATGTACTGGTGCTGGGAGCACATACCCTGATTACCAAAACACTGCTGATCTGGGTACTGTTCTTCGCCGCTGCTTCATGGAGTATATGGGAAATGATTACTGCAGTTATCTGCGGTTGTATGGCGTGTGCGGTGACAGCGGCAGGGTATCGGATGTGCCGGAAAGGTCATATTTTACTGCCGCTCCTTTGGACTGCCGGTATTCTGGCCGCAATTTTGCTGGTGTGCCAGTGGGCGGCGGTGCTGGCTGTGTCAACGGCAGGCATTGCTGCGGCGGTGCTGTATCTGGCTCTTGCAGATGCCTATGATTTTTACAGTGCTGTCGCCGCAAAAAGGGCTGTTCGGAATACAGGCCCTGCAGGAAGTGTATTCGTTTATCTGACGCGCTGTCTGATGGCAAACAAGAGTTATCTTGTCAATACAGTGGGCCTGTGTGCGATTGCCTGTTTTTTGCCGCTGCTGTTTGGTGAATCTCAAGGGCTGAATATGTTTCCCATTGGTCTCGGGATTCTTTGCCTGAACACTCCAATCTGTACGCTGCTGTCCTGCGATCCGGATTTGGAGCAGGCGCTCCGGATGCTTCCCGGACAGGCAGGGCGATTTTGCCGGAAATATTGCCTGTTTATTTTTGCGGTCAACAGATCAATGAAATAACCGAAAAGAACTGAGACAGGGATCTGCAGCAAATGTTCCAGTCTGAAATTTTTCCGCAGAATAAGAAACTGAATCAGAATCAGCACAAGGCTGAAAACAATTGTGAATTGTCCCAGGGTAAAAGGAAAATTCAGGCTGAGCACATAGGGAACTGAGGAAATGGGAGAAGTCCCCAGATCCGCTTTTGTAATCAGGCTGACTCCAAGCGAATTGATAAAAAGTCCAATCAGAAATATCAGATAACGTTTTAATTTTTCCATATAGATTCCTCCTCGTTCTGCAGCGTATTTCCGGAACTGTTGCTGCAGATCTGAATAAGCAGATGAATAAATTCTTTTCGTTTTTGTTCCGGAATTCCCCGGAAGGCTTCTTCTTCCAGCTGGGAAAAGGCTTCGGCCACAAGCCGGGCCTGTTCCTGCCCTTTCGGAGTAAGAAAAATATAGAAACTCCGTCGGTTTCCGTTCAGCATGCGCCGCTCCACAAGCCCGCTGCCCTCCATGCGGTTGATAAGCGAAGTGAGGGTGGCGGGTTCGATATAGCAGGCCCGGGCAATTTCTTTCTGGCTGGTGCCGTTGTGCGTGTTCAGGTAATCCAGAATTTTCGGCTGTCCGATGCCATGATTTTGAAATGGAAAAAAATTCGTCATTATGTACATATTTGGACATAATTTCTTCAAAAATTTACAAATTCTTTATTTGAAAAATAAATCTCTATCTGCTATAGTAAGGAAGGATAACAGAAAACAGTGTTTCAAGAAAAGGAAGAAGTGGAATTTTGCGAAAAAAATCACATATACTGTTAGGAAGATATCTTGCGGATCAGATGACGGCGTCTGAGAGCCTTCAGTCTCACAGAAAGGCTTTCTGCCTGGGAAATATTCTTCCGGATATCAAGCCGTCGTTCGTGACGAAGAGACATGAGTTTTTTGGTACTTTTGACGAGGTTCAGGATAAGCTGAGACACCTTGTAAAAGAAAATACGGATCTGCTCCAGGAAAGAGTGTTCTGGCGCAGACTGGGAGAGATTCTCCACTATATTGCGGACTACTTTACCTTCCCCCACAATAAAACTTTTACAGGCACTCTGGTGGAGCACAACAGCTACGAGAAAGAACTGAAGAATCAGCTGAAATCCTGTATAAAAAGCGGAAAAGCAGACTGCTTTGCAGTGAACGCAATCCGGTTTTCGAACTTTGAACAGCTGGTAGATTATATCAGAAGCCGCCATGCGGACTATCTGAAAAAGACCAGGAACATTGCGGACGATATTCGCTATATTCTGGAGGTTTGTTTTCAGGTGTTCCAGGGAGCGCTTCAGCTCTGCAGGGGATTTGTCTCTGTTCAGAGGCCTGCCTTTGTTTTATAAAATATGAAAAAAGTATGAAATTTCTTATGCAGCCGCCGGGGCCTATGCTCCGGCGGTTGATTTTAAAAAAAGCCTATGATACAATAGAACAGGTTATATGTAAGCGACAGAAGCAATATGGAAGACATACCTTTATAGCAGGGGAATAGAGATATGTTCTTGGAAGGGAGTATCTTTACCAGGATGAAAAATAAATATCTTACAAAATATTTATGCATAACTTTGATGACGGCGATGGTTCTGTCCGGTTCTGTTCCGGCTCAGGCAGCCGATTTCGGAGACGGCGGATTTACGGATATGCCCGCGGACACTCCGTCGCCGGAGCCTACGGCGGAACCGGAACCTACGGCAGCGCCCGAACCAACGGCTCCTCCGGAAGAGCCTTCAGCCACGCCGGAGCCTACGACGGCGCCGGAGGAACCCTCAGCCACACCGGAACCCACTGCGGCGCCGGAAGAGCCTTCAGCCACACCGGAACCTACGGCGCCGCCCACCACAACGCCGGAAGAGCCCTCAGCCACACCGGAACCCACTGCGGCTCCCGGTGAGGAAGATCAGGCGGTGAAGGAACTGAAGGAAAAGATTGACGCACTTGCCAAAGAAGAACTGACTCTGCAGCATGAGGCCAGGGTGAAGGAACTCAGAACGGAGTACAATGCTCTGACGAGCGAGCAGAAGAAGCAGGTGACAAATTATAAACTTCTTGTCAGCATGGAAAATAAAATTACCCAGCTGAAAAAACAGGATCTGAATAATGCCGAGACAGCCGACAGCCTGACAGATGGGACGGGGGCGGCGAAAACCGGAACGCCTGTATATTACAGCAGCATGGTTTCCAACCTCCATGCGGGAAAGGAATTTTATCTGGACAGTCTGAAGGACAATTACCAGCTTACATTTTCGGATGATTTTGCGGATGTGATGGATCAGATCGAAAAGGAATATAAAGAAAAGAACAAACTTACGGATGCCAGCGACTCCCGCGAAAACGGACAGACTGCTTCTTCCGATTCTCTGCTTGTACGGAACTGGCAGGATATTCTTGCGGTTTATGTTTATCAGAAGAGCAGCCAGGGCGTAAAAGAGTTCCACATGGATTCTTCTGCCAAAAGTGAACTGGCGGAGATTTTCGCCCAGATGAATCCTCTGATCAGGGATGAGAACAACCCTGCTCATGTTTCCTATGGAAATTATCATATCAACACATATATTAAAGAAAATAATATTCCGCAGAACGACAGAGAGGTTCTGAAAAAATATGTAGAAACAGACTGCAAGCTGCTCTGCGCGATTGTGACGGATGCCAAAGGATTTATCCGTCAGAGCGTGGGGGACGATGTCTCAGAGGAACGGGTAAATGTAATTGCCGCTGCCTACTCCTTGGTAGGAGAGGTGGGATATTTCTGGGGCGGCAAGTCTACGGTAATCGGGGAAGACCCCAGCTGGGGAAATGCGGAAAAAGTATCGGCGGAAGGCAGCCCCAGTACGGGGACAACACGCGCCTACGGGCTGGACTGCAGCGGTTTTGTCACCTGGGCGGTTATCAACGGATATCTGGATCAGTCCATGCAGCAGGCGGTAGGAGACGGAACGTCTGAGCAGTGGCTGAACGCGAACGTGGTCAGCGAGCAGGATGCCCAGCCGGGAGATCTGGTATTTCAGAGCGGCCCTGAGGCGGGAAGCAATAATCACGTAGGAATTATCTGCGGAAAAACGGATGCAGGCGACTGGATTGCAGTTCACTGTTCCTCCAGCAAGAACGGGGTAACCGTAGGAGAGGCATATGGAGCAAGCTTCCGTTATATCCGTCAGCCGTCGTTTTATCCAAGTCAGGAAGAACTTGCGCAGATGATCAGTACCGGACAGTCGGCATCCAATGCAGAGGCAGTGGATACAGCGGCCGATACGACGGAGGAAGCGGCAGTTTCTTCAGGAACCGTTTCAGACGGAGCGGCGGAAACTGTGCAGGAAAACACACAGGAAAATGCAGACACTTCGGAGATTATAGTCAGTATGGAAGACATGGAAACAGCAGAACCGGACAGCGGCCAGGTGGAAGTTACCTTTGAAGATGACCAAAGCGGAGACGGACAGGCTGTTTCAGACGGCAGCGAGGGAACCGGAAGCGTGGAAGTGACAAGTACGCTCCAGGGTATTCTCAATCAGAACGCATCTGTATCCAGAGGAGCAGCTGCGGTATTTCCGGAACAGACAGATTTCGGCGATATTGAGGTTTCCTTCCAGAATTAGTCGGAAAAAATGCCCATGTGGATCAGCTACGAACCGCATGGGCATGTCTTATCTGTGGATGCCGGAGAGAACTTCGTCAATCCATTTGTCAGTGCTGTAGTTGTCATCGAAGAGACGGACGATGACGCCGTAAGGCTCCGCGTCGCTGGAAAAAGCATTGGCTTCATCTGTGTCCACATGCATGGCAAGACGGAAATCCCAGCTGACGCGTACCACAACATCTGCATAGATGAGCGCGCGCCCGTAGCTCTTGGTCAGGACAAATACCTCGTCATTATCATGGACGTTCAGCGCCAGTGCATTGTCGGGGGTCATGTGGATGTGGCGCTTCGCCACAATGACGCCTTTCTGGATTGTCAGTTCGCCGCAGGGGCCCCGCAGAATACATCCGGGAGTGCCCTCGATGTCTCCTGACTGGCGGATGATGCCCGGAATTCCGAGCTTTCTGGTGTCGGTAAGCGACAGCTCTACCTGTGTTTCCCTCCGGAAAGGCCCGAGAATTGCCAGGTTTTCAAAAACGCCCTTTGGTCCTATGACGCTGAGGCGTTCCTCGCAGAGATACTGGCCGGGCTGGCTGAGCTCTTTTGTATAGTGCAGATCTCTGCCTTTTCCGAAAAGAAATTCAAAATCTTCTTTGCTGACATGAATATGGCGGGCAGAAGTCTCAATTGGTATTTTAATGCTCATAATACAATCTCCTGTGTAGAATATGGTATTATTAAATCGTTTTCAGTGTACCTCTTACCTGAAAGAATATCAACAGTTTTTTGAAAAGGAGTATTTACTCAATGAAAAAAAGAAGATTTCCACATGTTTTTCTGCTGCTTTGTCTGGCGGCGGCGGTGGGAGTATTCTGGTATACATCACAACCGGAAAACAGAGACAGCAGTACCGACAGTGATTCCGATCTGGAATCAGCGCTGGATACGGCGAGAAGCTGGCTCAGCCAGGAGCCGGAGGCAGTGCAGGAGCTGAGGGACCAGGACGTTGTGCAGAACGATGAAGGACATCAGGAATATTATTTTCAGCTTCTCGGCGAAGACGAGAGAAGAGTCTACCGGGAAATGCTTGACGGCATCAGAAAGAGAAACGCAGAATTCTATCTGACAACCGGCGAGAATGAAATGGTGGATAAGGTTTATCACGCTCTTTTGAAAGATCATCCGGAGCTGTTCTGGATTCACAACAGGGAGTCTGTCTACAAAACCACATATGACGGAGAGGATTACAGCCTGTTTTCTCCGGGCTATACATATACAGACGAAGAAATCGGGGAGATTCAGCAGTCCATGGAAGAGGCCTACCAGGAAGTGGCGTCGCTTGCCGCGAATGCCCCGGATTCCTACGAAAAAGTAAAGGCTGTTTATACTTATCTGATTGACAATACGGAGTATGTATCCAGCGAACACGACCAGAACATCGCAGGGGTCTTCTGGAAGAAGCAGGCGGTCTGCGCCGGATATGCAAGAGCTATGCAGTATCTTCTGGAGAGACTGGATATTCCCTGCGTCTATGTGGAGGGAAGTACGGCCGGCAGCACGGAGGGACACGCGTGGAATATTGTTCAGCTGGACGGCCAGTATTATTATGTGGACGCCACCAACGGAGACCAGCCGGAGTTCCTGGAGGGAGATGCGGTGCAGCTGGCAGAGCATAAGACCATAATCTATGATTATCTGTGCCCTTTCCCTGAAGAATATGAAATGGTTTACACTCCTTCCGATGAATTTCCGGTTCCGGACTGCACCGCTGTGGATAAAAATTTCTATGTGCTGAACCAGGGATGCTTCGACAGCTATGACCGGCAGCAGATACTGGACTACTGTAAAATGCGTCTGAACAACGGAGCGGCGGTGGTCAGATTCAAATTTACAAATCAGGAAGCCTATGATGCGGCTTATCAGGAATGGATACAGGGAGGGTATGTCCAGGAAGCGGCGGAGTATTATCTTCAGCTGTATGGAATGAGCACAGTGGAGTATCATTACGGAATACTTCAGAATATGAAAACCATCTACCTGATGTTTTGATGAAAGGAGGAAAAGCGTATGCTGGATTTTTTACTGAGACTGATGGATATTATAGAGAGAGTCCGAACCGCATCGTCCGTATCTGACATAGCGATGATCGGATTCGGCATTCTTCTTGTATTCGGCTTTATTAACTGTATTCTCGGCTACCGGCTTCTGCGGTTCTGGATGATGATTTTCGGCTTTGTCATCGGAGCCGGCCTTGGGCTGGGAGCAGCCTTTACCATGGGAGGAGGAGACCGCTTCACCTTGACTGCCGCTGCGGTGGGCGTCGGCGTTGTGCTTGCGGTGATTGCTTTTCTGAGCTACAAAGTCGGTATTTTTGTTCTGGGAGCCGGCCTTGGCCTTGGTGTTGGCGTCTATGTGCTGCATCCCACTACCTCTCTGATGTTTTTCCTGTGTATTCTGCTGGGAGTTCTCCTGGGAAGCCTGGCGATGAAATGGGCCAGAGAGGTGATCATTGTGGGAACCAGTATTCTCGGCGGAGCAATGGCCGGGGTGTCTCTTGCAAAACTTGGAGGCCTTCCGGACATCCCCTACGGAATTGTGCTCAGCATCGCTTTCGCCCTTCTGGGAATGCTTATTCAGTTTGCCACAAACCGCAGAAGGACGGACGATTATGAGGAGGACGAAATTGTGGAAGAAAAAGAACCTCCCCGCAGGCGCCGGAGTTCTGCCGCAGTGTCCGCGGCGGAAAGGCGAAGAACAGAGCCGGAACGCAGGCAGAGATCTGCTGCGTCCGGAAGAACGCGCCAGATCGATTACCGTCTTGACGAACCAGCCCCGGAAAATGAAAAAACAGTGGAATTTCGTCCAAGAAGAAGACGGGAACTGGACCTGCCTCTGGACTCTTTTGATCAGGATGACCGCTATAACTACGGGTACAGATCAGGCTCAGGCACAAGGAACGGTTACAGGACCGGCGAGGGAAACCGCAGCTTCGCCTATAACCCGAAGGATAAACCGGATTATGATGCAGACTATGCTCCGGACTACGATGAGGACTACGATTCCGAGGAGCCGATTGACGAGGATCTTCTTGATGAGGAAATTCTGAAAGAAATGATGGAGGAGGAAGACCGGAAAACGGATCTTTTCTGGGAAAAGATATCCGGAAAGAAGAGCCGGGAAAAGAAGAAAAATGGCAAAAGAAGCAAAAACTAATGCAATGCGGATGCTGGACAGGCAGAAAATTCCCTATGAGGCGCTGACATATGAATGTGATGAATTCATTGACGGAATACATAGCGCCGATCTGGTTGGAGCTCCCTATGAGCAGTCCTTTAAAACTCTGGTTATGGAGGGAAAAAGCGGCGGATACTATGTGTTTGTAGTGCCGATTCAAAAAGAGGTGGACCGAAAGGCGGCTGCGAGAGCGGTGGGAGAAAAGACGGTGGATATGATTCATGTAAAAGATATCCTGAAAATTACCGGCTACGTCCGGGGCGGCTGCAGCCCGGTCGGGATGAAAAAGCCATATCCTGTGGTCTATGACGCTTCAGCGGGAAACTTTTCTGAGATATATATCAGCGGCGGCCGCATCGGCCTTACGCTGAAAGTTCCGGTAGACAGACTTCTGGAAATTACAAAAGGAAAACTGGCGGACATCACTGCAAAGTGATGTCCGCCAGTCTGTCTGCGCCGATTTAATTGTCTGCGGCATCTTCCTCGTTTACCTGGAAGACATGACGCTTTTTCGCCATTTCATCGCTTGCCAGATATTCATCGTAGGTGGTGATCTTGTCGATCAGTTTTCCGTCCGGAAGAATTTCCATGATTCTGTTGGCTGTTGTCTGAACAAACTGATGGTCGTGGGATGTGAAAAGAATCACTCCCGGGAATTTGATCAGTCCGTTGTTCAGCGCGGTAATGGATTCCATATCCAGATGGTTGGTAGGCTCGTCAAGGATCAGGATGTTTGCGCCGGAAATCATCATTTTTGACAGAAGACACCGAACCTTTTCCCCTCCGGAAAGTACGCGCACACGCTTTACTCCGTCCTCTCCCGGGAAAAGCATACGTCCCAGGAAACCGCGGACATAAGTGGCGTCCTTAATCTCCGAGTACTGGGTCAGCCAGTCGGTGATGGTCAGATCATTGTCAAATTCTTTTGTGTTGTCTTTCGGGAAGTAGGCCCTGGAAGTGGTAACTCCCCATTTATAGTTTCCTTCATCCGGTTCCATCTCACCCATCAGAATTTTAAAGAAAGTCGTAATTGCCTGTTCGTTGGCTCCCACAAAGGCAACTTTGTCATCGTGGCCAAGAGTAAAGGAAATATTATCCAGAACCTTTACTCCGTCAATGGTTTTAGAAAGATTTTCCACCATAAGAACCTCGTTGCCGATCTCGCGGTTGGGCCGGAAGTCGATATATGGATACTTACGGCTGGAAGGACGCATCTCGTCAAGCTGAATCTTTTCCAGAGCACGTTTTCTGGAAGTTGCCTGCTTGGATTTGGACGCGTTCGCGCTGAATCGGGAAATAAATTCCTGAAGTTCCTTGATTTTTTCTTCTTTCTTTTTATTTGCCTCTTTCATCTGCTTGATGAGAAGCTGGCTGGATTCAAACCAGAAATCGTAATTTCCTGCATACAGCTGGATTTTTCCGTAGTCTATATCGGCTGTGTGTGTGCAGACTTTATTAAGGAAATAGCGGTCATGAGAGACCACGATGATGGTATTGTCAAAATTGATCAGGAATTCTTCCAGCCATTCAATAGCCGGGAGATCCAGATGGTTGGTGGGCTCGTCCAGAAGAAGAATATCAGGATTGCCGAAAAGAGCCTGGGCAAGAAGGACCTTGACTTTCTGGCTTCCGGTCAGATCCGCCATCTTCATATAGTGGAGATCTGTCTCGATGCCAAGACCGTTTAACAGGGTGGCTGCATCGGATTCCGCCTCCCAGCCGTTCATTTCCGCGAACTCGCCTTCCAGCTCGCTGGCACGGATGCCGTCTTCGTCTGTGAAGTCTTCCTTGGCGTAAATGGCTTCTTTTTCTTTCATTATTTCATACAGTCTGTCATTTCCCATGATGACAGTGTCCAGAACCGGATAGGGATCATATTTAAAGTGATCCTGCTGCAAAAAGGAAAGTCTCTGTCCGGGAGTGATGACTACCTCTCCTTTGGTAGGCTCCAGCTGTCCGGAGAGAATTTTGAGAAAAGTGGATTTTCCGGCCCCGTTGGCTCCGATCAGACCGTAGCAGTTTCCCTCTGTGAACTTGATGTTCACATCCTCAAACAGGGCTTTTTTTCCCACTCTCAGGGTAATATTATTTGCTGAAATCATAATGTACCTCTTTTCTTCGTTATGGTTTCGTTTTGTTTGTTTCCTAAGAATGCCGTTTTTCAGCTCATCCCCATTTTACCGTAAAGCTGGGATTTTGCAAGAGTTATTTTCTTGAAAAAAGAAAAGGATACTGTTATAATCATGTCTCAAAAGGAAATGAACAGTAAAATAATTTGCAGAAATGTATTTCATTTATATGGAAAGGATGTTTATAAGTATGACAGAAATTATGAATACGCTCACAGGTCTCATGGCGGATAATTTGTGGGCGGCTCCCCTTTTAAGCCTGGCGGCGGGAATTATTACTTCTTTTACACCCTGTTCCCTTGCTTCCGTGCCGATGCTCCTGGCCTGCGTGGGAGCAGTGGGAGCGGACAGAAAAAAATCAGTGCGGCTTTCTCTTTCCATGGCCGCGGGAATGGCGGTTACTTTTGGAATCTTCGGTTCGGTGGCTTCCTTTATCGGACACAGAATGCATGAGGCCGGGCACTGGTGGACGGTGCTTATGGGAATTCTTATGATTGTCATGGCGCTGCAGGTGTTTGGAGTGGTCAATCTGATTCCGCATGTGCATCTGTCAAAATACGGAACAAAAAAAGGATACGCAGGCGCTTTTCTCACAGGAGCCCTGAGCGGCGTCTTTGCCTCACACTGCGCGATTCCGGTGATGGTGGCCCTGCTTGCCCTTGTGGCTGAACTCGGCCGAAACGCCTGGTGGGGAGTGCTTCTGATGGTTTTATATGCTCTGGGGCACAGTATCCTGCTGATCGGCACAGGAATAGGCTACAGTTATGTGGAACGGATCGCCGGGGATCCCAAATATGCTGCGGCCGGAAAATGGCTCAGAAGAATTCTCGGGGTGGTAATACTGGCGGTTGGATTTTTGTTAATATTTGGAGAAAAGTAAGAAAAATCATTTATAAAAAATGTTGAAATTTTACAAGTATATTGCTATAATTGTGGATGAAAAAGCAGAAAAGATACATAGAGGGAAGAAAGTACGGAGAAAAATTAGAACAATTTGCGGTATTAGTTGTAGACAGTAGAGAGAGGACATAAGATATGTTGATTACAAGAGAATGTGATTATGCAGTAAGAGTAATCCGTGCGTTGTCAGGAGAGGAAAGACTCAGCGTCAGTGACATATGTGAAAAAGAAAGCATTACGGCGCCGTTTGCCTATAAGATCCTGAAAAAGCTTCAGAAGGCCAAAATTGTCAAGGGATTCCGGGGAGTACATGGAGGATATTCTCTGAACCGTGATCTGACGGAAATTTCGCTGCTGGATGTTTATATGGCGGTGGATCCGGAAATGACGATCATAGAATGTCTGGATCCGGATTATGACTGCGTCAGGGACGGCGACAAGGGAGTGCCCTGCCTTGTGCACAAGGAACTGGCGGAAATCCAGCAGGAGCTTTGGAAGATGCTGGGCAGAAAGTCACTGGGAGAGCTTTTCGGAACTCTGTAAACTTTTTTTCTGGAAAAAAATGAAAAGCGGTCTGTCGGTTTGAGTGCTTTTGAGAATGATCAGGCAGGACGCTTTTTTTGTATGCGAATAGATACAAAAAAAAATGAATCTCATTGGACATTATATGCTTTTTATGATATAATCAGATACGGAATTTTAGATCGAATCGCGGTCTAGAAATAATTTTTTTCATCATACCTTTAAGGAGGAAAAGAAAACTATGGCAAGAAAGATGAAAACCATGGATGGTAATCATGCAGCCGCTCATGCATCATATGCTTTTTCTGATGTAGCTGCTATTTACCCGATCACCCCTTCATCTGTTATGGCTGAAGCCACAGACGAGTGGGCAACCCAGGGAAGAAAGAACATCTTCGGACACGAAGTACAGGTAACAGAGATGCAGTCTGAGGCAGGTGCAGCCGGTGCAGTACACGGTTCCCTTGCAGCAGGCGCTCTGACAACAACCTTTACTGCATCCCAGGGTCTTCTTCTGATGATCCCGAACCTTTACAAAATTGCCGGCGAGCAGCTCCCGGGCGTAATCAATGTATCTGCCCGTGCACTGGCTTCTCACGCGCTTTCTATTTTCGGCGATCACTCTGACGTTATGGCCTGTCGTCAGACAGGATGTGCAATGCTCTGCGAATCCTCTGTACAGGAAGTTATGGACCTGACCCCGGTTGCTCATCTTGCAGCAATCAAAGGTAAAGTTCCGTTCATCAACTTCTTCGATGGTTTCCGTACATCACACGAGATCCAGAAGATTGAGACATGGGATTATGAGGATCTGAAGGATATGGCGGATATGGACGCTATTGCAGCATTCCGCAACCATGCCCTGAATCCGAATCATCCCTGCCAGAGAGGTTCCGCACAGAACCCGGATATCTTCTTCCAGGCAAGAGAAGCATGTAATCCATACTACGATGCTCTTCCGGCAGTTGTACAGGAATACATGGACAAAGTAAATGAAAAGATCGGAACAGACTACAAGCTGTTTAACTACTATGGCGCTGAAGACGCAGAACATGTAGTTGTTGCAATGGGTTCTGTAAACGATACAATTGAGGAGACCATCGACTACCTGATGGCAGCAGGCAAGAAAGTCGGCGTTGTAAAGGTTCGTCTTTACAGACCGTTCTGCGCACAGGCGCTGATCGATGCAATCCCTGCATCTGTAAAACAGATCACAGTTCTCGACAGAACAAAAGAGCCGGGCGCTCTTGGCGAGCCGCTGTACCTGGATGTTGTGGCAGCTCTGAAAGATTCCCAGTTCAAAGATGTTCCGGTATTCTCCGGACGCTACGGACTTGGTTCCAAGGATACTACACCGGCACAGATCGTTGCAGTATACGAGAACACAGAAAAAGAAAAATTCACAATCGGTATCGTAGACGATGTTACTAATCTGTCTCTGGAAACAGGCGCTCCGATCGTAACAACTCCGGAAGGAACTACCAACTGTAAGTTCTGGGGTCTTGGCGCTGACGGTACAGTAGGTGCAAACAAGAACTCCATCAAGATCATCGGCGACAATACAGACATGTACGCGCAGGCATACTTTGATTATGACTCCAAGAAATCCGGCGGCGTAACAATGTCTCACCTGCGTTTCGGTAAGAAACCGATTAAATCCACATACCTGATCCACAAAGCAGACTTTGTTGCATGCCATAATCCTTCTTATATTAATAAATACAACATGGTTCAGGAACTGGTAGATGGAGGAACCTTCCTTCTGAACTGCCCGTGGGATATGGAAGGTCTTGAGAAACATCTTCCGGGACAGGTGAAAGCTTTCATCGCTAACCACAATATCAAATTCTATACCATCGACGGTGTGAAGATCGGTATTGAGACCGGCATGGGCCCGACACGTATCAATACAATTCTTCAGTCCGCATTCTTCAAACTGACAGGAATCATTCCGGAAGACCAGGCAATTGAGCTGATGAAAGCTGCAGCTAAGGCTACTTACGGACGTAAGGGCGATGACGTTGTTCAGAAGAACTGGGCAGCTATCGACGCCGGCGCAAAACAGGTTCATGAAGTTCAGGTTCCGGAAAGCTGGAAAGACGCAGAAGACGAAGGCCTGTTCATGGCTCATGCAGAAGGCGGAAGACAGGATGTTGTTGATTTCGTAAACAACATTCAGTCCAAGGTAAACGCACAGGAAGGAAACAGCCTGCCTGTATCTGCGTTCAAAGAGTATGTAGACGGAACAACACCGTCCGGCTCCTCCGCATATGAAAAACGTGGAATCGCTGTAAACATCCCGGTATGGCAGCCGGAGAACTGTATCCAGTGTAACCGCTGCTCCTATGTCTGCCCGCACGCTGTTATCCGTCCGGTAGCACTGACAGAAGAGGAAGCTGCAAACGCACCGGAGGGTATGGTTACTCTGCCGATGACC
>DWYN01000101.1 GCA_019118645.1 Candidatus Blautia excrementipullorum | reverse complement strand
AAAACTGCCGGCAGCACGGAAATTTCCCGGAGCTGCCGGCTTTTTCTTGCCTGCCGGCGTAAAGGAGAGTATAATGTTTATAATTATGAGAACATGGGGAATATCTGTATATAAAGGCAGGAGCTGTGTTCAATGACAGGAGAATAGAAAATATATGGACAAATTTGATCTCACATTTTATAAAGGAAAAAAGGTCCTGGTGACAGGGCATACAGGTTTTAAGGGCACATGGCTCTGCCGTCTGCTTCTGGGAGCAGGGGCGCAGGTGACTGGATACGCTTTGGAGCCGCCTACAGAGCCCTCGCTTTTTTCTCTTGCGGATATGGGAAGCCAGATACGCTCTGTGACCGGCGATATCCGGGATCTGGAGAAGCTGAAAGCTGTCTTTGCGGAGACAGAGCCGGAGATCGTTCTTCATCTGGCCGCCCAGCCTATTGTACGGGAATCCTACAAAAGCCCGGTATATACCTATGAGACGAATGTAATGGGAACGGTAAACGTGCTGGAATGTGTCCGCCTTATGGATTCTGTGAAATCTTTTTTGAATGTGACTACAGATAAGGTTTATCAGAACCGGGAATGGGAGTGGGGATACAGGGAAACAGACCCCCTGGACGGATTCGATCCTTATTCCAACAGCAAGTCCTGTTCCGAGCTGGTGACCCACAGCTATAAAAACTCCTTCTTTGCAGACGGCAGGACGGCTATTTCCACGGCGAGAGCAGGCAATGTCATCGGAGGAGGGGACTTTGCCGCGGACAGGATCATTCCCGACTGTATCCGCGCTGCTCTGGAGGGAAAACCTGTTCCTGTGCGGAATCCTCATTCCGTCAGACCCTTTCAGCATGTGCTGGAGCCTCTGTATGCCTATCTGATGATCGCCGCCGCGCAATATGAGGATGGTAAATTTGCCGGATATTATAACGTGGGACCGGGAGATGAGGACTGCGTGACAACCGGAGAACTGGTGGAGCTTTTCTGCTGCTCCTGGGGCGAAAGACAGACCTGGGAAAACCATTTCGCAGGCGGCCCCCACGAGGCAAACTTTCTGAAGCTGGACTGCTCCCGTTTAAGACAGGTCTTCGGCTGGAAGCCTGTGTGGGGGATCCGGGAGGCCGTTGAAAAAACGGTGGAATGGACGAAAGCATGGCAGGCCGGAGAGAACGTCAATCTGGTGATGGACCGCCAGATCCAGGAGTTTATGGAAATGGGGGAATGATAAAATGATGTATCCGTTTATGACTTTAGAAGATGAAAGAACAAAGGAGAACTCTTATGTTTGATAATATGACAGAACAACAGGCAAAAGCCCAGATCCTGGAAATGGTGGACGGCTACTGCAAAAAATATCACAATCAGCAGAAACCTTTTGAGGAGGGGGACCGTATTCCCTATGCCTCCAGAGTATACGATTCCCAGGAGATGATGAACCTGGTGGATTCCGCCCTGGAATTCTGGCTGACAGCGGGAAGATACGCAGATCAGTTTGAGAAAAAATTTGCGGAATACCTGGGAATCCGTTTCTGCTCCCTGGTAAATTCCGGTTCCTCAGCTAACCTTCTGGCGTTTATGGCGCTGACCTCTCCCCTTCTGAAGGAACGCCAGGTGCTGCCGGGAGACGAGGTGATCACAGTGGCGGCAGGCTTCCCCACAACGGTGGCTCCGGTGATCCAGTACGGAGCGGTTCCTGTTTTTGTGGATGTGACGATCCCTCAGTACAATATTGATGTAACCCGCCTGGAAGAAGCGCTTTCCCCAAAGACAAAGGCTGTGATGATCGCCCATACGTTGGGAAATCCCTTTGATCTGAAGGCCGTGAGAGATTTCTGCAGAAAACATGGGCTCTGGCTGATCGAGGACAACTGCGACGCTCTGGGCTCTCAGTATGAAATCGGCGGAGAGAAAAAACTTACCGGAACTATCGGCGATATCGGAACTTCCAGCTTTTATCCGCCGCACCATATGACGATGGGCGAGGGCGGAGCCGTTTATACGGATGATCCTCTGCTCCACAGGATCGTCCGTTCCTTCCGCGACTGGGGACGGGACTGTATCTGTCCGTCAGGAAAGGACAATCTCTGCGGACACCGTTTTGACAGGCAGTATGGAGAACTGCCTTTGGGCTATGATCATAAATATGTTTATTCTCATTTCGGATATAATCTCAAGGCTACAGATATGCAGGCAGCCGTAGGCTGCGCCCAGCTTGAGAAATTCCCCGGCTTTGTACAGCGGAGACGTCATAATTTTGTACGCCTGAGAAAAGGGCTGGAAGGAATGGAGGACAGATTTATCCTTCCGGAGCCATGTCCCGGTTCTGATCCAAGCTGGTTCGGCTTCCTTCTGACCTGCCGGGAAGGTGCGGACAGAAATGAGATTGTTCCCTATATCGAGAGCAAAGGTATCCAGACAAGAATGCTTTTTGCCGGAAATCTTACAAAGCATCCCTGCTTCGACCAGATGCGGGCGTCCGGCAAAGGCTATCGTATCGTCGGAACGCTGGAAAATACGGACCGTATCATGAGAGACACCTTCTGGGTAGGCGTATACCCGGGAATGACGGACGAAAAGATCGATTATATGGCAAAAGTGATCCGGGAAGCCGGAAGGAGATAACGGAGGAAAAGAAATGGTGTTGGATGAAAAGCTGCGCTGGTATGGCTTTTGGGCGGTTGATCGTCTGAAGGGCGGAAAAGTGCGCAAATATTATCAGGAGATCCGGGAAAGTTATAAAAGAGGAACCTCTGTGGCAAAAACAGAGGAAAAGATCAGGAAGCTGATCGCCCATGCAGTGAGGACCACAGAATTTTATAAAGATTTTCCAGAAGACACCCCGCTGGAGAAAATGCCTGTGATGAACAAGGACGCCTACCGAAGTCATTACGAGGAATGCCAGTCCAGTGTGTACAAAAACGCTTCGGACAACCGCGTCATGTATACCAGCGGTTCCACAGGAACGCCCTTTGCCATGATCCAGAATAAAAATAAAATTCTTCACAACACAGCGGCCAGTATTTTTCTGGGAGCGGCAGGCGGCTATTATATCGGCATGAAGGACGCTTTTATCCGGATGTGGGTGGGCGACCACGCAAAAAAGAGCCGTCTTGCCAGGATAGCGGAAAATCTGATCATGATGGACTGCTCCAACCTGGACGATGAGGCTCTGGGCGAAATGGTATCCATTATAAAAAAGAAAAAAGTAAAATGTCTCATCGGCTATTCCGCCGCTCTGGGAGAGATCAGCCGTTATATTGAAAAATACCAGATCGACACAAAGGATTTCTGTGTAAGATCCATTCTTCCGATTTCGGAAAGTATGCCCAGCGAGGTCAGGAGAAAGCTGGAGAAACAGTTCCGCTGTACAGTGCGCTCCTGGTATTCCAATGAGGAAAACGGCATCATGGGCCTTCAGAGGGAAGAGGACGAAAGCTACTATATCGATTCGGAAAGCTATTACTATGAGATTTTGAAGCTGGACAGCGACGAGCCGGCGGAGCCGGGAGAGCTGGGAAGGATCGTCATTACGGATCTTTACAACTATGCGATCCCTCTGATCCGTTACGACAACGGCGATCTGGCTGTGGCGGAACGGAAGGAGAAAAACGGAAGATTCAAACTGTATCTGAAAGAGCTGTACGGACGCCGGGGAGATATGATCTATGACACAAAGGGAAGGATCGTGTCGCCTTTTGTCCTGCTCAACGGTCTTTCCATGGCAAAAGGGATCGATCAGTACCGCTTTATCCAAGAGGATGTGAAAAAATATACGCTCTGGCTGAACGGAGACCAGGAAGAGATCGACGAGAAAGCCATTCTTGATTTCATACAGCCTTATTTCGGCGAAGACGCAGAGATCACAGTGGAGTATGTGGAGGAGATTCCTGTTCTGAATTCAGGAAAACGGAAATCCTTTGAGAACCGCTGCGGGAAATATGCTGCAAAGAAAGCGGAACCTCGAAAAGAACAGACTGCACAGACAGAATAAACCGGAACAAAGACAGAAGGAGGAAGCTCTTTGGCTTCAAAAGAGAAACAGAAAAGAATTGTATCAAATACAGCTTACACCATAGGCGGCGCCCTTCTTATGAACGGAGTTCTGCAGATTTTGATCTATCCTCTGCTGAACCGGTTCATGGGAAGCGGCCAGCTTGGAGAGCTGCTGTATCTTATGGGGCTGGTGGCGATTCTCTGTCCTTCTGTGGGACAGGCGCTGAACACCAGCCGTCTTGTTGTGCGCAGAGATTTTCAGGTGACAAACGGGGATTACAACATTCTTCTTCTTGGCTTCGGCGGGATCGGGACTCTGGTTTCTCTCGCAGTGGCAAAGGAGTCCATGACTTCAGGAATGGTAGTCTTTTGGACGATCCTGCTGCTGATGACAACGATCTTCCGGTATTACGGAGATGTGGAATACCGTCTGAATCTGAATTACAGGAAGTATTTCTGCTATTATGCCGTTCTCACCGCCGGATATGTGGCAGGATTCGGGCTGTATTTTCTTACAAAGAACTGGTTTCTTGTATTTCTGACAGGAGAGGCGGCTTCGTTGATCTATCTGGCGGCTACAGGAACGGTTTTCCGCGATTTCTTCCGGAAAAGCCGGTGGTTTGGGAAGGCGCTGCAGCGGGGAGGTTTTCTTGTATTTTCCTATCTGATCACGAATCTGACCCTGAATATCGATCGTCTTGCGCTGGAACACCTGATCGGGCATATGGCGGTAACGCAGTATTATGTCGCCTCATTGATCGGAAAGACACTTGTTCTTCTGGTGGCTCCTGTCAATACCATCATTATTTCCTATCTGACAAGGCGGCAGGAGAGAATGGGAAGAAAACAGTTCCTGATGTTTACAGGAATCGGACTGGGTGTGAGCTTTGTGTTCTTTATCGGATCCCAGATCGGGACGCCCCTTTTTGTATGGCTGTTTTACCGTGATCTTTTTGAATCGGTAAAGCCTATGATGACAGTTGTAAACCTCAGCCAGATCCTCGGCGTTTTGTCCGCGTATCTTTTTATTGTGGCGCTGACTTTTACAGAGGAAAAATGGCAGCTTATCCTTCAGATCCTGCATTTGGCCCTGATCACAGCACTTGTATTGATTTTCACAAATAACAGCGGTATTATGGGATTTGCATACGCGGTGCTGATCGCAAACGCGGTCCGGGTGGCGGCGGTGATCCTGCTGGGCGTCTGGAAGTCCGGGAGACAGAAATGCGAAGATACGGGAACGGAAGAGCATAGTTGAGAAACTGGCGGAAGGACACCGGATGGCAGGTAAGGATAGAAAAAGAGATATTTTGTTTGTGAAACAAAAGGGAAAGTATAGAACAGAAGGGAAGGAAATATGCAGGCAGGCGAAATTTTAAGAAGGACGGCTTTTGTAACTCTGGATATGCTCCAGGGCGGAAAGCTGGATAAAATAAAAAAAGTGAATAAACGCGAGATCGTAGAGGGCGTGACAAAGGAATATGTAGACCGCCGTATCGGCGCTCTTCTGGATTATGCGGGAAAGCACTCGGAATATTACCGGGAGCTGAAAGGCGTGGAGGATATCACCAGATATCCTGTTATGACGAAGATGGAATATAACCAGAATAAGGACAGGATCCTCTGTGATACATTTCAGGAAAAAAAGGACAGTCTGTTCCGCTTAAGCACCAGCGGATCTACAGGGGCGCCTTTTACAGTACTCTGCGATGGCGACAAAATGAACCGTGTCAACATGAACTTTATTTCTTTTATGGAGCTGAACGGCTTCCGCATGGGAATGAAAAGAGGAGAGTTCCGTGTCTGGATTCCCGGAAAAAACGTGATCTCCAAGTGGAAATCCTTTAAGAACAATCTGATCATGATCGACATTTCCAATATGGGGGACGAGGCTCTTGCGGCCATCTGCGAGAAGATCCGCCGGGAAAAAATACAGGTTCTTGTGATCTATTCCAGCGCCCTGATCGTGCTGGCCAATTATCTGAAAAGGAAAAATGTGGATATCACAAAATGGGATGTGGAGATGGTCTTTGCCATGGGAGAAGCCCTTCCCCAGCCCACCTACGATCTGGTAAAAGAGATCTTCGGATTTTCTCCGGTGCGCTCCTATGGAAATAATGAAAACGGTTTTCTTGCCTGCCAGGTAGGGGAAGAGGACAGATATACGGTAGATCTTTATAATTTTTATATTGAAATGCTGAGCCTGGATTCCGATGAGCCTGTAAAGCCGGGAGAACTGGGACGCATTGTAGTGACGGATTTTTACAATAAAGCCTTTCCTATGATCCGCTATGATACCGGAGATACGGGGATTTATCAGGAGATCATAGACGAAAAGGGAAGGATACACGGATATTTTACGGAAATCTACGGCCGCAGAGGTTCTATGATGTACAACTGCAAGGGAGAACCTTTGTCCATCCATGTGTTTATGAACGTGCTTATCAATCTGGAGGGTGTTGTCCATCAGGCGAAATGCATCCAGTGGGAGAAGAAAAGGTATGAGCTTCTTCTGAACGCCGACCGCGCCAGAGTGGACGAGGCGGCGGTGGTGGCTTCCTACCGGAAGTATCTTGGCGGGGAAGCGCAGATCGACGTAACTTATGTGGATGAAATCCCTATCGAAGCTTCTGGAAAACGGATGGTATGCGAGCAGAAATGCCCGGATTATCAATAGAGCGGCAAAGGACAGGGAAAAGAAAATGAAACAGAAAGTATCAGATTATATTGCGGATTATATAGTAAAATGGGGGATCCGGGACGTGTTTACCGTTACCGGAGGAGGAGCCATGCACATGAACGACGCCTTCGGCCATCATCCCGGACTTCACTGCACCTATCAGCATCATGAACAGGCATGCGCCATGGCTGCAGAGGCTTACGCCAGAGTGGACAATCATATGGCGGCAGTCTGCGTTACCACCGGACCGGGAGCCACAAACGCCATTACCGGCGTTCTTGGCGGCTGGATGGACTCCATCCCGATGATCGTTTTTTCCGGGCAGGCAAGATACGCTACTACAGTTCCGGCTTCCGGACTTCCTCTGCGCAGTATGGGAGTTCAGGAATGCGATATCGTTCCGGTGATCACGCCTTTGACAAAATATGCCGTAATGGTGATCCGTCCGGAGGAAATCCGCTATCATCTGGAAAAAGCCCTTTACCTGGCGTCAAATGGAAGACCCGGTCCGGTATGGCTGGATATTCCGCTGGACGTGCAGGGAGCCATTATAGAAACGGAAGAGCTGAAAGGATATGATCCGGCGGAAAATCCGGAACAGAAGCCCCGGAAGATCCCGGAAGAGACGATCAAAAAAATCCTGGATAAGATCGTGGAGAGCAGCCGTCCGGTGCTTTTTCCTGGAAACGGCGTCCGGCTTGCCGGCGCGGCAGAAGATTTTCACCGTCTGGCAGAGGTGTTGGGCGTTCCTGTGATCACAGGGATGAGCAGTGTAGACGCCATAGAATCAGATCATCCCTATTTTGTGGGACGAAGCGGCAGCACCGGAACTAGGCCGGGAAACTTTGCCCTTCAGAACAGTGATCTTTTACTGTCTATCGGAAACAGACAGGGATTTGCCCAGACAGGCTTCCAGTTTCAGGACTGGGCCAGAGAAAGCTATACGATCTTAAATGACATCGATGAAAACGAGCTGAAAAAGCCCAGCCTTCACGTAAGTCTTCCGGTATGCGGAGATGCGGGAGAGCTTATCCGCGGTCTTTTGAAAGCTGCCGGAGAGAGAGGCGCGGACCGGGAGCATCCTTTGTTCCGGGGAGAAAAATGGAGAGAACAGTGCCGTCTCTGGAAAGAAAAATATCCGGTGGTGACGGCGAAGCATTATGAGACAATAGAAGAGGGCTGCACCAATATTTATGCCTTTTATGAAGAGCTTTCAAAGGCAATGGAGGAAAACCAGAATCTTCTTGTCAGCGTAGGAACCTCCCGGGTGGCGGGAAGCCAGGCTTTCCGGGTAAAAAAAGGCCAGCGTTTTATCACAAATCCCAACACGGCAGCTATGGGCTTCTGTCTTCCGGGAGCGGAGGGGGTGTGCATTGCCTCCGGGAAAAAGCCGGTAGTCTGCGTCACTGGAGAGGGAAGTCTGCAGATGAATATTCAGGAGCTTCAGACTATCCGGCAGAACAGACTTCCGGTAAAGCTTTTTGTGATAAACAACCAAGGATATCATTCTATCCGCCAGACACAGCAGAGTTATTTCGGCGAACCTCTGGTAGGCGTAGGGGAGGAAAGCGGCGACCTGAGCTTTCCGGACCTGGGAAAGCTGGCGCCTGCTTACGGATTTCCCTATCGGGAGATCCACAGCGCGGAGGAGCTGCCGGAAACGATCCGGGAGGTCTTAAAGCAGGAGGGCGCTTTTATCTGCCAGGTGTTTGTGACAAAATATCAGAAAACAGAACCGAAGACTTCCTCCAAAAAGCTTCCCGACGGCAGGATGGTGTCCGCTCCTCTGGAGGATATGTATCCCTTCCTTTCCCAGGAGGAAATGGAAGAGAATATGCGGATCTCCCGGAGCGGAAGGTGAATCTCTGCCGCAGCGGAGAAAAACTTAAGCCGTGAGAGAGCCGGGTATAGCCGAATGAAAAATTTAAAATCCGAGGAAAAGAAATGAAACGTATCGTTGTTACAGGAGCCACCAGTATGATCGGCGGGGCTCTTATTGAAGAATGTATGAAACATGACACAGAAGTATACGCAGTTGTCCGGGCGTCTTCCGGAAAGCAGAGCCGTCTGCCTTCCTGTCCGAAACTTCATCTGGTGGACTGTGACCTTGAGAATCTGCACTGTCTGCCGGAGAAGATTCCGGAAAAATGCGATACTTTTTATCATATTGCATGGGGAAATACGGGAGAAAGCCGGAACAAAAGCACAGAGCTTCAGAGCCGGAATATTTTTTACACCCTTCAGGCGGTGCGGGCGGCGGAAGCTCTTGGATGCGGGCGCTTTATCGGAGCAGGTTCCCAGGCGGAATACGGCCCCATGGATGTGGATAAAATATCTCCGGACAGTCCGGTGAATCCAACCACTCCTTACGGCGCCAGCAAGCTGGCGGCTGGACAGCTTGCCCGGATGCTCTGCAGGGAACTGGGAATGGAATGTATCTGGCCCAGGATCTTCAGCGTCTATGGAATCTATGAGAAAGAAACAACAATGATCGCTTCCGGCCTTCGCAGGATGCTTGCCGGGGAGTCTACGGAATTTACCCCGGCCATGCAGCGATGGGATTATCTTTACAGCAAAGACGCCGGACGGGCCTATTATCTGATCGGTGAAAAAGGACGGAACGGCGCGGTTTACTGTGTGGGAAGCGGTCAGGCAAGGCCGCTGAAGGAATATATTGAGGAAATGGCCCGGCTTACGAACGCAAAGGAGCCTGGGATCGGGGCGAAGCCTTACCCCCCTGGAGCCGTTATGAACCTCTGTGCGGATACGGAAAGCCTTACAGAAGATACGGGATTTGTGCCGGAGTATACCTTTGAGCAGGGAATCAGGGAGACGATCGCGTGGCTGAAGGCACAGGAAACAGGACAGAGCGGAAAGGCCCTGACGCAAAAGGAAAGATAAAGAAAGAGAATGATAAGAAGATGAAAAAGAAGATTTCAGTGGTGGTTCCCACCTACAACGAGGAAGCCAACGTGGTTCCTCTGGCAAAGGCCATTGTAGAGGTGATGGAGAGGGATCTCAGCAATTACGACTACGAGATCCTGTTTATTGACAATCACTCCAAGGACAACACCCAGGCTCTGCTTCGGGGGCTCTGCGGAGAAAACAAAAGGATCAAGGCGATCTTTAACGCAAGAAATTTCGGGCAGGCCCGTTCCCCGGTCTACGGAATGAAGCAGGCGTACGGAGACTGCGTGGTGCGTATGTGCGCGGATTTCCAGGATCCGGTGGAGATGATTCCCGTTTTTGTAAAGGAATGGGAAAAAGGCCACAAAATCGTGATCGGGGTAAAAAATGCCAGCCAGGAAAAGAAGCGGATGTACTGGCTCAGAGGCATGTACTACAAGATGATCCGGAAGATCACGGATATCGACCATATCGAGCAGTTTACAGGATTTGGACTCTACGATAAGAAATTCGTGGATGTGGTAAGAGATCTCCATGATTCTATGCCGTATCTGAGAGGAATCATCGCGGAACTGGGATTTGACTATAAAGCAGTGCCTTACACCCAGCCGAAACGCCGGGCGGGAAAGAGCAAAAATAATTTTTACAGCCTTTATGACTATGCCATGATCGGTATTACCTCCTACTCCAAGGTAGTGATGAGGCTGGCGACCTTTGCGGGCTTCATAATCGGCGGCTTAAGTTTTCTGGCAGGTCTTGTATATCTGGTACTGAAGCTGATGTACTGGGACCGTTTTTCAGCCGGGGTTGCTCCCATGGTGATCGGTGTGTTTTTCCTGGGAGCGCTGCAGCTTTTCTTCATCGGTTTCCTTGGGGAGTATGTGCTGAGCATCAATACAAGAGTGCTGGACAGGCCTCTTGTAGTGGAAGAGGAACGGCTGAATTTCGGCGGGGACGAAGAGAACTCAGAGAACGGCAGCCAGGAGAAAAATACCGCCGGTTCCGCTGAAACAGAGGAAACTGCGGGAGATCAGAAGACAGAGGGAGTAGGAAAATGAAGAAAAAAGCAGTGACAAAACCTTCCGGCTTTTTTGCGGGAATACGCACAGAGTGGAGCGGCATGCGCTTTTTCAGCAGAAATGAGCTGTGCCGTCTGGACTGGATCCTTTCTTTTTTGATCCTGGCATTTCTGTTTGTGACCTGCGCCCATTCGGACGTAAAGCTGACGGGAAACCGCTCTTTCCTGATGTATGAACATTTTACCGATTTTTACCAGGCAAGCTATGAACAGTCGGGAGGCTATTGGGCCAATTACCTTCCCAGTACCTTTATCGCCTATGCTGTCTGGAATCTTCCCCTGTACCTTACGGGCCATGTACCGGAAGAGATTCTTACAAACAGCTTTGTCAATACCATGTGGTACAAACTGCTTCCGGTGATTCTGTATTTTGCCACAGCCCAGCTTATGTACAAAATCGGAAAAGAAATGGGATTCGGAGAAAAGAAATCTCTGCTTTGCAAATTTGCTTTTCTTATTTTTCCCATGGGAGTATTCAGCCAGTTTATTTTCAGCCAGTACGATATTTTCACTGTGTTTTTTATTGTGCTCGGCTTCTGGTTCTATCTTAGAGGAAAACTCTGGAAAACGGCGCTGATGTTCGGCATTGCGGCAACTTTTAAATATCACGCGATACTCTACTTTCTGGCGCTGATTCTCCTGAAGGAGAAAAAAATCCGGAACCTGCTGAAATACACAGTGGTAATGGCGCTTCCCCTTCTGGTGGAAATCGTGCCAAACCTTGGTTCGGAAGCCTTCCGAAGGAATGTATTCGGCTTCGGGGCCCTGGAATATGTACAGAAATCTTTCGCGGTAGGATTTTTCAGCGGAATCAACCTGATGGCTGCGGTGGCGGCCTTTGTGCTGGTGTGGGCTTACCAGAAGAAGACAGAGAATCAGGAAGCGCTGGCATCCTGGGCCGTATTTTTCTGCGTTGCGGTGAGCTTTGCGATTTTTGGATTTTCCACCTGGAATCCCCAGTGGATCCTTCTGATGGCTCCCTTTCTTGTTTTGAATATTCTGATCAGCGAAAACGGAAATCTGATGCTGATGATCACAAATATTTTTATGCTGGCTCTGTATATTTTCAGCAGCCAGAGTATGGTGGATGAAAGAGTCCTGAACGGCGGTATCCTGAAATATGTGCTGAAGGGCAGAAACTTTGCCGTCCGTATGTGGGATCTTTACCGTTTTCACAATCAGGAGCTTCTCTGCACTGCCATGTGGATCGTACTTGTTCTCTATGTAGTATTCGGGCATCCCCGTTACCACACAAGAAAGGGCACCCAGACAGCGAAAGGCCTCATCTGGCAGATGCGGGCGGCATTTCTTTTCGGCACGGCGGCCTTTATGGTTCCGGCCCTTGTGTGCGCGGCGGGAGTCCTTCAGGGAAAAGTGATTTTCTATGACAACAGCCGCCAGAATATGGAGATGGACAATGTGGCGATGCTGGAGAAAGACGAACCGGTGATTCAGGAGTTCCAGGCGGACGGCTCCGTTCTGTCTGACATTAAAATCCGTGTCTATGCAGAAACAGGCTCCTCAGACAGTCTTCACAGTCTGAACGTTGTCCTTCGTGAAAAGGACTCGGGAGAAGTACTCTATGAAAGCCAGGGGGACACCTATGGACTGAAGGAAAACACGGCTCTTTATTCTTTCCTGAAGCATCCGGTGGATGTGGAAAAGGGAAAAATGTATGAGCTGGAGATCACCAGCGACGCCCCGGAGGGCAGCGGCCTGGGGCTCTACTGTGTAACGGAAGCGGGAGGAGAGGAACTTCTGTCCAGCCCCCGCCAGGGAGATCTTCCGGAGGACAGCAGCCTGCAGATGTGTGTGACCGGAATTGAGTGAAAAGAGACCGGAAAGATTATAAAAAAACTGTAAAGTGTTGTTAAAATTTGTGATCATGTGATATAATGAACGTATAAGCAGCAGATATGGTTAAAATCAGAAGACCGGCCGCTTATAAATCCTGCAAGACCCAAAATAAACAGCAAAGGGGATGGAAGTATGAAATTTATTATTAGCGGAAAAAACATCACAGTTTCTGAAGGTCTCAGAACGGCAGTTGAGGACAAGCTTGGAAAGCTGGAACGTTATTTCACTCCTGACACCGAAGTTGTAGTAACTTTAAGTGTGGAAAAAGAAAGACAGAAGATCGAGGTTACGATTCCCGTGAAGGGAAGCATTATTCGTTCTGAACAGGTCAGCAACGACATGTATGTGTCCATTGATCTGGTAGAAGAGGTTATTGAGCGTCAGCTTCGGAAATACAAGAATAAAATTGTGGATAAGAAACAGTCAGGCGGAAACTTCCAGAAAGAATATCTGGACAAGGATTACGACGAGGATGAGGAAGTGAAGATCATCCGCACAAAGAAATTTGACATCAAGCCGATGTATCCGGAAGACGCCTGCGTACAGATGGAGCTTCTGGGCCACAATTTCTTCGTATTCTGCAATGCGGAGACCGATCAGGTAAATGTTGTATACAAACGGAAAGGAAACACCTACGGACTGATCGAACCCGAATTATAATTCAGAAGAGAGAAGATGAAGATTTATATTATTTTTTGAAATCGGAATGGTTCCGTACTGCGGGGGATAAGATTCCCGAACGGAAGTCCGATTGGCGTATCTGAAAAAGCAGGTCCCATCTCTCGTCCAGAGGATGGGGCTTGTCTGTTTTTTCCGGGAAAGTATTCTATTTTGCTTTTTGAAATATAAAATTTTCCCGGGAGACACAGGAACCGGCAATGAGAGATTCAGCCGGCCGGAGAAATTTCCGCCGGTTAGAGAGTATTAAAAGGACATCCATATGAACAAAAAAAATCTGAAAATAAAAACAGTAGGCAGTGAATACATGGAACAGTACAATGCCCTTCTCCGGTATGTATTCCAGGTAACCGAGCAGGAACTGAGTTCCATTGGCTGGCAGGAGAGAGAGATTATCCGCGCAAAATTTCCGACAATGGAAAAGGCGGATGTGATAGGATGGTTTGACAACGACACACTGGTTTCCCAGGTGGCCGTTTATCCTATGAAGGTCCGGATTTTCGGAAAGACCTACGCTATGGGCGGTCTGACAGGGGTGGGAACTTATCCGGAATACTCGAATATGGGCCTGATGCACAAGCTTCTGGAGCAGGCTCTGAAGAATATGAAGAAAAAAGGCCAGCATATCTGTTATCTATATCCCTATTCTATACCTTATTACCGCCGGAAAGGCTGGGAAATTATTTCTGACAAAATATCTTACGAAATAAAAGATTATCAGCTTCCAAAAAATAAACAGGTTCCGGGTGATGTGCGCCGGGTGAAGACAGACAGCGAGGAACTGAAAGAGACATACCAGCGCTACGCCATGCATACCCACGGAGCGGTTCTGAGAGACGATCTGGCCTGGAACGAATACTGGCTGTGGGATTCTGATGACGTAATGGCGGCGATTTATTACAACGAAAAAAACGAACCGGACGGCTATGTGATTTACTGGATTGCCAATGATGTATTTCACATCAAGGACATGATTTTTAACAATGAGGACGCCCGGACCGGACTCTGGAATTTTGTCAGCGCGCACTTTTCCATGATTGACCGGGTGGAGGGAGATACCTATACAGATGAACCTCTGGCCTTTCTTCTGGAGGACGCCAGCATCAAAGAGGTGATTTCGCCCTATTTTATGGGAAGAATTGTGGATTTTGAGGCATTTGTGGAGGATTACCCCTTCCGTCCAAGCGTTCTGGACAGAGAGTGGAAGTTCACTTTGGAGGATCCCGTAATGGAATGCAATCAGGGAAACTTTCTTCTGACGATTTCCCGGGACGGACACGGACAGGCGATGCGGATTACGGAGCCATGCCAGGATAAGATCAGCATTCAGACGATGACCACGATGCTGATGGGATACAAGCGGCCGGAGTATCTGGCGAAAATCGGGCGGATTCAGGCTTCCGAGTGGACAGTCGATATGCTGGAGGACGCCATCGAGCAGCAGACGCCGTACATTTCTGATTATTTCTGAAAAATCCAGTCTGTACAGATTTCAAATAAAGGCTGATTTTTGTCTCTCTGTGTTCTTTTTGCTTTGGAACATAGAGCATTCCGGAGCGAATGAAGGACAAAAATCAGCTTATCTTTTTTTGTGCGATATATACAAAAAGTTTGTGCAAAAATCTTAGAAAATCACGAATCGTAAAACTGCAAAAGAAAAAATCTTGCTACTTTTTTGTAAATGTGCTATCGAGAACGTGCTGAGATCCGAGATTGCCAAGGACGAACCTCCGACACTTTTCCAGATCGGAAGCAAGGTTGCCCTGGAACGCTGGAAACCTTACGCTCTGGATCTGTCCGACACAGACTGGTACAACAGCCTGACAGACAAGAGCCTGGCAATTTCTGACGATGACGGTGTATTCTCCATCCCGTATACTGTGGAAGGCTACGGAATCATTACAAACAAACGGATCATTGAAGACTACTGCGCTACTGACGGAGCAGTAATTGAATCCATTGACGACATCAACAATTTCGAGACCCTGAAGGCAGTTGCGGAGGACATTCAGGCCAAGGCGGACGACCTGGGAATCCTGGGTGCTTTTGCTTCCACCTCCTTCTCACCGGGAGAAGAATGGAGATGGACGAACCATCTGTTCAATATGCCTCTGTACTATGAATATAAAGATATGGGCGTAGATGATTCCGACACTCTGAAGGGAACCTACATGGACAACTTCAAGCAGATCTTCGATCTGTATATCAATAATTCCTGCACAGAGCCGGCAATGCTTTCCAGCATGACAACGGAAAACGCAATGGCTGAATTCGCTCTGGAAGAAGTTGCCTTTGTACAGAACGGAAACTGGGCATGGACAACCATCGCAGAAAACAATGAAGACTTTTCCGCTGACGACGTATGCTTCCTGCCGATTTACATCGGTGTAGAAGGCGAGGAGAACCAGGGAATCTGCATCGGTTCTGAAGCAAACCTCGGAATCAACAATCAGGTTTCAGAAGAAGACCAGGAAGCAACACTTGCTTTCATCCACTGGCTGTTCAACAGCGAGACAGGAAAAGACTTCTGCATCAACAAGCTTGGCTGGATTTCTCCTTATGATACATTTACAGAAGACGAAGTTCCGAGCAACCCTCTTGCAGCGCAGGTAATGGAATGGTCCAACTCCGGAAAAGAAACCGTATCCTGGGCATTCAATACAATTCCGAATCAGTCCTATAAAGACAAATTCGGCGCTGCTCTTCTGGAATATGCACAGGGAACCGGAGAATGGGAGCCTGTTGTGGAAGCTGCGATCGATAACTGGTCTGTAGAAAAAGCAAATATCCAGGAGGATGCGGCAGAGTAATCCTGCTTCCTGAAAGAAGAAAATAATCAGGTGAGAGAAGGCTCCCGTTCCGGCCGGCAAAGAGGGACAGAAAAAACAGAGCCGGGAGCCCGGCTCCCATCTGACAGACGCTCCGAAAAAGGAGCAGGAGTGCATCTCGAAATGAGGGAGGAAAACAAATGAACAACAAATCAATGAAAAGATACTTTCCAATCTTTGCCCTTCCTACCTTAATTGCATTTATCGTTGGATTCGTTATTCCGTTCATCCTTGGCGTGTATTTGTCTTTCTGCAAATTCACGACTGTGACGGATGCACAGTGGATTGGATTTTCAAATTATACAAAGATTTTTTCTGACGGAGATTTCCTTCATGCCCTTGGATTTACAGTGCTGTTCACCATAGTAGCCGTGATCACCATTAATGTTTTCGCATTTATGATCGCTCTGGCACTGACGAAAGGAATCAAGGGAACAAATATTTTCCGTACAGTATTCTTCATGCCGAACCTGATCGGCGGAATCATTCTCGGATACATCTGGCAGCTCATCATCAATGGTGTGCTGAGTTATTTCGGAAAAACCATTACCTTTGACGCAAGCTACGGCTTCTGGGGAATGATCATTCTGATGAACTGGCAGAGCATCGGATATATGATGATTATTTATGTGGCGGGCCTTCAGAATATTCCGGGCGAACTGATTGAAGCGGCGCAGATTGACGGAGCTTCCCGCTGGGCGACTCTGTTTAAGGTAAAAATACCGATGATGATGTCTTCCATTACAATTTGTACTTTCCTGACTCTGACAAACTCATTTAAGATGTTCGACCAGAACCTGGCCCTCACTGCAGGCGCGCCCTCCAACAAAACGCAGATGCTGGCTCTGAATATCTACAAGACGTTTTACGACCGGCCGGGAACGGAAGGCGTCGGTCAGGCGAAGGCTGTCATATTCTTCCTGATTGTGGCGGCGATTGCTCTGGTACAGCTGCGGGCGACAAAGAGTAAGGAGGTGCAGCAGTAATGGTAAAAAGCAAAAAAGGAAAGATGTTTGAGGGAATCCAGAATTATATAAACGGTATTGAAAAGACAAACTTTTTCCGGGCCTTTGGGCTGAGCCTTCTGGTGACCGTGCTTTCTGTGGCTGTGCTTCTTCTCTGCACTTCCATGTGCGCATGGTATATTGTCCGGGTAAAAAGTGTGATTTCTTCTGTAATGTTTTATGGATTTGTATTTTCCATGATTGTTCCGTTCCAGATGGTTATGTTTACACTGTCAAAAATCGCGAACATGCTGAAACTGACAACTCCTCTGGGGCTGGTGCTGGACAGCGATTATCAGACAATTCCGATTGCCATCCAATATCTGAAAGGCGGACACGGATCCGTGGATATGGGAGCCATGATGGCTACCCTGGTGCTGTCCATTATTCCGATTGTTATATTCTATATGATATGCCAGAAACATATTATTGAAGGTGTTGTAGCAGGCGCTGTGAAAGGCTGATACTTCCCTTTGCCGAAAACCTTAATTGTTGCTTTTTTATCCTGTAATTGATAAAATAGATCTGTTCAGAGACACAGAGAAGACGGGAGCCTGGGTGAGAACAGAGATATCCGGCAAAAGACCATGCGGCTGAAACACAGCGGTTTCTTTCCGGGCAGAAAAGCAAAATCGCGCAGGTTTTGTGTAAACAGTAGAATCAACAGTACAGACAGGAATGATGCATATGGAGTCAGTTACAATTAAGGATATAGCAAAAAGATGCAATGTGGCAGTAAGTACGGTGTCCAGAGCCATCAACAATCATCCGGACATTAATCCGGAGACGCGCCGGAAGATCATGAAGGTCATTGAAGAAAACAATTATATTCCGAACAACAGCGCCCAGAATCTTAAGAAAAGTGTTTCTAAAACTATTGGAATTGTGATCAAAGGGGCAGACAATCAAATGTTTGCGAAAATGCGCCCTGTGCTGGTGGAGGGAATCGCCCAGTATGATTATGATTCCTATATGGAGTATGTGAGCATTTCCGGAGACGAGATCAGAGACGCGCTCCGCCTTGTAAAAGAAAAAAGGCTGAAAGGGCTGATTTTTCTGGGCGGAAACCATAACCGGACGGAAGAGGAGCTGAAATCTATTCCGGTACCCTTTGTGATGTGCACGGTGGACATGGAGGAAGCGGTTCCGAAAGAACTTTATTCTTCCGTTTCTGTGGACAGTTATCAGGAGAGCTACCGGATGGTGGACTATCTCTGCTCCAAAGGCTACCGTAAGATCGTAATTTTTACGGGCAGCAGAGGCGATGAAAGCGTGGGCAGACTCCGGCTGAACGGTTATAAGGATGCTCTTGCCGCACATCATATTGAGGCGGACGAACAGAGAATCTGGTACAGTCAGGACTGGGCGGAAGACGTGTTCAGTATGGCGAATGGATACCGGTTAGGAAAAAAACTGGTGGAATCAGGAATTGAATTTGACTGTGTCTATGCAGTGGCGGACTCAATCGCAATCGGAGCCGGACGGGCGCTTCTGGAAAGCGGTGTGAAAATACCGCAGGAATGCGGTCTGGCGGGATTTGACGGCCTGGACGAGACGGTTTATTATCATCCGTCTATCACGACAATGCAGCAGCCGGTGAAAAAGATGGCGGAAGAGGCTGTCAGGATTTTATTTTCCATGCTCCATAAGGGAGAGGCGAATCAGCACCGCATTTTTCCCTGCGAACTGGCAGAGCGGGAATCAACAATGAAATAGTAAAAGAACCGGGCCCCGTTTACAGAAAACGGGGCCGTTTATTTTGTAATCAGGAGGATATTATGGCAAAAGAGACAAATAAGGCGTTAAGAAATCTGGTTATCTACTCGGTGTATGTGAGAAACCATTCGGAGGAAGGAAACTTTGCCGGGGTAGAGAAAGACTTGGACAGAATAAAAGAACTTGGAACAGATATCGTATGGCTGATGCCGGTTCACCCGATTGGAAAAAAGAATAAGAAAGGCTCTCTGGGATGCCCGTATTCCATCGCTGATTACAGAGCCGTGAATCCGGAATACGGGACGAGAGAGGAGCTGGAGCATCTTGTACAGGAAATTCATAAAAGAGGAATGAAATTTATGATGGATGTGGTATACAACCACACTTCCCCGGACTCCTGGCTGAGCCAGAACCGGCCGGAATTTTTCTATAAAAAACCGGACGGCTCCTTCGGAAATAAGACAGGAGACTGGGGAGACGTCATTGATCTGGACTATAGAAACAGAGAACTGTGGGATTACCAGATTGAAACGCTCTGCCAGTGGGCGGAGCTGGCGGACGGATTCCGCTGCGACGTAGCTCCTCTCGTACCGGTAGAATTTTGGATAGAGGCAAGGAAGGCGGTAGAAAAAATAAAACCGGGCTTTATCTGGCTGGCTGAGACAGTAGAACCCTGCTTTATTCTTGACAACCGCAGACAGGGCCAGGTGGGGCAGTCGGACGGAGAGATGTACCGCGCCTTTGATATGGAATATGATTATGATATCTGGGGATTCCGGGATCAGTATCTTGCAGGCAGAATCAGTCTTGACATGTATGTGCAGATTCTGAACCAGCAGCATATTACTTATCCGGACAATTACGTGAAAATGCGCTGCCTGGAAAACCATGATCAGAGAAGGGCAAAGGCGGCGGTTCCGAATGAGAGCGACCTTATAAACTGGACAGCGTTTATGTTCTTCCAGCAGGGATCCGCCCTGATCTACGGCGGGCAGGAAACGGAGAACGACCATACTCCAAGCCTTTTCGACATCGACAAGGTCAACTGGAACACCGGAAAGGATATCAGCGGACTGCTGAAAAAACTGTCTGAAATCAAGAAAAAAGAAATCATGGCCTACGGAGATTATCATTTATACACAGATGATCTGACAGATACCGTGATCGGCACGTATGAAATGGAAAATAGAAAAATGGTGGGAGTCTTCGCTCTGAAAAGCCAGGACGCAAAAGTAAAGGTGGATCTGAAAGACGGCGAGTATACAAACCTTATTGACGGAACCACGGTTGTGGTAGAAGCGGAGCGTATGAAAACATACGGAAAACCTGTGATACTTGAAATCTGAGAACTCTGCGGGAAAATCTGCATATTTGAGGAGATATCTGCCAATACTGTTCAGGAAGAAAGACGCCGGCAAAAAAGCCGGCAGTGAAAACAGAAAAGGAGAACAGCTATGGCAATGGATTTTAAAAGCAGTGAAACCAAAGACAATCTGATGAGAGCATTTGCAGGAGAAAGCCAGGCAAGAAACCGTTATACTTTCGGCGCGGCTCAGGCCCGCAGGGAAAATCAGGCTGCGGTAGCCCAGGTCTTTCTCTACACAGCAGATCAGGAAAAAGAACATGCGGAGATTTTCTATAAGCACCTGAAAGAGCTGGCGGGAGAGACGATCCATGTGGACGGCGGATATCCTGTGGACCTGGCCGACAACCTTGCGGATCTTCTCCGCATGGCTCAGCATAATGAGTATGAGGAACACGACGTGGTATATAAAAAGTTCGGGGACAAGGCAAAAGAAGAAGGATTTGACAAAGTGGCCCGTTCCTTTTACAACATTGCGGAAATTGAGAAATATCACGGAGACCGTTTCGGGAAATTCGCTCAGTGGCTGGAAGAAAACAAACTGTATGTCTCTGACGCGGCCCAGGGATGGATCTGTCTGAACTGCGGATATATCTGTGAATCCAAGGAAGCGCCGGAGAAGTGCCCGGTATGCGACCATGACAGAGGATACTTTATCCGCCTGGAGTTATCACCGTTTTCGGCATAATGAACTTCCATCTAAAAAAGTTCAATATGAAAAAGAATTCACAGTAAATTTACAATTGGAAGAAAATCTCTCTTGACAGCTTGCAAAATAGGTGTTATATTACAAATAGAACATAGAGGACAAACGGGGGATGCGATGGTGGCTTGCCGGCATCTCTTTTTTGTGAAAGATGTTTGATGGAGAGGGGATGCGTTCCGCCGGAGGGCGAAGCGCAGATTCCGGGAGAGCAGCATTCAGATCAGAGTTTTAACCGGAGGTGGCATTATGGCTAAGAGAGATTATTATGAGGTCCTTGGAGTCGGAAGAAATGCCGACGCAAAGGAGATAAAACGTGCATACAGAAAACTTGCAAAAAAATATCATCCTGATATGAATCCGGGCGATAAACAGGCGGAGCAGAAATTTAAAGAAGTTACAGAAGCGTACAATGTACTCAGCGATACAGAAAAGAAGAAACTATATGATCAGTTTGGCTTCGCGGCCTTTGAGGAAGGGGCAGCCGGAGGAAACTCATACGGCGGGAACGCAGGCCAGGGAGGATTCGGCCAGGGCTTCGGCGGTTTCGATTTCGGCCGCAACGGCGGCGGAAGCTATCGGGAATATCATTTTGAAAACGGCAATATGGACGACATTTTCGGAGATATTTTCGGAGATATCTTCCATGGAAAAGGTGCCGGCGGATTTCAGAGCCAGGGAAGCGGAGGCTTTGGCGGCAGATACGGCGGAGGCTTCGGCGGAAGCCGCCAGAGACGGGGAAATGACCTTCAGTCTGAGGTGACCGTCAGCTTCGAGGAAGCGGCCTTTGGATGCGAAAAGATGCTGAGACTTTCCGATCCGGAGGGAGCAGGAAAGGTTCAGACACTGCAGATCCATGTCCCGGCGGGAATTGACGACGGCAAATGTATCCGTCTGAAAGGAAAAGGAGCTCCCGGCTATGACGGCGGCCCGGCAGGAGATCTGATTCTGAAAGTGCACGTGGAGCCGAAAGCGGGATTTGAGAGAAAAGGCATGGATATTTATACCACCGCGCAGATACCTTTTACAACAGCAGTATTCGGCGGGGAAGCAAAGGTATCCACCCTTTACGGAGATGTCATGTGCCGGATTCCGGAGGGAACCCAGTCCGGCGGGAAGATCCGTCTGAGAGGCAAGGGAATTGTATCCATGAAAGATTCTTCCATCCGCGGAGACCAGTATGTGACGATTCAGATTCAGGTGCCCAGGGCTCTGAGTCCGGAGGCAAAGATGAAGCTGAGAGAATTTGAGCAGGCCATGGGCCAGGGAAGAGGCAGAAGAAGAGGAAGCGCGGCGTAAAAGCGCTTCCTTTTTTCTTTTTGTCTTTCCATAGATTGTATGCTGTAAAAACAATAAGCATATGTTATAATAAGGAGACCGGTTTTCCGCATGCTGTCTGGCTGCTGCGGTGTCCGGCGCCGAAAATACAGAAGAAAGAAAGGACACGGAAATGGAATTATATACGGGAAGACCGGGAAACACAGAAGGAAGACTGGAAAAGGAGATACGGACATACGACTTTCTTGACTCTCTTGGAATCGAATATCAGAGAGTGGATCATGAAGCCGCGATGACCATTGAGGCCTGCGAAGAGATTGACAGGACACTGGGGATCTCGATCTGCAAAAATCTCTTTCTCTGCAACCGGCAGGAGACGAAATTTTATCTTCTGATGCTTCCGGGAGATAAAAAGTTTAAGACAAAGGACATTTCCGCCCAGATCAATTCTTCCAGACTTTCCTTCGGGAAGCCGGAATATATGGAAAAATTTTTGGATATCACGCCGGGATCACTGAGCATCCTCGGGCTGATGAACGACAGAGAACAGAAGGTGCAGCTCCTCATTGACGAAGATGTAATACAGGAACCATATATTGGCTGCCACCCCTGCATCAATACCTCAAGTCTGAAAATCCGGACAGAAGATATGATGAAAAAAATTATTCCGGAAATGAAGCATACTCCCTGGATGGTTCGTTTATAAATATAGACGCGTCTATTTCACCGGTTTGTGGCCTTACGGACAGCGGAACAGAAGGCTGGCGGAGCGGTAAACAGCAACTGTATAAAATAAATATGAAATTTTTGTAAAACGAATGATTTTCAGCAATTTGAGCATTGATAAACCAGTATCACAGGTATATTATTAGCTAAAGAAACAGAAATTTCAGGAAGGTGGTCTGCCGGCAGCGGCCGGCTTATCAGAGGGTGATAATTTGAACTGGCTAAAAAAATCAAAACATATATGGATCATTCCGGTATACGGGGTATTTTATATGATTGCATTTATGCTCATGGAAAACAGCGGGGCGGAGACCCATCTCATACATTCGCTGGTAGATGACAGGATACCCTTCTGCGAGTATTTTATCATACCGTATGTTATCTGGTATTTTTTTCTGATTGGAACGATCCTTTACTTTACTTTTTCATGCAGCAGCAACAAAGAATATTACCAGTTCCTGGGAACGCTGGGAGTAGGCATGACGGTTTTCCTGATTGTCTCTTATGTGTATCCAAACGGACAGAATCTGCGGCCGGAGCTGACGGGGGACAGCATTTTTATTCAGGCGGTGCAGTTCCTGTATAAAATAGATACGCCCACCAATATTTTCCCCAGCATGCATGTGTTCAACGCGACGGCAAGCTGTATTGCTCTTCTTCAGAACAAAAGGTGCAGGAAAAACAAAATCTGTTCAGCAGGGGTTGTGGTTCTCACCATTTCCATTATTTTGTCAACGATGTTTTTGAAGCAGCACAGCATAGCTGACGTGATGACGGCTCTGATCTTAAACATTGTATGCTACCAGGTATTTTATAAGATTATTCCGCAGAGCCAGGAAAAACTGACGGAGATTCTCACCAGGAGAGAAATCTTTACGGTTCCGAATCTTGTGAGCAGCCTGCGGCTGGCCGCGGCGATTCTCTTTCTGGGAATTTTCCAGCGTCAGGGGCTGGAAGACCAGAAACTGCTTCTTTCCGTACTCCTGCTGGGGGCGGCGGCAACTGATTTCCTGGACGGGAAAATTGCAAGGATTTTCCACCAGGTAAGCAAAATCGGACAGATTCTGGATCCGATTGCCGATAAGATGATGCAGGGATCGGTTCTGATCAGTCTCTGTTTCCGGTATTCCCTGGCAAAGCCGGTGCTGGTGCTTTTTCTGATTAAGGAATGCTATATGATGGTTTCCGGCTGGAGGGTTCTCACGGAAACAAATGTAAGCTGCGGAGCCCAGTGGCATGGAAAACTGAATACAGCAGTGTTCTATGCTGTGGCGGTTATTCTTTTTGCAGGCCCCGGAATTCCGAAATCCACAGCCCATATTCTGATCGGAGCAAGCGCGGTCTGCATGACGATGTCAATGATTATGTACATAGATGAATTCCGTATTCTGCTGGGAAGAGTAAAACGCCCGGTAAGAAGAAAGGTACCGGAAAGGGTGCGCAGGGAAAATTCTATGCCATAAAAGAAAAATCTGCAGGTGCAGAACCAGATATGAAAAATGCTGAAAAACCGGCGGGAGTCCCATATCCTGCCGGTTTTCTGTCTGCCGTGAAACACAGGCGTCCGACAGGGGGGATTCCGGAAAACGGAAATTCTTTTGTTCCGAGGGGAATGCCTGGATTTTTTTCGGTGGAAGTTTTGCGGAAAATAGAGTATAATCAGCATAGCTGTTAAAGATCGAACATACGAAACGGAGGTTTTTATGGAAAATGTTTATATTATGGATCATCCCCTGATCCAGCATAAAATTTCTCTTCTCAGGTATAAGAATACAGGAACTAATGAATTTCGCCGATTGACGGAAGAGATTGCCGTTCTGATGGGATACGAGGCTCTCAGAGATCTGCCGCTGGAGGATGTGGAGGTGGAAACTCCGCTGGAAACCTGCATGACGCCTATGATTTCCGGAAAGAAACTGGCTGTAGTGCCTGTTCTTAGGGCAGGACTGGGCATGGTGGGCGGAATTACCACTCTGGTGCCTTCCGCCAAGATCGGACACATTGGACTTTACAGAGATCCGGAGACACATGAACCTCATGAATATTACTGCAAACTGCCGGATCCCATTGATCAGAGACTGATTGTCGTGACAGATCCCATGCTGGCGACAGGAGGCTCTGCTGTGGCTGCGGTAGATTTCATTAAACAGCACGGCGGAAAAACTATCAAATGCATGTTTATTATTGCGGCTCCGGAAGGCCTGGAACGTCTTCACAAGGCACATCCGGACGTGCAGATTTATGTAGGCCACGTGGACAGGGAGCTGAATGAGGCAGCCTATATCTGCCCGGGTCTGGGAGATGCGGGAGACCGCATTTTCGGTACAAAATAAGACTGGAATAAGGCCGGAGGGGGCAGCCTGAAAAAGAGAGAAGCGCTTCAGGCAGAGCCGCCCTGTCCGGCCTGAATAAAACGGAAAAGAGAGTGAAAGAAATGTCGATTGACAGAGTAAAGGAGTTCTTCAGGAAAGAGGGCATTGAGGACAGAATTCAGGAGTTTGACGTATCCAGCGCCACAGTGGAGCTGGCAGCGCAGGCTCTTCACTGCGAAGGCAGCAGGATCGCCAAAACGCTTTCCTTTCATCTGGATGATAAAGTGATTCTGGTGGTTGCGGCTGGCGACGCCAAAATTGACAACCGCAAATACAAGGACAAATTCGGCAAAAAGGCAAAAATGCTGGCCTTTGAGGAGGCGGAGCCTCTCACCGGACATGCTGTGGGCGGCGTATGTCCTTTTGCGGTAAATGAGGGCGTGGAGGTATACCTGGACGAGTCTCTGAAACGGTTCGAGACGGTTTTTCCTGCATGCGGAAGCTCCAATAGCGCCATTGAGCTGACAATTCCGGAGCTGGAACAGTATTCGCACAGCAAAGAGTGGGTAGACGTCTGCAAAACCCCAGATTAAGAAAAGGAATGAATGCAAATGACAAAAAAAGAACTTGCTCTGGAGGTAATCCGGAGATTAAAAGAGGAATATCCGGACGCAGGCTGTACACTGGATTATGATCAGGCATGGAAACTTCTGGTCAGCGTCCGGCTGGCGGCGCAGTGTACGGATGCAAGGGTAAATGTCGTAGTGGAAGATCTCTACGCGAAATATCCGGATGTGGAGTCCCTGGCGAAGGCGGAGCCGGAGGATATTGAGGCAATTGTCAAGCCCTGCGGCCTGGGAAAGAGCAAGGCCAGGGATATCAGCGCCTGTATGCGGATCCTCCACGAACAGTATGGGGACAATATTCCCACAACTTTTGAAGAACTTCTGAAACTTCCCGGAGTGGGAAGAAAGAGCGCCAATCTGATTATGGGCGATGTGTTTGGAAAACCTGCCATTGTGACGGACACGCACTGTATCCGGCTGAGCAACCGGATTGGCCTGGTGGATAATATAAAAGATCCGAAAAAAGTAGAAATGGCCCTGTGGAAAATCATTCCGCCGGAAGAAGGAAGCGACTTCTGCCACCGCCTGGTTTACCATGGAAGGGACGTATGTACAGCCAGAACAGCGCCTCATTGCGAAAAATGCTGTCTGGAGGACATCTGCCGTAAGAATATCTGAGACTTACGGCAGTATTTCATTTCTGGAAAATCTGATTAAAATATCTTTGGATGAAATATCTTTAGCTCCATAATACAATTCCCTATTATTATAGACAAAGGGCTGATTTGCCCCGCCAGATTCCGCGAGCGGATAAAAAATATGCGTCCTGGAAGATGCAGAATAAGAATTTTTTGAAGACAGATTTGTATATTTTTCTGAATAATTGGTATAAATACCAGTAAATACAAGAAAAAACTGTTACGAGGAACGTTGATGTCGGAAGAGTGTTTTTGTATAATTTCTTTTATTGTAGAATGAAATTTGCGTCTTTAGCTCCTGAATACAGATAACATAAAAGAAATACATAAGATTTCCGATGAAGTGATAAAATAACTGAAGGGGCGGCAGCATAAAAAGGGAGGACTGCCTGTGATCATTCCAAGAAAACAGATGCAGAAGATTGTGGAGGAACTGGAGGGGACTATTCAGAAAAAAATCAACATAATGGACGAAACCGGATGTATTATAGCAAGTTCTGATATTTCCAGGATAGGAACCTATCATTCCGGCGCGCAGAGAGTGATCAGCCAGAAGCTGGACGAGCTGGTGATCAGCGAGGAGGATCAATATGCCGGCGCCAAGAATGGAATTAATCTTCCCATTATTATCGAGGACGAGATTATCGGTGTGGTGGGCATAACAGGAGAAAAAGAGGAAGTACAGATTCTGGGAAAAATTATCCAGAAAATGACCAAGATTCTCATTATGGAAAGTTACCAGAACAATCAGAAGAAAATTATGGAAAACATGAGAAATAATTTTCTTTTCAGCTGGCTGTTTGCCAGTGAGGACAATGGCGAGACAGAAGAAAGTATGAAGCTGAGAGGGCAGCTTCTGGGAATCGATATACATCTTGACAGAGTAGTTGTCGTTCTGGGGGTTGCCCATAAAGGGGGGAAACCGAAATTTCAGGAAGCAGAGGTGGAGCAGAAACTTTATGAAAGAATTATCAGGGAAATCAACCGCTGCCTGAAAAAAGACGCAAGTCATCTTATATTCCAGATTGGAATGAAGGTGATTATTTTTTTCCACAGTTCCGATATGCAGGAGATTCTACGTTCAGTACAGGAAATTATCGACAATGTGGAAAAGCAGTATGACTGCCGTCTGTACGGCGGAATCGGATCTGTGGGAACGGACCGCGCCGAAATCAGACGCTCTTACCGGGAAGCGGACACAGCCTGTAATCTGGCGATGCGACTGAGAAACCGGAAAATTAAAGTTTACAGTGATGTGGATATGGAACTTCTGCTGGAAAATATCTCCAAACATGACAGAGACCTTTTTGTGAAACGTGTATTTAAAAACTGCCAGGAGGGAGAAATCCTGCGGTGGGTTCAGCTTCTGCGCTGCTATTCGGAAAACAACGGGTCTATCACAAAAACAGCAGAAGACTGCTACATCCATAAGAATACGCTGCAGTACCGCCTTTCAAAGTTAAAAGAAGTTACAGGATATGACCCGCGCAACATAAATGAATCGATACCTCTTTATATTGCGATGCTGATTTATGAATTTGATCATGTGGTGTGACAGAAGATGCTGCCCCCGGCCAAAGGCCGGGGGTTTTGCTTTAGTTGCAATAACAAAAATTCAAAAGATTCTCTAGCTTCCAGAATGATGAATTCTGACAATGGATTATTTATAATAAAATTAAAAATGAATTAAATGGTACATAAAACAAAAATTAAATACATTAATTTTTGGAAAAAATTTAAAGAATGGAGGGATCTTATGAACATATTTCTTGAAAAATTTAGCTTAGAAGGAAAAAAAGCAATTGTTACCGGCGGAGCTAAAGGTCTTTGTAATGGCATGGCCCAGGCATTACATGATTCAGGAGCAGAAGTAGTGCTTCTGGACATTCTTGACACTGTAGAAGAGGCGGCAGAAAAAATGGCGAAATCCGGAAGTCCTGTATATGCAGTAAAAGCGGATTTGTCAAAACAGGAATCTTTAGAGGCTGCCTATCAGGAGTGTTTGAATAAACTGGGAGGACATTTGGATATTCTTCTAAATGGGGCAGGCATTCAGTATCGGTGTCCGGCAGTAGATTTTCCGCATGATAAATGGCAGAAGATTTTAGACATTAATTTGAGTGCTGTTTTTTATATGTCACAGCTGGCTGGAAAAACAATGTTGAAACAGGGATATGGGAGAATTATCAATGTGGCTTCAATGACCGTATATTGTGCAAGTGTTTTGATTCCTGCCTATGCAGCCAGTAAAGCAGGAGTGGCTCAGATGACAAAGGCACTATCTAATGAGTGGGCCTCCGGCGGAGTGACTGTGAATGCTATTGCACCTGGCTATATGGCGACAGAATTAACTGCAAATATGAAATCAGTAAATCCACGACAATATGAAGAAATTACCGGAAGAATTCCCATGGGACGTTGGGGCACGGCTGAAGATCTCCAGGGAACAGTTGTATTTTTGGCCTCTGAGGCATCGGCCTATATCAGTGGAGCCGTAATACCTGTAGACGGAGGATTTCTTGGAAAGTAAGTAATATTAATAAAAACATATGATGCCATAAATTATTTGGATAAAAAGAGGAAATGTTTTGTATATGCAAAATATTTCCTCTTTTATATTTATAAAATAGAAAAGATAATATAATTTGTAGTTTTTGCAACAAAATTATATCGATTTATTTGTTATGGGTAATATTGTTAGAAAAGCATAGGGTTTATATAATAAGCACATAAATAAATTGTGAAAAATACCTATAATAAATTGTGATAAGTAAAAAAATATATGCAATACGACGAGAAAATAAGAGGGAAGGAGAGCAAACTTGTGAAAGTATTTATTGCAACAGATTCCTTCAAGGGAAGTTTAAGCAGCATTCAGGCTGCTAAAAGAATGGAAGAGGGAATATTGAGAGTATTTCCGGAAGCAGTTATAGAGTATTCGCCGATTGCCGACGGTGGAGAAGGAACAGTCGAGACCCTAGTAACTGCTCTTGGGGGAGAGATAAAACATAAGAAAGTTATGAAACCGAACGGAGGATATACAGAGGCGAAATTTGGAATCTTAAACAATGGAAAAGCGGTAATAGAAATGGCTGCAGCATGTGGGCTTCCTTTAGTTGATCCGGAAGAGCGCAGTATTATGGATGCAACTACATATGGAGCTGGTGAATTGTTGAAAGCAGCACTGGATGCAGGTTGCAGACAAATCTTGATTGGCATTGGCGGATCGGCGACAAACGATGGTGGAGTTGGAATGGCCCAGGCATTAGGGGCTTCCTTTAAAGATCGCAGCGGGAATGAAATTGGTTTCGGGGGGAAGGCACTTGCAGACATATCGGATATTGATTTGACCGGTTTGGATTACCGGTTAAAAGATACAGAAATTACAGTAATGTGCGATGTTACCAATCCTTTGTATGGAGAAAATGGAGCTGCCAGGATATATGGTCCACAAAAGGGAGCTACAGAGGAACAGATTAAAGAATTGGATAAGGGCCTTAAAAATTTGGCAGATGTCACAGAAAAAGTAATTGGAAAAGACTTTAGATGGATTAAAGGTGCGGGTGCAGCTGGCGGTCTTGGGATGGGAATGAAGGCATTTCTTAATGCAAATCTTAAACCAGGCATTGAGGCAATCATGGATGCTTCTAATATTGATGAAAAGATAAAAAAGGCAGATATTGTAGTAACTGGAGAAGGGAGGATCGATAATCAGTCAGTATGCGGGAAGGTGATCGATGGAATTGCCAAAAGAGCCCATGTGTACAATAAACCTGTCATCGCGGTTGTAGGAAGCGCAGAAAGCAATATATCAGAAGTATATGCGGTAGGCATCAAATCTGTGGAAGCAGCGGTGTGCAGAAACATGACTGTAAGTTATGCAATGAACGAAGCATCTACATTAGTAGCTGATGCAGCGGAAAGAATCATGAGATCTATCAGCGTGGGGATGGAGCTCCATGTGGCTGAAGCAGAGGAGGAATAATGCATTACTAAGGGATAAGGAGGTATTTCGATGGATATTTATTTGCAAGCAGTTACGAATGGCTTAATGGTAGGGGGAATTTATGCGCTGGTGGGATTAAGCCTGACAATTATATTTGGAGTTATGAAAATCATTAACTTTTGCCAGGGCGAGCTTTTGATGCTGGGAATGTATGTGTCTTTTGTGCTGTATGATCAGTTTGGGATGGATCCTTTTCTGGCGATCCCGTTTGTTGCAGTAATTATGTTCATATTCGGCGCAATTCTTCAATCAACTTTGATAACAAGATCGGTCAGAGAAGATGATGACTCTAATGTACTATTTTTGACAGTGGGACTAGGAATTCTGTTTCAGAATTTATGCCTGATGATCTTTAAGTCCGATTATCATACTGCTGTCAGTGCTATTTCACAAAAAAATATAAGCCTCGGTTCGATTACAATCAGTGTACCAAGATTGGTTAGCTTTCTGATACTGATAGTTGTTACTGTCTTAATATTTATGTTCTTACGGTATACCACGATAGGAAAGCAGATACGTGCTACATCTCAGAACAGAACTGGGGCACAGGTTTCTGGAATAAAAACAAGTGTAGTTTATGCCTCAACATATGGATTGGGTGCAGCTATTGCAGGAATTACAGGAGCATGTTTGATGTCATACTATTATGTTTTCCCGACCGTTGGCTCTGTTTATGGAACCAGATCATTTATAGTAGTAACAATTGGAGGACTTGGAAGTATTCCCGGGGCTCTGATTGGAGGGGTTGTCCTTGGACTTTTGGAAACATTAGGATCTGTAGTAGTAGGCGCATCATTTAAGGATATGGTAGTTTTTGTCACGTTTATTCTGATACTTGTTGTTAAGCAGATGATAAAGACGAAAAGGGGGTAGGAAATATGAGAAAAAGAATAGGATCCCGTCAAATACTACTGGCGATTATTTTGATTATTGTGGGTCTTATGCCCCTTTATATTCAAACACCATACATATTATCCATTTGTA
>DWYN01000100.1 GCA_019118645.1 Candidatus Blautia excrementipullorum | reverse complement strand
CATTTGCTCCATCTGTTGGTGTCTAAAATGCCCCCATTTTTATGATTAAATACTGGGGCAACATTTGAGGGCAGAGGCCAAAAAGCCCATAAAATCAAGGAAAACCGGCGCTAAACTGTACGCCAATACGGACTCAAAGCAGCTCGTAGAGCTCCGCAGTTCTCAAAACGTTAAGCAAGCGTTAATCGGGATTATCCAAGAGATAATCGAACAGTTATTGAAATTGCAGGCAAACCCTGGAAACATCACGTTTCCGGGGTTTTTCTCTTTGTCCTGGAAACGCGGTGAAACGGGGGAAAACCGGGTGAAAATCACCGGATTAGCAGCGCGTTTGTAACACGTTTGCAACAAAAATATCTTTACTCAAGGGTCTTGTTTATGGCGTCAATCAGGATCCGTACATCCAGGTGGGTGTAGACCTTTTCAGTCAATGTCATGGCTCCGGAATGCCCCACAATTTTCTTGATGACCGTTTCCTGCACACCGGCTTCGGACAGCATGGAGATACAGGTGTGGCGGGTGCAGTGCGGTGTCCGCTGGATACCGATCTGCTCCATCAGGGGTGTCCAGTAGCTGTCAAAGTAGTTACGGTATTTGAATGGTTTTCCGTCTTCTGTATGGAGAAGATATTCACATTCCAGGCAGGAGTTGTACCAGTTCCGGTAGAACGGGAGCAGCTTGTCGGCAATGGGCACTTTCCGGATACCGTTTTCTGTTTTGCTGTCGATCACATCAAAATACTGCTCATCCAGGTGCACATTTACTTTTTTCAGGGACAGGAATTCGGAAATCCGGGTGCCGTTATAGAGCAGCATGAGGACAATCTGGTAATATTTATCATCCTGCATGGTCCAGATCCTGTCAATCTCTTCCCTGGGAAATTTGTTCCTGCTGTGTTTGTTCGGGTTCCGGTCTTTGTACTGCGCGATATCCACGTAGGTGGAATAATCTTTGTTGCAGATATCATTCTTCAGGGCAAATCCGTACAGCTGGTTAAACAGGATCTTTACTTTCTTCAGTGTCGGATAATTTTTGCCGCAGGTATCGATCACCTGCTGAAGATCCGCCAGCTTCAGGTCTTTGAAAACCCGGTGGTAAAGGAGGGTACAGGCCTTGTAGGAGGCTGTGTATCCTTTTACATTGCTTTCAGATACGGTCGGATATTTCTTCTTCGACCATTCCTCGTACACTTCGGAAAAAGTCATTTTTGCGGCTTTCGTATCATAAGGATTATGATTATAATCAGCCAGCATCTCCAGCCCTTCGGATTTTGTCCGGGCATAGCCGATGATAATATATTCTGCAATCTTCTTTTCTTTTACGGGATCGATCCGGTATCCTGTTGTCTTGCGGACCATATATGGTTTTCTCCGTTTTCCGGATAATTTCACTACACTTCCGTAGCCGTTTGGTAATTTCATTCAGTCATTGCTCCTTTCTTTTGAAGGACTTATGATCTGAACTGCTCCTTTAAAAAGGTGTTCCGGCGGCTGATGCGCTCTTCCTCTGTCAGTTCTTCCGTTTCCGTTTCGGATAACGGGACAGCTGCATAGTAGGCCAGTGTCTTGTCTTTCCAGTCCTGATAGGAACTGGCAGAATGGCCATATGCAGCATATTCCTCTCTGTTTTCCCTGAATTCTTCCAGGAATAAACACATATCTGCATTTTCAGAGGACGACAGGTCTTTGCCGTTGAAGGTAATGGAGCACTCCCAGCGGTCGTGTTCCGGCGGACGCTTCACATCGATCCGGAAGCCGAGCTCCCGGATCTGATCCAGCTGGAAGAGAAACTGCATGACGTCTGCCATATTGGTCAGCGGCTTTTCCTGCGTGTCATAGCCGGTCAGATAAGTAGAAGTGGTGTCCAGTACCCCGGCAAGTTCGTTGATCATGGCGAGCGATACTTCAATCTCTCCGCTTTCGTATTTCTGGATTGTGCGGAGGGATTTGCCAAGTGCGGCTGCCAGCTGCGTCTGATTCATGCCTTTTTGTTTTCGGGCAGTCCGGATTCTCAGTCCGATCTGTTTCGTATCATGTTTCATGATTGAATTCACCTCTCTTTCGTCCATCTTATCACATTAAAATACGAATTACAAGTGCGGATTTTTAGAAATACATCTTGACGAACGCAATTTTAATGCGTATAATAAAATGCGAACTGATAGTGCGGTTCGTGTGCGGAGAAAGGAAGCGGTGAAATGAAAAATGCACTAAAAATACGGATATGGAATCCGAAAGGAGGTGAAGAGAATGGAAAAGAAAATGTATGTGGAGCTGCCGCCGTTTACAGGCAGAAATGTTCCGATCAAAGAGATCGCCCGGGCAATGGGAAAAGATCCTCATTATGTGAGGCTTGCCATCCAGCAGGGTGTCGTCAAGTTCGGTGTGGCGATGAAAGTGGGGGACGCCAGCGAATTCAGTTATTACTGCCCGGACCGTAAAGTCTGGGAAGAAACCGGATACTTCCGAGATGTGACAAAAGAAAAAGCCCATGCATAATCGCAGGGGCAAATTCTCCAGAGGTATTGCTACACTCTGACCTAGCAACTCAAGTATAGCAAATACCTCTGCGAGATACAATGAAAAATTTCAGCAGAGGAGGTTATAAGTGAATATATTTCAGGAAGTAAAATCATACGTTACCGCAAGGCAGGCGGCGGAGCAGTACGGGATCCGGGTCGGCAGGAACCAGATGGCATGCTGTCCGTTTCATGACGATCATCATCCCAGCATGAAAATTGATACTAATTATTACTGTTTTGCCTGCGGAGCAAAAGGGGATGTGATCGGGCTGACTGCCGGCCTGTTCGGTCTGGCGCCTTACGAAGCGGCCAGAAAACTGATCGAAGATTTTCAGCTGCCGGTAACAGCAGAGAAGTGTCGGGAAGGACGAAAAAAATACAGAAACAGGAATCCGGTTTCTGTCAAAAAGAAGATGACAGACTGGCACCGGCATGCGGTAAAAGTCCTGACCGATTATCTGTCATGGATCCGGTTCTGGAAACGGTTCTACGGATTGGAACCGGACGCCTTTGAGCAGGAACAATTTCTGGAGGCGTTGGAAAACGAGAGGAAGATCAATGATTATCTGGATATTCTTCTGGCCGGAAGCGGAGAAGAAATTGCAGAATTCTTTATCTGTAAGCGGAAGGAGGTGGCGGAGATTGAGCAGCATGTGGAACGATATCAGCGAAGAGTCCATGCGGAAATTAGAGCGTATTGCAGAAAATGAAATGCTGACTCAGGAAGAAATCCGGGAGAATCTGGACGTGACAGAGAAAGGCAAGATCCGTCAGTCGATCCAGAACTGCAAATATGCGCTGGAGCATGATCCGTATCTGCAGGGAGCAATTTGCAGAAATGAAATGACCTGCCAGATCGATATTATGAAAAAGGTTCC
>DWYN01000099.1 GCA_019118645.1 Candidatus Blautia excrementipullorum | reverse complement strand
ATTCCTGTACCAAATATTTCCACAAACCCCAGCCTGTAAAATACATTTGCAAGATTTCTATTTCTTAAAACTGAAAGTTTTCCCGATAAATACTCATCTTCTGTTATTCCGGATGGCAGTCCTCCCGGAGAAATAATTTCTATTCTGTCGTCAAACATGGAAACTTTTATTTGCGACTCCACATCCCATACTCTATGAATCAATGCATTTGCAATTGCTTCTCTAAATGCAGCTTCCGGTATTTTTTCTACCTTTTTCCTATCGGCACCTTGGATCTCTTCGTATTGATAATAATCTTTGAATACCTCCAGTGCTTTTTCATATACTGCCAAAATAGATATATTGTCAAATGTTGCTCTCTTATGAATCACACTGATGTTTTCCCCGAACTTCATAATGTCAATTCCCGGAAAATGATTTTTATCTGCCAAAATACCAGCCGCATTATTGTATCCAATGTTACTATTATATAAATTCAGTGTTTTCAAGGTATCCTGATTAAAAGTTTCAATCTGAATGCATTCTTTTAATTTTCGGCTTAGAGTATCAAACGTCAGTTCTTGATCTGCACACGGCAATTCTTCAAATCTGATATTTTTTCCTTCCAAAATCAGTCTTGATAATTCCAGTACGTCAACCTCTATGGTTGCGGTGTCATTTCGTTTGTATGCTTTTGATTTATATAAATACGGCTTTTGAAGCCCGCTTTTTACCGTCAGTTTTATCGTTCTGTCATTATTCTGCAATTCCAGTGTGTAATCGGGCTGCGGAGTAATGCTGTCATTAATTTTGTTCTCAATATCCAGGCGCGCTTGTTTTACATCCTTCAGTCCTTTGACATTACCGTTGTCATCAATACCAAAAAAAATTTCTCCGCCATCGTAATTCGAAAAGGCACTTACTGTTTTCAAAAATGTATTTGTAATCTTTTCTTTGAACTCTGTTATTCTTGTTTCACGCATACATCATTCTTCCTTTCCAATTTCACTGTTTATATTATATGCATAAACGGGCAGAAAATCAATCGTATTTTTTTGCGATTGATTTTCTGCCCGTTTATGGCCGTTAAGTTTTAAAATTATTTCCTAATCCCTCACCAGGGTAATCCGGTTCTGCTTCCAAGCTTTCCGGCTTCAACCGTAATCTACTCCGGTTTTCTACAGTTATTTTTCCAGAATCTCCGATTTCAGCTGTAATTTTTCTCGCTTTTCTATGGTTGCAAATCCAGAATTTCCCATTCCAGCCGTAACTTTTCCCTATTTTCTACGGTTCCAAATCCAGAATTTCCGATTCCAGCCGTAATCTCTCCCTATTTTCTGCGGTTCCAAATCCAGAATTTCCGATTCCAACTGTATCCTCTCCTCATTTTCTACGGTTAGCTTTCAGGGATCTCCGATCGTAACTGCCGAGTCCTGTAAAAATCACAATCCCTTGTTGTTCTGTCTTTTGTTCAACAATTATAATGAATACTTATTTCTTCATTCAAGTTACGATTGCTATTTTTAACCCTGAAGAAAATTCCGATGCACAAATAACTTTCTCATTAAGCGCCAGATCCTTCATAAACCTTATTCCTTTATTACTTTCACCTCTGCCATAAATCCTTCCCATACCCTATTCTTTATAATAAAAAAGCTGCCGCACGAATGTGAACCGCTTCCGCCCAAGTGACAAGTTTCATTATTTTACTTGTCTGTCTTGGCGGAAAACATATCAAATTCGTGCGACAGCTCTTTCTCATTTATCTCTCCAGATTATTCTGCCCTTGGACAGATCATACGGAGAAAGCTCAATCGTTACTTTATCTCCCGGAAGGATGCGGATAAAGTTCATACGCAGCTTGCCGCTGATATGAGCCAGAACCACATGTTTGTTCTCCAGTTCCACTTTAAACATTGCGTTTGGAAGCTTCTCAAGAACAGTACCTTCCACTTCAATCACGTCTGCTTTTGACATTATTAACCTCCTGTGTCATCTGTCATTTTGTAAGAGTCAGAATTTCCGGTTCTCCGTCTGTGATCAGGACGGTATTTTCATAATGAGCGGAAAGAGATCCGTCCATTGTCACAACTGTCCAGTCATCGTCCTCCCAGGCCACATCCGCGCGGCCCATGTTGATCATCGGTTCAATTGCCAGAGTCATGCCCGGCATCAGTTTAATTCCTCGGCGCTTCTGAGGGAAATTCGGTATCTGGGGATCCTCATGCAGATGCGTCCCAATGCCGTGTCCGACCAAATCTCTCACAATACCATAACGGAATTTTGCTGCGTAGGCTCCAATTGCCTTTGAAATATCATTCAAATGATATCCGGCTTTTGCGTACTTGATTCCCTCAAAGAAACTCTGCTTCGTCACTTCCATCAGCTGGCGGGCCTCCGGAGAAACCTCGCCCACGGCATAAGTGCGGGCAGCATCTGAGTGATATCCCTGATAGATCAGACCGGCATCAATTTTTACAAGATCCCCTTCTTTGATAATCTTGCTCTTGGACGGAATTCCGTGCACCACCTCATCATTGAGACTGATACAAAAAGATCCCGGAAAGCCCTGATAATTCAGGAAATTTGGAGTACAGCCCAGCGACCGGATCATCTCCTCTCCGATACGGTCCAGCTCCTTGGTGCTGATTCCCGGTTTAATATGAGCCGCCAGCCCGTCATGGACTTTTTCCAGAAGATGGCCGGCCTCTCTCATAAGTTCTATCTCATGTTCTGACTTAATTGAAACTGACATTTGTTTATTCTCCTAAAACTCCCACGATCTCCTGGAACACTTCGTCCAGAGAACGGGTACCGTCTACTGTTTTTAATACGCCCTGTTTTGTATAATAGTCAATCAGCGGCTGAGTCTGTTCGTGATATACCTTAAGACGCTTTGATACAGTTTCCGGCTTATCATCATCGCGCAGTACCAGAGATTCGCCACATGTATCGCAGACACCTTCCACCTTCGGAGCTGCATATACGATATGATAAGTCGCACCGCATTTCAGGCAGGCTCTTCTTCCGGACATACGGTTCACGATATTCTCATCCGGCACATCCACGTCAATGGCATAATCAATTTTGCTTCCCAGCTTGTCAAGAGCCTCTGTCAGACATTCTGCCTGAGGAATTGTTCTCGGAAATCCATCCAGAACATATCCGTTCTTCGCATCTTCCTGCTGAATTCTGTCCACTACAAGGTCACAGGTCAGTTCATCAGGCACCAGAAGACCCTGATCCATATAAGTTTTTGCTTTTTTGCCAAGCTCTGTTCCGTTTTTTATATTTGCACGGAAAATGTCTCCTGTGGAAATATGAGGAATACCATACTTTTCGGCAATCTTCTTTGCCTGTGTTCCCTTTCCGGCACCCGGCGCACCCAACATAATAATTCTCATAAACATACCCTCCTTTTTATAAAACATATAGCAAATCAAGGCTGCGGCATCTGAAACACCGCAACCTTCATCTCTAATTGTTCAGGAAGCCCTTATAATTGCGGACAAGCATCTGTGACTCAATCTGTTTTACGGTTTCCAGAACTACACCAACTACGATGATGATTGATGTTCCTCCAAAGGAAACGTTTGCTCCGAACACACCGTTAAAGAAGAATGGAATCACGGCCACAATAATCAGACCTACTGCACCTATAAATATAATATAACTCAGCATTTTCGTCAAATAATCTGATGTCGGTTTTCCAGGACGGATTCCCGGGATAAAGCCACCCTGCTTTTTGATATTGTCTGCCACTTCCAAAGGATTAAAGGTAATGGAAGTATAGAAATACGCAAAGAAAACACAGAGTACAATGTAAACAATAAGTCCCCAGCTGTACTGAATCTGTGAAGGATTGCACCAGTTACTTGAAGATAAGCCTTTCAGGATTTCGCTGCCGATTCCTGTTCCATTTGCTTTTCCCGCAAACTGTGCAATCAGTCCGGGGAAAGACATGATAGATGATGCGAAGATGATCGGAATAACACCGGCTGTATTCACTTTCAGCGGGATGTTGTTTGTCTGACCACCCATCAGCTTCCTGCCCACCATTTTCTTTGAATACTGAACCGGAATTCTTCTCTCAGCACCGTTCAGAATCAGAACGAACACAATTACAACAAGAATCACGGCAATAATAATTACACCGGCCAGCATTCCTTTTGCAATTGTTTTTCCTTTAATAAAGTTCTCATAAAGAAGTCCCATGTCGCTGGGAATTCTGGAAATAATGTTTACTGCAAGAACAATGGAAATACCGTTTCCGATGCCCTTCTCAGTAATACGTTCACCAATCCACATCAGCATCGCTGATCCGGCTGTAAGAGAAACAACGACAACAATGCCTTTCAGAACGTTCATATCCTCGACAATATTCCCTCTGGCAAATGCAATCGTCATTGCGACTGACTCGAAAAGAGCAAGTCCGATGGTCACATAGCGGGTAATTGCCGTCAGTTTTTTTCGTCCCTCTTCACCGTCTCTGTGCATTTCTTCCAGAGCAGGAATAGCAATTGTCAGAAGCTGAATGATAATGGACGATGTAATGTAAGGCGTAATATTAAGAGCAAATACAGACATACTCTCAAAAGAGCCACCGGTAAATGCGTCAAAAAAGTTGAACGCATCACCGGTATTACTCTGAAACCACTGCCGGAACACATCGGTGTCCACACCAGGGACAGGGAGCTGAGATCCGATACGGATAACAAAAATCATCCATACCACATAGAGCAGCTTACGCCTCATTTCTTTTACTCTAAAAACATTTTTGAGAGTCTCGAACATTAGATCACCTCTACTGTACCACCTGCAGCTTCAATTTTTGCTTTTGCTGTTTCGCTGACAGCATTTACTTTTACGTTCAGTTTCTTGGTCAGTTCACCATTTCCAAGAATTTTTACACCGTCGCCAGCTTTGGAAATTGCGCGGCTTTCCAGTAAAGCATCAACTGTAACTTCTGCGCCGTCCTCAAAACGATTCAGAACATCCACATTGATCGCAATGATCTCTTTGGAATTTCTGTTTGTGAATCCTCTTTTCGGAAGACGTCTGTATAAAGGCATCTGACCGCCTTCAAATCCCGGTTTCTTGTGTCCGGAACGTGCTAACTGTCCTTTATGACCTTTACCTGCAGTCTTGCCATTTCCAGAACCATGACCGCGGCCTCTTCTGAAGTTATTGCTGTGCTTGGAGCCTTCTGCTGGTCTTAAATTTGATAAATCCATTTGGGCACCTCCTTTTGCTTCCTGTGATTACTCTTCAACCTTTACCAGATGCTGAACCTGCTTAATCATTCCTCTGGTCGCAGCGTTGTCCGGCATCTCAACTGTTTTGTGCATTTTGGTAAGTCCCATAGCTTCTACAGTCTTTTTATGTTTCGGAACTGCGCCGATGGGAGACTTTACTAAAGTAACTTTGATTGTGTCTGCCATTGTTTTTTCCTCCTTACGCCAGAATCTCATCTACAGATTTTCCGCGAAGCTTTGCAACTTCCTCCGGAGTCTTTAACTGGCTTAATCCCTGAATGGTAGCCAGGACAACATTCTGTTTATTTCTGGAGCCCATACATTTTGTACGGATGTTCTTGATACCAGCAAGCTCGATAACGGCACGGGCCGGACCGCCGGCAATAACACCGGTACCTTCCGGAGCACGTTTCAGAAGCATTTCCGCGCTTCCGAATTTTCCAACGAAGTCATGTGTAATAGAGCCGTTTTCGTCTCTTGCTACTGTTACCAGTTTTTTCATTGCGTCTTCTTTTCCTTTGCGGATAGCTTCCGGAATTTCAGCCGCCTTTCCTAAACCTGCACCAACATGTCCATTGCCGTCGCCTACAACAACCAAAGCTGTAAAACGGAAGTTACGGCCACCTTTAACGACCTTGGTAACACGTTTGATTGACACTACTTTATCTTCTAATTCTAACTGACTAGCATCAATAAGAGTATGTTT
>DWYN01000098.1 GCA_019118645.1 Candidatus Blautia excrementipullorum | reverse complement strand
AGCGCGCGTCCCGGCATTCCCACCGGGCTCTGAATGATCTGCACGTCTTCCTCTTTTGCATCAATATAAGCCTGTTTGTAGGCCTCTGACGCGTCGCACTCTTCCGTCGCCACAAAACGGCTGGCGATCTGCACACCGTCGGCGCCCAGATCCAGCGCATGAGCGATATCTTCCCGGTCAAAGATTCCGCCTGCAACCACTACCGGGATTTTCTTTCCGTATTTCTCTTCATACTCTCCTTTACAGGCTATGATCTGCAGGATCTCATTATCATAATCCAGTTCATCCATATGATCCAGCTGTTCTCTGGAAAATCCCAGATGCCCGCCTGCTTTCGGTCCTTCTATCACGATAAAGTCTGCGGTTCTGTCGTATTTGTGAGCCCACATTTTAAGAATCAGCTTCGCCGCACGGCAGGACGACACAATAGGCGCGATCTTCGTCCCGCATGTTTCACTGACCAAAGCGGGAAGGTTCACCGGGAGTCCCGCGCCGCTTATGATAACATCAGCGCCCGCCGCTACGGATTCCTTCACATGCTCCGCGTAATGTTTCAACGCCACCATAATATTCACGCCCACCAGGCCTTTTCCTCCGGCAATCTCTTTTGCCCGCTGTATATGCTTTCGGATTGCTTTCCGGTTGCATCCCGCCTGATCCTGCTCAAAGCCTTCCTCGTCATAACCGATCTGGGCAGTTGAAATCACTCCTACTCCGCCTTCCTTTGCCACTGCTCCGGCAAGGCCGCTGCGGCTGATTCCTACGCCCATACCTCCCTGAATGATGGGAATATCCGCAATCTTCTCCCCTATACATAATTTCTTAAGTTTTGTTCTGTAGTTATCCATATCCATGATTTCCCTCCGGGTTATACCTGTTTTGTACAAAGCATTAATTTGTTCTTCAAATAATTTGAATATCAAATTATTTCAAGTATAATCCTTTGGATTTTTCATGTCAATAGATATTGTAATGTTTTCTATAATATATAGTTTTTAAAACTATATAAATTCGTTCATAGTGGTACAAAAACCCGTTCATCTTATACAATCCACTGATAAAAATGCAGAAGGATATATTTGTATAAAATGAACGGATTACTATTATTCTACTATATAGTCAATAATATTTTTAAACAGCACGTCATAATATTTCCAGTTACAGAATTCCGGCGGCGCCCAATGCGGAGAACAATCACTTGAAAAGACGGCGGTTTTTCCTTTTCCATATGCTCCAAACGCAATAAACGGATCGCCGCATACTGTAGCCACAAGCTCTGCCTCCGGCTTTGCTTTGCTTTTGTTATATCCAAGAAGCGCTGGCCATGGATCTTTGATTCCTTTCATGGAAGGATGCTCCGGCATAGTAATTTCCGGTATCACACCTTCACAGTGTTCCATTCGGTCATCACAAGTCAGCAATTCTACCGGAAGAACATCCTGTACAGGTGTTGACCACCATTTTCCCTGTCCGCCAATTCCGTTAAACGTCATATACCCGCCAATCATCAGCAAGGCGCCCCCCTCAAGCACATAGTCCTTCAGAAGTTGGCAACGGTTTGGAAATTTTTTACTTTCAGAGAATGTCGCTGAAGGCATAAGAAACGTATCCGATCCAATATCAGACAATACCACACATGCATATTCCCTGAGTTCCTCCATATTAAATGGAAATTTGTCATTTGCGATATGACTTGGCATATATACAAACTCGTAACCTGCATGCTCAATGGCTTTGTCTATCCATCCCAGCCCTGTTTCATATTTTGAAGCTCCGAAAGTATTAAAGCCTTTTATTTCTGTCATCGTTGCCGTCCATGATTCTCCCACAAACAATACTTTTTTACCCATAATTATACCTCCGCTTTATATACCGTAAGCCATAAAACCATGCATTATCTGCTCACTGTTTTTCTGCAGCTCCTCTCGTTTTTTCTATTTCTACCAGGCGGCTGGTTCCAAGCCGGGATGCGCCTAACATAATATATTTTTCGGCGTCTTCGAATGAACGAATTCCTCCGGATGCTTTTATATGTACCTTTTCGCCTACATATTTTCTGAAAAGCTCTATGTCTCCAAACGTAGCCCCGCCCGTAGAAAAGCCTGTTGACGTCTTTATAAAATCTGCTTTTGCATTTGTTACACATCTGCACATTTCTATCTTTTCTTCCTCGTTCAGAAGACACGTTTCAATAATCACCTTGAGAATATGATTCCCCGCCGCATTTTTCAATGCTTTAATTTCGTTTTCTACATATGTGTAATTTTTTTCTTTTAACGCTCCTATATTGATTACCATATCCAGCTCGTCGGCGCCATTCTCCAATGCGTTCCGCGCCTCATATACTTTGGTGTCCGTTGTATGGCTTCCATTGGGAAAGCCAATCACCGTACAAACTTTCATCCTATTGCCCACATACTCCCTGGCTCTTTTCACATAACATGGAGGAATGCAAACTGATGCAGTATTATAGAACAATGCGTCATCGCACACCTGCTGAATTTCTTTCCATGTAGCCGTCTGTACCAAAAGTGTATGATCAACCTTTTGAAGAATCTCCTTATGTGTCATTTTAAAATTTCTCCTATCATTTTTTCAATCTCACTACGATATGGCATTGCCGGCGCTGTCCCCGCTTTTGTCACAGCCAGCGCCCCTACGGCGTTTCCAAAACGGATTGCTTCAAAAAGAGATTTTCCCTCAGAAAAAGCAGTCACAAGGCCTCCATTAAAGGCATCTCCCGCGCCGGTTGTATCCACCGCCTCCACTTCAATGCCAGGCAGCAGTTCGCTTTTCCTGCCGTCTGTTGCAAAAACTCCCATCTTTCCCATAGTAATGACTACATTTTTTACCCCCTTGTTTAAAAAGAATCCGGCAGCTTTCTCCGCCGTCTCATACGAGATCACTTCTATCCCTGTCAAAGTCTGAGCTTCTGTTTCATTGGGAGTAACCGTATCTATTTTTGATAAAATATCATCAGGAACTTTTACCGCAGGGGCAGGGTTCAAAACTATCCGAACGCCAGCTCTATGAGCAATATCAATAATCATTCTCTGCGCATCCAAATTAATTTCATGCTGTAAAAGTATAATAGACGCCGTTTCAATCAGTTTTCTGCAACTTTCCACATCTTCCACAGTAATGTGGCCGCAGGCTCCCGGAATTACCGCAATTTCATTCTGCGCCGACTTCTGGCTGACAATAATCAGGGCCACCCCTGTTTCAAATTTCTTATCGCGTAAAATAAATTCTGTGTTCATTCCCTCCTGTTCATAAAAATGCATCCCCACATCGGCCAGCATATCGCACCCCAGTTTCGTTACCAGCGTTACATCTGCTCCTGCGCGATACGCAGCCACAGCCTGATTTGAACCTTTGCCTCCCGCTCCCATTTTAAAGTTTTTTCCAAGTATCGTCTGTCCGGGCTGCGGCAGATCCTCCGTCCAGCCAGTCAGATCTACTACAAAACTTCCAAATACAACTATCGGTTTACCCATCTGCGGCTCCCTTCCGAAAATCCCCTTTCTTTATTCTGTTTCTAAGATAATTTAAAGCCTGCTTAAAAAGTAAGCATACCGGGCAATTGCCTCCAGATAAACGTCAACAGGAACATATTCGCTGACGCCATGTACTCCATATTCATTTGCGCCCGGTCCCATCGTTATGGTTGCAATTCCATGATCCTGAAGATAATTCGCGTCTGAGGTACTCAGGCAGGACTCAAATACGGGTTCTTTTCCAAAAGCTCTGGCAGCCTCTGCCAGTTTCTCACATAATGGATGCTTCAACTCCACATTTACCGGCGGCTTTGTAGATAAAAGATATGGGATTTCCACAACAGGGGGATGTTCTTTAAGCCAGAAATTTCTTTCCGTAACTCTGTTTATTGCATCATGGAAGAATTTGAAGGCTTCCTCCTGTGAAATACTTGGATTATAAAGCATACTTCCTCTGATGGTACATTCTTCTGCACCTGCTGAAAAAATTCCCTTGCTCTTTATTCCGGAAAAGTTGATCGTAGTCGATCCGTTTTCTGTCAGAGGATGAGAAATATACAGCCCCAGCTCTTTCTCCAGCTTCTGAAGCTCCTGAATAATCTCCACGGCAAGCTCTATTGCATTTTTTCCCGGAACAGACTTTACATTATACCCATGTGGATAAATGGTATGATGTCTTGAAGCAATATGATAGCTCAGTCCCTGAACTGTAATTGTGAAATAGAACTCTCCCTGTATTGCCGGAACGATCGCCAGGTTGTTGGACGGCTCCATCACAATACATTCCTTTGCCTTATATCCTCTGGAAATAATACTGTCTACTCCAAACTCACGGCCTCCGTTTTCCTCTGACATAACATAAGAAAAATATAACGGGCGCTTTGGCTTTATTCCAAGTTCATTCAGTACATGCATAGCCATCAGTGGAGAGGCACATCCTGCCTTCATATCTGAGGCACCTCTGCCATAAATTTTTCCGTCCTTCACCGCCCCGGACCACGGCCCCGCATCTTTTCTCCACTCCTGTTTTTGCGTATCCGTAACCGGGACAGTATCCGTATGTCCGGCAAACAAAAGCGGCTCTCCTTCGCCTTCCTTCACGGCAACAACATTGGAAAAATCATTGCCGGATTCCCAGAAATCAACCTTGTCAAACAGATTGTAAGATTCCAGTTTTTCCTTCATCCACCTATGGCATGCGAATGGATTTTCGTTTTGTCCCAGAGCCGGATTTGTAGAATCTTTTTGTAAGTATTCGCTCAGAAAATTGATATATTCTGTCTTATTTTTTTCTATACATGCTGTTATTTTCTCGATAAGATTTTCCATAAGTTTTTCCTCTTATATATTCGCTTTTTATGATACCGGGGCCATAAGTTCTGGCCCCGCACCACACGAAATACTATTCTTCTGTCTCAGTTGTCTCTGTGTCTTCAGAAACTTCTTCACTGTCTTTTGTAGTTTCTGTGTCCTCTGTCTCTGTACTTTCAGCAGCATCTTCCGCAGTCCCGGCGGCTTCTGTTTCTTCTCCCTGCTCCAGTGGATAGAGAACAGCCTGTATATCCGGATCATCCATATTATCTTTTGTCACGACCACAACATCTGTTGCTGTCTCTGCGGGAACTTCCTCGCCATTAAGAGCCTTATTAATATATTCCACTGCAAGTCTTCCCATTTCATAAGGCTGCTGAACAATCAGTGCGTCAATAACCCCGTCTTCCAGATACTGGATCTCATCTGCTGTTGCATCAAAAGCAACCTGATAAACCTGATCCTGAAAGCCTGCATTAATCACAGCCTGGCTAGCGCCAATCGCGCCTCTGTCATAAGCTGAAAAAATTCCTTTCAGGTCAGAATTTGCTGTCAGTACATTTTCCACATTCTGTAATGCCGCTGCCTGATCTGCGCCTCTTAGTGTTTCCAGAAGTTCAATGCCTGAGTTCTCTGCGGCAGCCTCTTCCGCTCCGGCTCCCCGTCCGTCATTAGATGGAATTCCTGCGAGCGCATTTACAATAACTGCCTTTCCTTCTCCGCCCATCAGATCCATCAGAGTTTCCATTGCAAGTCTTCCTCCGGCCTCATTGTCCGTCGCAATATAAGAAGTTACATTGTCTGTATCCACAGGACCGTCTACAACAACAACAGGAATTCCTGCATCCTCCGCCTGTTCTACAGACGGCGCCAGACCTTCGGAATCTACCGGGATCAGGATAATCCCGTCAACGCCGCTGGAAATAGCATTCTGCATCAGATCCACCTGGCCCTGAATATCACCGTCAAGGCTCGGACCGGTATAAATCAGTTCCCCTCCGCTTTTCGCCAGTTCAGCTTCCGCTCCAGCCTGCACGTTAAGCCAGTATTCACTGTTTAACGACATTACGATCATCTGGATAGTCGGGCCGTCATCCGCAGCATAAACAGTCGTCGCAGCACCGCCAGCTAACATTGCACAAACCCCGAGAAACAAACCTGCTTTTTTCATTGCAAATCCTCCTTTTGTATGTTTTTTTATTACAAAGGCATTAATTTACCTTTGATCTCTGTAAAATATCAGCGAATACAGCCAGCACAACTACTATGCCGATTGCAATCTGCTGTATGAAAGAATTGAGTCCAAGTAAAGTAAATCCATTATTTAATACACTGATGATCAGCGCGCCGATCAGTGCGCCTCCTACAGATCCGCGGCCGCCGGAAAAAGAGGCACCGCCGATTACTGCTGCGGCAATCGCATTCGACTCATAACCAGTGGCTGCATTTGGCTGCGCTACCAGCAGTCTTCCCAAGAGAATTACCCCGGCCACTGCCGCAAGAAAGCCTTCACAAATATAGGTGATCATTGTATTTCTGCTGACAGATACTCCGGATAACCTGGTCGCCTCATAATTGCTTCCTATTGCATACAGGCTCCTGCCATACGAAGTATAGGTCAGAACAACATAAATGATCAATGCCACAATAATGGTAATTACTACAGGATTTGGAATTCCCAGTACAGACCCCTGACCGATTACCCCTATCCCATCGGGAAGCTGAGAAACCGGCATTCCGTTTGTGACAAACAACGCAGTTCCTCTGAATATACTGGTTGTTCCAAGAGTTGCCACAAAAGGCGGCAGCTTCATAAATGTTACAATAAAGCCATTAATTGCTCCAAGCGCAGCTCCGACTATGCATGAAATCAGAAGCGCCAGAACTACAGGACACCCCGCTTTCATTAAATAAGCGGACACAATTCCTGCAAGAGCGAGCGTCGCCCCTATAGAAAGATCAATCCCGCCAATGATGATCACCATCAGCATACCAATAGAAAGCACTGCATTTACAGATGCCTGAATACCCACATTTTTGATATTAGCCAGTGAAAAAAATTCCGGAGAAAGTAATCCCATAAAAATCATCAGCACAAGCAAGATCAGGAGCGATCCTATTTTTTGAATTATTTTTTTCGCATTCTCTTTCATAGATTTTTACCTCTCTAGTTTTCTAAATATCCCTTAAGCGCCAGTTCCATGATTTTTTCCTGAGAAAAATCTTTCCGCTCAAGGATACCTGTCAAAGAACCATTGCTCATAACGGCAATTCTGTCGCTGATTCCCATCAGTTCCATCATATCTGATGAAATCAATATTACAGCCTTTCCATCCAAAACCAGTTTATCAATTAATTCATACATTTCCGTTTTAGCTCCAACGTCAATTCCTCTTGTAGGCTCATCAAACATAATAATGTCCGAATCACTGAACAGCCATCTTGCAAAAATCACTTTCTGCTGATTGCCTCCGGATAGATTCTCAACAAGAGATTTTGAGGAAGGCATTCTGATTTTTAACAGCTTTTTATATTCATCCGTAACTGTAATCGCTCTTCTCTCTGTAAGGAATCCTAAATTCCCCAGCTTTTTCAGTCTGCTGATTACCGTATTCAGCCAGATGCTCTGTCCTGTCAGAAGGCCCAGACGTTTTCTGTCTTCCGTCAAAAATGCAATTTTATGTGCAACAGAAATCTTAGGATTTGATAATTTTACTGATTTACCATTAATATAAATTTCTCCTGAAGAAATCCTGTCGGCGCCGAAAATTCCTCTCATCAGTTCAGTTCTTCCTGAGCCAACAAGACCTCCAATACCAAGAACTTCTCCTTTTTTTGCCTCGAAGCTTACATTTTTTACAAGCTTCGGCAATGAAAGATTTTTTATTTCCAAAGCAGTCTCTCCGGCTTTATGTTCACTTTTCGGATAATACTGCGTAACTTCTCTTCCGACCATCATGTGGATCACTTCATCCACATCCGCTTCCGCTACCATTTTCTCTCCCACATAGGTTCCGTCTCTGAGTACAATGATTCTGTCTCCGATTCTTTTTATTTCTTCCAGCCGGTGCGATATATAAATAATACCAATGCCTCTTTTTTTCAGTTTATGGATATACTCAAATAGTTTATCCGTTTCCTGTCCGGTAATGGAGGCTGTCGGTTCATCCATTATAATCACTTTGGCATTTTTCTGACTGATGGCTTTCGATATTTCCAGCATCTGCTGATTGGCGACACTCAATGATTCTACTTTTGCGTGAAGATCATATTTCAAACCCATCTGATCAATAATTGTCTGCGCCTGTCTGTCCGCTTCTTTCCAGTCAATAAAGCAGTTTGCTCCTTTTTTCTTTGGAAATCCTTTTGACAGCAACAGGTTTTCGGTAACTGTCAGATCCGGAATCATGTTCAATTCCTGGTGTATAATATATATCCCTTTTCCGTTGGCATCGCGTATGCCTTTTGGTTCATAAGCCTCATTTTCCAGCATCATTTTTCCACCCTCATCAGGAGTATAGATGCCCGATAAAATTTTCACCAATGTAGATTTTCCTGCGCCATTTTCGCCCACCAGCACAAGTACTTCACCTTTGAGCAGATCCAGATTAATATTGCTCAAAGCTTTTACTCCCGGAAAAGTTTTTGAAATATTTTCAACATGCAATACCCTTTCCTGACTCATAACGCCTCCTTATTGTTCCCTCAAACTCATGTTATCTCTTGATGCTATAATTATTTTTTCAGATTCACCTCCCTGAAATTCAAAACTATAATATAATATTTATGTCGAAACGTTTTTACAAATAGTAAAAAAACACTCCCCTATTCTAATTTTACGACAGATCCTCTTTTTACAAGTTCCACATCCAATATCACTTTTCGCTGAGGAAAGTGTTCCTTTTGTTTATTCAAAAGTGCCAGTAACATTTTTGCTCCTATCTCTCCCATTTCATTGGTGGCTCTTCGTACACAAGTAATTCCCGGTCCCAAATATTTAGCCATAACAGAATCGTCAAATCCGACCAGAGAAATATCTTTTCCAATTACCATTCCACGATCACACAAACATTCCGCACATCCAATACACAGCAGGTTGTTGGTAGCCAGAATCGCTGTCGGCGGATCTTTCAGCTGCAAAAGCTGGTTTGTCAAATGATATCCGTCTTCCTCAAACCACTCACCTGTACGGATATACTTCTTTTTAATGGGAATATGGTATTGTTTCATTGTATCCATATATCCGTTCATACGGTCAATACCGATATTAAACATAAGCGGTCCTGAAACTATGGCAATTTTTCTGTGGCCATTACGGATCAATTCCTCCATCAAAAGAGTAATTCCCTTATAATTGTCCACACATACCGAGTACATATCACTTCCGGGGATTTCCCTATCCACAATGACAATCGGCTTGCCGCTCTTTTTATACATCAGGTCGTCTGTCTGTGAAGGTGTTAAGATAATACCGTCTACAATCTGACTGAATTCTCCGTCAAACACATTCTGCTCTCTGCTGACCGCTTCCGCAGTCGTATAAACAAGAGTATAATATCCCTCTTTGCTGGCGACAGATTCCACACCGCGAATTACAGAAGTATAGAATTCATTGCGAATATCCGGAACTACAGCAACAATAAAATGTGATTTTCCAGTCTTTATGGAAGCTGCCAAGTTATTGCGGACATATCCCAATTCTTCAATTGCGTCATTAACCGCCTTACGTGTTTCCGGGCTTACGCGATCCATATTATTAATGACACGCGAAACTGTAGAAACAGCCACATGTGCATAGTCTGCCACATCTTTAATTGTTACACCCACGTTTTTATCCCCCTAATTGTCGTAACGTTTTTACATTTTCAATAATATCACCGCCTATCTCTTTTGTCAATTATTATCTCAAAAAAATTCTTTTTTTATATATTTTGCACAAAAATAAGTTCTTTTTTTCTCTGTTTTAAAATATCAATTAAAATATCTAAATTTTCAATTAATACAAGCATGCCCCTCCCTCCGCACTTTAAGATACATACCGAAGCGTTTTTACTTTTCAAAAAGCTATGAGCAGCTTTCCGCTTACGCAATCGCATCATTTTTCATAAAACAGAAAAAGGACAAAGTCATCTGTCAGACGCCTTTGTCCTTTTCTTTAATTTCTATTTCGAAATTATAGCATCATTTCAATAAAGTTGTCAAGTATTTTTAATAAAAAACATAAAATGAAAGACTTTAACTGCTTTCCTATGTCTTCTCCCCTCCCTGAAACAGCAGCTCCGGCATTTCCTCCAAAACCTCATAGTAAGGCTTGTCAAAATAACAGTAAAATGCCAGATAAAAAAGCATGTCCCTGGGCGCACGGATATCTCTCAGCTGCCGGCCTATATACATTTTTCTCCCTTCTTCCCCCAGATTATCCCAGCACAAGTTTCCCATTCGTTCAAGTTTTCGTGATACTGACGCATAGCTTTTTCCTGTTCGTTTCGCCACCTCCGGATACACATGTTTCGTGACCCTGATGTCGTCCTGAGACATCTTTTCATCAAACAGCAGGTGAACCGTAACTCCGACAGCACAGGCAAATGTCCTGATCTCGCTTCTTACAGGGCCTAAGATACTGCGGATCACCGCTTCCTCTTTTGTCATATCATAAAAACCCCTTTCTTTTCCTATTATTTTTATGATATGGCATTTTCTTCCTGTTCCGACGTTAGGCGACATAATACGACAGTCAGAATTTATCTCTTATATTCATGAAACATTAGTGTTCCAGTTCACTGAAAATATCAGGACACGAGAGGAGCGGCAGATGAATACGGCAGGCAAAAATAACAGGAAACTATTTACGAAAAACACCTGCTTTTATTGGGGTTTTCCATATTAATATTTATACGAATCCCTGTCTGAAAAATATCGGATATTCTTAAAAAAGCGCAGAAAAAGGCGAAGCACAAAAAAGAGAAGGCGTTTCTGTTTCTCATGCTTCGCTTGTATTTTAAGAGTAATTTTATAAAAAGGTTTCTCTGTACTCCTTACGGATTTCTTCAGGTACCAGGCTTCCTCCGGTAGCCCATACGATATGTGAGGCCTGCTCCATTTTCTCTTTCAGGCCGTTTTCTTCCAGGTATGCGGCTGCCGCCTTGTCCGAACAGAGCCGTACAGGCCCCTGAAACGCGGCGCAGGCGCTTGGTTCCAGAAAGATCTTTTCTGTCTCAAGACAGTCGCGCATATATTCGTAAAGCCGCGCGTCCCGGACTGTGAATTCTCCGCTGAGAAGAGGCTCCATCACTCTTCCCACAAAGGCAGAAGGACGCCCGACCGCCAGGCCGTCCGCATGAGTCTGTCCGGTAAGCCCGATATCCTGTACACAAATTTTGCTGTGCAGCCCGGTAATCATCCCAAGAGCCATACAGGGCGCCTGCACAGGCTCCGCAAAGAAGCAGTGGACCGTATCGCCGAACAGCTGCTTCAGGCCGAAACTGATGCCCCCGGGAGCGCCGCCGACCCCGCAGGGAATATAGACAAACAGCGGGTGGTCGTCATCTGTCTTTACGTTTCTTTCTTCCAGCTGTTTCCGGAGTCTCAGTGCCGCGACCGCATATCCGAGAAACAGGCTGCGGGAATTCTCGTCGTCCACAAAATAGCTCGCAGGGTCTCTTTCCGACTTCTCTCTTCCTTCCTTTACCGCTTCTCCGTAATCTCCCCCATATTCCATCACCGTAGCTCCATGGCTTCTCAGGAGATCTTTCTTCCACTGTCTGGCGTCGGAGGACATGTGGATGATACAGTGGAAACCAAGGGCCGCGCTCATGACGCCGATACTCATCCCCAGATTTCCGGTGGATCCGGCCTGAATGGTATATTTCCCGAAAAACGCCCTGCACTCCGGCTCCGCCAGCTTTTCATAAGAATCTGTCTTTTTCAGCATTCCATGGGTCAGGGCGAGATCCTCCGCGTATTTCAGGACCTCGTAAATGCCGCCTCTGGCTTTCACCGATCCGACGATCGGCAGATGGCTGTCCTTTTTCAGAAAAAGCTTTCCCGGGATTCTGCCGCCGTATTTCTCTTCCAGCCGTCTCTGCATGGCAGGAACCGGCGCCAGTTCGGATTCGATCCGCCATCGTGATCCCGCAGTCCCTTTTTTCAGCCTCTTTGAACTCCATTTTTCCGGGATTGATCCAGACAACCTCTCTCCCGTTTTTCATCTCTTCGATAATCGGAAATTTTTCTTCCAGCTTACTGCAGTCCGTCTTTTCCATAATTCTGTCTCCTTTGTTTCATGTAAGAAGCAGGGGCCATCCCCATATACTGGGTAAAATACTTGTAGAAATGGTTCAGATTCTGATAACCCACCTGCTCCGCCGCTTCTTTGACAGACAGTCCCTGATCCTCCAGAAGTCTGACACTTTTTTCTATCCGTACTTTATGCATATAGGAGATGATCGACATCCCTGTATATTTTTTAAAAACCCGGGCAATATGGCTCACCGAACAGTAGGTCAGATCCGCCAGTGTGCCCAGCTCTATTTTTTCATTATAGTTCTGATAACATTATGCCAAATTACAAAATATCATACTATTATAGATTTTGATATCTTTTTCACTGATTTTGATGGATGCAAATTTCATTAAAAAGGATAAAATTACTAAAATAGTATTATTTTCTGTCTTTTTAAAGTTCTAAATTTAAGTCAAAAAAAGCGGACATGATTTCTCATATCCGCTTCTTCTGAAGACTGAATACTATTCAGATTTCTTTTCCTTTTGTCACGATCCAGTGAAGCACAAAAGGAATAAACAAGGTAATCAGAGCCGCATAGCCCAGATAAGCATAGCCCCTGCTGACTACCGCCATCAGGCCGAACTGGGCAATGGCAAAAGCCAGAAAGGTAAAAATAAGGGTAAACACCGCGTTTCGCGCAAGATGTCCCTGTTTTCTTTTTGCCGGAGATTCCATGCGCCGTTCCACAGCATTGACGCATCTCGTCACAATTCCGGAGATCATATTTACAGCCGTGGAGATGGCTCCCAGGATGATCAGGAGCGAAATAATAGGGGTGAGGATTCCTGCACCCACTCCATTCTGCACCAGGACAAGCATGGGTACTGACGCGGTTGCCAGCTCTGCCACATAGGCAACTGCCAGAAGTCCTACGATGGACAGTTCCATTGCAAAAAAGTTACAGATAAACATGCCCACCGCCGCTCGATTAATCTGCTTTACGTCTGTAACCGGCTCTACATGGTGGTACATAACAGAGACGGAAGACAGCTGGAACAGGAAATACAGCACTGCAGACCAGAGGGCCGGTCCGAATGCGCCGCTCTCTTTGGACAGCACCGTCATCTCTCCCGCGCTCATTCTTCCTACAGATTCTACAATGCTGTCCCACTGAACAATGATGTTCGGCACCAAAACAAGCACCAGGCCGATAATAATCAGGACACTCAGAGTCGAGGCGCATTTTCGCACAACATTCGTCCCGAACAGCGCAATCACAAAGATGAAAACCGCAACCAGAACCGTACACAGCCAGTATGGAATTCCGAACAGCGTTTCCAGCGTAGAGCCTCCTGTGGCAAATGCCGCCGCAGAGGCTGTCCCAATCATAATCAGATAACAGATTTCATGGAGATTTGACATTACATGTCTCGTCCTTCCGTAAAAGCTGTCTGAAAAGCTCCGATAGTCAAAAGTTTTATGTTTATACGCATAGCGCATGCCGTACCAGAAAAACAGGGAATACAGTCCCTGCGTCAGAACCGGCAGAATCAGGCACCAGACCCCGTAATTAATGAAATACTGATAAATCTGGGCGCCGGAGGCGAAACCTCCTCCGAACTGTGTAGTAAAAGCCACAAAAGCAATGCCCATAGCCAGGGGCATTTTGCTTTTGTCAACCAGCAGTGAATTTTTCTTACTCATCTTTCTTTCCTCTAATTGATATTTTAACTGAATTTATATCTTCTGTGATGCCGCGGCTTTCCTGGCCGCAGCCATCATTTATTAAATTCCACGACCTTGCCGGGATTCAGTATCAGCTTGTCATCGAAGGCCAGCTTGATGTTTTTATAAAGCTGAATCATTCTCGGTCCCACAAACTCCTCCAGGAACTCCAGACGGCCGTTTCCGATCCCGTGTTCTCCGGAGAGCTGTCCTCCCAGCTCTTTGGAGAGGGCATAAAGCTCTTTCAGGCATGCGTGGGTAGCTGTTTTCCATTCTTCGTCACTCATATCCGCATCCCTGAGCATCTCCGTGTGAATATTTCCATCTCCGCAGTGCCCGCAGGGCTCCACACGGATTCCATGAGACAGCGCGATTTTCTTGGCAGCCTTCACATAGCCCGCGATCTTAGACCGGGGAACCACCACGTCGCACTCCTCCTGGGATACAGAGTCCGCCTTCATTCCCTCCAGGATCCCTCCGCGGACAGACCACACAGTCGCCGCCCGCTCCGGAGTATCGGCAATACAGCAGTCATAGGCGCCGTTGGCAAGCGCAGCCTCAGAGGCGGCCTCCACCGCGCTGTCAAGCTCCTGCCGGCTGGAAGCGTCGTACATAACGATCAGAACGGCTTCTCCCTGTTTTACCGGAAACTGACGGTTCAGATTTTTTTCCACAATGTCAATCAGTTCACGCTCCAGAAATTCGATGGCAGTAGGAACAAAAGGCAGCTCCAGCACCTTCGGCACCATATCGGCGCAGGACTCAAGGCTGTCGAAAGGCATCACCAGAGTTGCGCTGCAGGTAGGCGCAGGTAGAAGCTTTAAAGTCACCTGGGTCAAAATGCAGAGCGTTCCCTCCGATCCGATCACCAGATCCTTTACTGCGTAGCCGGTAGTATTTTTCACCACATTGGAGGAAAAATTCATAATAGAACCATCAGGCATTACCGCCTCAATGCACCTCACAAAGTCACGGGTCAGTCCGTAGCGGACTGCTTTCATGCCCCCGGCATTTGTAATCACATTACCGCCGATAGACGCCGTCTTTTCGCCGGGATCCGGAGGATAAAAAAGTCCCTCCGCCGCCGCTGCCGCCTGAATGTCCAGTAACAGGGCTCCCGGCTCCGCCGTAATCGTCTGGTTTTTGTGATCCACCGGAAAAATCCGGTTCATCCTCATGACAGAAAGCATGATTCCCCCATATTTGCAGGTGGCGCCTCCTGCCAGCCCGGTTCCTGCGCCCCTGCAGACAACCGGAATATTTTTTTCATATGCATAGGCCATAATGGCCGACACTTCTTCTTTATTAATAACCTCTACATAAAGTTCCGGCGGAAAGACTCCATATTCCGGCATCTCGTCCCGGTAATATTCCCGGGCGATAGCGTCGCCGGTCCACACACGGTCCGGCGCAGTTACAGAGCGAATATACGCAAAATCCGCCTTATCCATTTTCTTATAAGGATATGCCATGTTCTTAGTCCTCCTTCCGATTCCGCACCAGCTCTGTAAGCTTCGGCACTATCTGATTCAGATCGTCCACAATACAGTAATGGGCTGTATTGAAGATCTGGGCCTCCGGATCACTGTTAATGGCGACAATACACTCAGATCCATTCATGCAGGAAGTGAACTGGATTGCCCCTGATACGCCGCAGGTGATAATCAGTTTCGGGCGCACCGTCCGCCCTGACAGGCCGATCTGATGAGCCGTGTCTCCGAATCCGTCCTCCACCATAGGACGGGTAAATGCAAGCTGGCCGCCAAGGGCGTCTGCCAGCGCTCTGCACAGTGCCACACCGGCCTCATTTTTCGCTCCGCGTCCGGCCACAACAATAATATCCTCTTCTTCCAGGCTTTTCTTCTTTTCCAGCACTTCCGCACTGAGAATTTCTATAGAAGATTTCACCATGGTATCCGGAGTCTCGCATCGGATAATCTCTCCGGAAGGATGCTCCACTCTTCGCGCCTTTTCCATTACCCTGTAGCGCACTGTGGCAAACTGCGGCCTGGACCTGGAAATCGAAATCTGCGCCATAATATTTCCGCCAAAAGCCGGACGAATCTGAATCATATCCGTATTCTCTTTAATATCCAGCTTCGTGCAGTCCGCTGTCAGTCCTGTATGAAACCGGGTGGCCAGTCTTGGAGCCAGAGACCGTCCCAGTTCAGTTCCACCGATCAGAACGGAGCTGGGTTTCACCGCCGCGATACAGTCTGCCACCACATCGGTATAGCAGTCTGCCCGGAACCATTTCAGTTCCTCATGTTCATATACATATACTTTATGTACGCCGTATTCCAGCAGAATCCCGGCATTGTCAGCCGTTCCTTCTCCTCCGGCAATCACACAGTTCACATGATAGCCGACTTTCGGCGCCATTTTCAGCGCCTCCCCAATCAGCTCAAATACAACCGGATGGATTTTTCCCTGTTCCTGCTCTGCAAAAATCAGGAAATCTTTCCACTCCTCTTTTTTTACTTCATTCGCCTTCTGCTCAAAGCGGATCGCTTTCTCCGGACATTTCCGTACGCACAGACCGCACATCCGGCAGCTCTCTCCCACTTCAATCCCGTTTTTTTCAAATTTCAGGGCTCCAAAGGGACAGACATTTACGCATATTCCGCAGAGCGTACAGGCCTCCGCATCAAAATTCAAAAAATCCATACTCCCTGTCCCTCCTCAGATGATTTTCTTCGATATCAGAATATCAAACAGTTCTTTTGTTTTTTCTTGTGCGTTTCCCTCCAGATACACCTGTTTCTCCGCTTTTTCCGGCGGAAACATTCTCTCTACCGCCGTGGGAGAGCCATTCAGTCCGTATCTTGTCAGATCCTGATTGGGAAGATCCTCAAAACTGAGGAATCGCACCTTTCGGTCCGCAGTCTTTTTCTTCAGAATCCAGGAAGGGAGCCGTGGAACGCACATATCTTTCTCCACTGTGATCAGACAGGGGTAAGGCAGCTTGGAAACCTGGGTCACACTGCCCAGCTTCTGCTGTACGGAAATCGATTTCTCCGTTACTTCCTCAATTTTTGTCACCCAGGCCGCATGGGGGATATGCATGTGTTCTGCAAGAGCAGGTCCCACCTGAGCGGTATCTCCGTCTGTAGTCTGCTTTCCGCAGATAATCAGGTCCGCTCCTCCCAGCACCTGGATTCCCTGCCGGAGCGTGTAGGAAGTGCTTAATACATCCGATCCCGCAAACTTGCGGTCAGAAAGAATCACCGCCTCATCGGCTCCGCAGGAATAAGCGTCGCGCATCATGGCTTCCGCCTGAGGCGGCCCCATGGTGAGAACCGTAACCGTTCCTCCCATTTTTTCCTTCAAAAGAAGCGCCGTTTCCAGTGCAAACAGATCATAAGGATTCGTTCTCGCCGCGCTGGAAAGACGCTTCATAGCACCCGTTTCCGGGTCAATTTCCACATTGGTGCCGGCCGGCACCTGTTTCATACACACTATGATTTTCATTTGTTCCTTCCTTTTCCACTTTATTGCTCTGTTACATTAAACCAACAGATATATTATACAGTCTCTCATATAAAATGTCCAGATTATTTATGGCCTTCCTTCTGGCCCAGTTTGTCCGCCACCTTCTCCGGTACCTCGATCAGTCCCAGTTTCCAGAACAGGCTGTATATGTAGGAAATACCAAATATCTGCCCTATAGTTTTGGGGCCGCTGTATTCCGGCGCCGCCAGTTTCATATCTCCCTTCATTTCCTGCCTGGATGCCTCCTTTTCCCGGATCTTTTCCAGCACAGTATGAAAAGCCAGCAGAACCGAACTTTTTGTCAGTGTCTTGCTGTCCTCTTTGCGGGAAACAAGTATCTCCCCGCTGTATTCTCCGTTTTTCTTCCGCTTGATCCTATAGGAAAAAGGGAGCCCCGAGGATGTCCGAAGAGGATACTCCTGAAAAGCAAGAACAGCCTGCCAGAGCAGCAGATACACATCTTCACGCTCTCCTCGGATACCTGCATGAAGTTCTTTAATTATCTTTTCTTCCTGTGTCATGTTTTTCCTCCGGCATAAAGGGCTTTATGTGTTTCCTGTAAAAATAATTTTTTATTCAGAGTCTTCCTGTATTTTATCAAAATTATATCATACAATCCGCCTCTTTTCTTCTGTTTCTGACAAATTTAAAATTTGGCATTTACTGCCGCAAAAAAATATTGTATTCCCGGTCCGAAATATCCTTGTACAACCGGGAAACCTATGATATGATAAACTCAGTTTGTCAATCTTTTGACAAAGTTCACAAAACTTTCACTAATTAATTATGGAAACGAGGAGAAACAGGACATGAAATTAAGACGAAAACCTGCCTTCCCCGGCGGAATTCATCCCACAGACGGCTCTGACAAAGCTCTGTCCATGAATGCCGCAGTAAAACCGTACTGGCCTGACACCGTCACCATCCTGGCGGAACAAACCTTCGGCGGAAAATGCCAGTTTCTTGTCAAACCGGGAGATCA
>DWYN01000097.1 GCA_019118645.1 Candidatus Blautia excrementipullorum | reverse complement strand
GGTCTTGAGGCTGGTATCGCAAAACATACGGAGTATAAAAATGCGTAACTGTTAATAACATACATGATGCATTGGCGATTTTAAATTGACTGAGATTGGCGTTTTTAATCCGACTCTGAATGGTGAAAATCGCCCGGCGCTAACACCGCTTACATTACAAACAAATTTATACTATAATCACATAAATATAATTGTTTGTTACTGTCGATTATAATTTCCGATTGCTGCAATCGGTCAATAGGTTTTTCAAAAGAATATGATTATTTTACGAACAATATTCTTCGTCTCACTCTGAACTGCATAGTGGGCATTTTTGCGCTTTAAGTGACAATTATAAAGGCAGGATGCCAACCCTGCCCTTTTCTGAGTATTCTGTTCCTGACAATTACAATCCCAGTCCATTCACCCATTCCTGGACATCCGCTTCATCCGCTCCTGACCGGAATCTCTCTCCGTCCTGCCATTCACCTGTGCCTGCCAGATCAGCCAGCAGGTTTCCGCTGTCGCCGATTCCTGAAGAGGAGGAAGTGCAGAACGGGATCACCGTCTTGCCTGTGAAGTCATTTGCCTCTACGAATGTATCTACCGGCCATGCGGCAATGCCCCACCAAATCGGGTATCCGATGAATACCGTATCATAAGAATCCCAGTTTTTCACTTCCGTTGACACAAGCTCTACATCTCTTAAGCTCTCATTCGCATATTCCTGAGAAACACGGCTGTTGTCATCCGTCCAGTTCAGATCATCATCTGTGTACGGCTCCGTTGGTTCCAGTTCAAATAAATCGCCTCCTGCAGCATCCGCAATATAGTTTGCCACTTCCTCCGTATTGCCTGTTGCAGAATAGTAAACTACCAATACATTTCCTGACCCGGAAGGTACGTCCGTACTGTCTGCTGTCCCAGACTGTGCTTCCGTTTGCGCTGCGTCAGCATCGTCTGAACTGCCTGCTGTGCTGTTCTGATCTTCTTCCACAGCAGTATTATCCGCACCTGCATCCTGGCTATCATTTGTATTAGAACTGCACCCTGCCAAAAGCCCGAATACTGTTACACTGATGAGTAATATTGATAATATTTTTTTAACTTTCATTTTAATCACGCTTCCTTTCCATATTCACTTTCACTGTTCTTCGCTGCAGATTCAGTATATCTGAAAGTTTGTGTTTAGGGAATTTTCTATTTATTATTCGGTATGAACCTTACGGTATATACTCTGAAGCCCTTTATTCAGATAATATCCGAGAAATATCAGCATCCCCATCGCCGCCGTATAATCCAGAATATAGAAGATGACAGGTTCAGAGTAATCAAAGAAAACAAAGTGCACCTGAAGGAAAAGATAGCTTGCGATATTCCTTTTTACAAATGCATAGAGTCCATACACTGCCACTGCTGCGCCCAGAAATCTCAGAATCCATGTTCTTCTGCGCCGCGGCTTTCTCCCGCCCGATTTTGAGAATCGTTTATCTGCCGCTGACATTATTATACACCAATGGATTCCCAAATGGAGAGACATCAGGGCAAACCCCCAATAGGCGCATGTCATATGTACTCTTCCGGCAAGAGCGCTTATTCCTTTGATATTTATAAAATCAAATACATGACGGGATAAGATGATCCCGCTTAACATAGAACCAAGAATACAGACCGCAAGAAGACCGACAAGGATCGTCTGTATTATGCGGACAGGGGTGTAATTCCCCTTTCCGATATGTCCGATCCATTTCCTGTTCAGGATATGATGAATGATAAGGATGACAAACATCCCGGCTCCAATCCACTCATGTGCCGCTTCTCCAACCAGTTCATAGGGCATGAGAAGTATGAGCGCCGCAGTGAGAAGTATATCGATTACCATTTTAAATTTCAGCGTATTCATAGCTGCTGCTCCTGCTCTTTATCATCGGATAAAATTTATTCTTTCAAACGGCCCTTTCCCCAAAAGGACATACTTTTCCTTTCAAAGGGCAGTATTATTTCTGGTCGTCTACAGGCGGAACCATTGTCGCATAATTTTTAATCAGTTCCGGTGTACTTGTGTAATACCTTTTATTTTTGTTCAATGAACCGATCTGCTCCATCTCATCTTCTGTCAGCGCAAAGTCGAACAGATTAAAGTTATCGCGGATGTGATCCGGATTCTTTGATCCCGGTATCACAATATTTCCATCCTGAATATGCCACCGCAGGATGATCTGTGCCGGACTCTTTTTGTATTTTTCTCCCAGCTTTGCAAATACCGGCTCCTGTAAAAGCGCCGCATCTCCATGTCCCAGAGGATACCATGCCTGGATCACGATATCTGACTTGGCAAGAAAGTCTTTCAGATCCTTTTCCTGATCATAAGGATGCACTTCTGTCTGAAGAACCGCCGGTTTCACCTCACACTTGTCAAGGATCTCCTGAATCTGTTCTATATTAAAGTTGGAAAGGCCGATGGCTTTTACTTTGCCTTCCTTATATGCCTTTTCCATCAGCCTGTATCCGGCCAGATAGTTTCCTGCCGGCTGGTGGATCAGGAGCAGATCAATATAATCGGTATCCAATCTTTCCAGCGTCTTTTCCACTGCATCCTTCTGCTCATAGAAAGATGGCCACAGCTTCGTCTCCAGAAAAATCTCACTGCGGTCAATGCCGGACTTTTTGACGGCACGTCCCACAGCTTTTTCATTGACATAAGCGTTTGCCGTATCAATCAGACGGTATCCGGCTTTTAATGCATGAGCAACTGAATTCTCCGCTTCGTCCGGTCTCAGAAGGAAAGTTCCGATTCCTTCCATCGGCATTTTTACTCCATTATTTAAGGTTGCATATTCCATGATGATTCCTCCTGTCGTCGTTGGTAAATTGATTCTTGTCTTTGTTTATAAATTTATTATAGACTTGCTCCCCATAAAGCAGAAGTTCCTTCTGGTTATTCTGTATATACCTTAAGGTTTTATCCTCAGGGGAGTCAGACATTTCTCACCAATCCGGCGAGATTCTCGATTACCGCCGGATCTCTATGGTCGAAAAAGCAGCTCATACCTGTGTCCAGACCAGCGATCTTGGCAAAATCTTCTTCGTCAAGTGCAAAATCAAATACGCTAAAGTTTTCTTCCATTCTTTCTTTTTTTACGCTTTTCGGAATGCATACGATCCCTCTCTGCAGCATCCAGCGAAGCACTACCTGAGCAATGCTCTTTCCATATTTCTCCCCGATTTCTTTCAAAGTCTCATTGTGGAAAAGATCGTTCTTCCCTTCTGCAAATGGCGCCCAGCCTTCCATGACCACACCTTTGGACCGCATGTATTTCTGTGATTCAGTCTGCTGAAAGAATACATTTGTCTCTACCTGATTTACCGCCGGGGCCACTTCATTAAATGCGATCAGGTCTGCCAGACGATCCGGATAAAAGCTGCATACCCCGATCGCACGAATTTTCCCTTCCCTGTACAATTCCTCCATTGCTCTCCATGCACCATAGTAATCATTCATGGGCTGATGGATCAGGTACAGATCCAGATAATTCAGTCCCAGTCTTTCAAGAGACTTCTGAAAAGCCGCTTTTGCTCCTTCATATGTGGTATCAGAGATCCAGAGCTTTGTAGTAATAAACAGCTCCTCTCTGAGAACACCGCATCGTTTGATCGCTTTTCCTACTGCTTCTTCATTTCCGTAGGAAGCCGCCGTATCAATCAAGCGATATCCCGTGGAGACTGCGTCCACAACAGCCTGCTCACATTCTGCCGGGTCCTTGATCTGGAATACCCCAAAGCCAAGCTGCGGCATTTTCACTCCATTATTTAATGTTACGTACTTCATAATGCATCCTTCTTTCTGTTAAAACATTTTATTGAATAAACTTATCTTCTTTGCTGTTCCTTTCTATATATTGCTCAGCAGCTGTCCCGTTTTACCCTAAAAGCACTCTGTAAGTATTTCCAAAATCTCTTCAGAATTTAATTTCCGGTATCCGCCCATAGAATAGTGGCTGGATATGGCAATTTTTTTCAGTATATTCTTCTCCCTGACTCCAAGCTCTCTCAGTGTTGCCGGCAGCCCGATCTCACGGATAAAATCTGCCAGTTTCTGGATTCCCTCTTGCGCCAGTTCTTCCTCTGATTGGCCTTCCGCCGGAATATTCCACACATTTGTTGCAAATCTGGCAAATTTCCGGAGGCCGTCTTTATAAATATGCCTGTAATAGACCGGCTGAAGGACAGCCATTCCCTGTCCGTGATTACAATCCGTATACGCTCCCAGCTGATGTTCGATCAGATGGCACCCAAAATCTCCTCTTTTCCCAAGCTTGATTAATCGGTTTTCGGACAGCGTGGAAAGCCACATCAGATTGCTCCTGGCCGTATAATCCTTTGGATTCTTCACCGCCTGAAGCGTGTTTCTGATCACGCTCCGCATCAGCGCCTCTCCAATCTCATCTGATACATTCTGCTCATCTGGTTCACTGAAATAAGTCTCCATAATATGAGAAAGACTGTCAAACGCTCCTGATGTCATCTGTTTTTCCGGAACGCTATACGTATATACCGGATCCATCAGAGCAAATGCAGGATTACATTTTGCATAGTCATAGCCGATCTTTACTTTTGTTTTTTCGTTTGTAATCACCGCTGCTCCGTTGCACTCACTTCCTGTTCCGGCGGTAGTTGGTATCACTCCCACAGGGATCGGTGTAAAATCCACAATTCCTTTCCTCTCCCAGAAGTTTTCCCATGGCGCGCCGCTGCATCTGGCCCCAAGGGACACTGCTTTGGCACAATCCATGACCGAACCGCCGCCAATCCCAAGGATCAGGTCAATCTCATGCTTTTTGGCAAGATGAATCCCCTCCAGAACTTTCCGGTATGTAGGGTTCGGCATTATTCCGGAAAAATCAACTACATTTTTTCCGGCTTCCATCAGAATATTCAGTATCTCATCGTAAATACCGTTCCTTTTTGCTGAATTTATTCCACAGGCAAGAAGAATATTTCTATTGTCTCTTGTCAGACTGGAAAGAAATTCTTTTACACATCCCTGGCCGAAATATACTTTTGTACGATTCTCATATATGAAGTTATTCATAAATTGAAAAACCTCCCTTTTCTTTCTGAATCCTATTGTAATAAAAAAGAGACTTCCGCAGAAGTCTCAATTAGTTTTGTTCCATATACCTTAAGGTATATAATATTTCCGTTCTCAAGCTCTTATGTATCACCTTCATGTATCTCTTTGCCAGTTTAAACGATTGTTCTCTATTTCGGCTTTTCCGTGTTTCCTGTATAGGAAAAAGCCAATATAATGTTATCCTTGAGTTTCCGCAAACTGCATTGAAAAGATAGATATGTCCTCTCCAAGTACCAATCTGCCGTTTTTTTGAGAGTTCTGGAATGGCAGTACCGAGAATAGAGGCACTTTTATAAGCCCCGCCGGAACCG
>DWYN01000096.1 GCA_019118645.1 Candidatus Blautia excrementipullorum | reverse complement strand
GTCCGAACAAGCGTGTTCTGATGTCCCGCAGATGGAGGAAAATAAAATGGCAAAATATAGAAAATTAAGCAGAACTTCTGATCAGAGAAAAGCTCTGTTAAGAAACCAGGTGACAAATCTTCTGTATCATGGAAAAATCGTTACCACTGAGGCAAAGGCAAAAGAAATCCGTAAAATTGCAGAAGGCCTGATCGCTATGGCTGTTCGTGAAAAAGACAACTTCGAGACTGTTACTGTTACAGCAAAAGTTGCCCGCAAGGATGCTGACGGCAAGAGAGTAAAAGAAGTTGTAGACGGCAAGAAGAAAACCGTATACGATGAAGTGCAGAAAGAGATCACAAAAGATGCTCCTTCCCGCCTTCATGCACGTCGTCAGATGATGAAGGTGTTCTATCCTGTAAAAGAGGTTCCGGCAAAGGGCGCAGGAAGAAAGAAAAACACCAAAAATGTCGACATGGTAAAGAAAATGTTTGAAGAAGTAGCTCCGAAATACGTTGGACGCAACGGCGGTTATACAAGAATCGTTAAGATTGGACCACGTAAAGGTGACGCTGCTATGGAAGTTCTGATTGAACTGGTATAATTGTCAGAATTTTAAAGGGGGATATCCGTGAATACGGATATTCCCTTTTTCTATACAGACGGCATAAATAGCAAATAAATCGCCAAAAAATGAAGGGGGGGGGGTAAAATAAAAAATGCAAATATGGTACAATATAATCTAGAGATATAATAGCCATCGATTAACCTATTCTTATTATATAGAAAGAGAGGTGTGGTACAGACGATGAGTACTGCGAAGGAGTTCGCGGTTGCCATCTGTGATGATACTCTGCAGGATGCGGATTTTCTGGAAAACTGCATCAGAAACATTCTTGCAGAGAGCAAAATTGTGAAATACACAAAGGGAGAGAACTTACTAAGAGATTTAGAAGAACAGGTTCATCAGTATGAACTTGTTTTTCTGGCAATCTGTATGAAAGAGAAAAATGGAATTGATACAGCAAAAGAAATACGCAAAATAGACACGATGCTTCCGATTGTGTTTGTGAGCAGAAGCGAGAAGTTTTACAGAGAGGCTTTTGACGTATTCGCATTCCAATATTTGTTAAAACCTGTAACCTGTTCGGAAGTGAAGAGCGTGCTGAACCGCCTGGGAATGGTGAGGGAGCCGGCCATTGTTTTTCGTTACAGATCGAGAATATTTACAATTCGGCATCATGAAATTGTATATATTTCCAGCAGCCTTCACACAGTAAATTTTCATATGACTAATGGGAAAGAATTTCACTGCAGGGGAAAACTTGCGGATTTTGAGGAGCAGCTTAAGAACAGTCATATTATCAGATGCCACCAGAGCTTTTTTGTGAATATGGAAAATATCATCGGGATGAAAAGCAACAGCATTATAACGGAAGAGGGTATAATACCGGTTTCGAGAACTTATATGAAAGAGGTTCAGAAAAGATATCGGCAGTATTTGAACGATAAATAGAGGAAAGCAGAGCAGGGGCGTTCCGTGGAATTCACCACAGAACGCCCTCTTTCTATTGATATTCTTGTGGAAGTATCGTAAAATCATAGTGAAAATGACGGAAGAGAAAGAAGGAGACAAGAATGGTAAGCAAGGAGTTTCATGCGTCCAGACGCAGTTTGTACAGAGATCTGCTGGAAGATAATTCAGTAGGATTTGTTTTTTCAGGAGAGGAGAAGGAAGACCGGGGAGACCAGATGTTTCCGTTTACTCCTTATGCAAATTTCTATTATCTTACAGGATTTGATCAGCCGAAGGCTGTTTTCGCAGCATGGAAAATCCATGGAATCTATAAAGAAATATTATTTATTGATCATCCAGATGAAATGAAAGCACGCTGGCAGGGAATCTCTTATGACAAAGATACGGTGAAAAGGGACACGGGGATCCAGCAGGTAGAATATTTGGAACGTTTTGAGGAAAAGCTGCCGTTTTTTGGAAGAAGAAATGCCATTGAACATCTTTATGTGGATATTGCAAACTGGGAAGAGGGGTTTGTGCAGAATCCGGCTCAGAAGTTTACACAGAAAGTCCTCGGGTGCTTTCCCTATCTCAGGGTACATAACACGTTTTCTGATTTGGCGCATATGCGTCAGGTAAAAACAAAAGAGGAGATCGATCTTCACCGGAAAGCCTGCGAGATTACCACGGAAGGCGTGAAATCTATTCTGGAACATCTGAGACCCGGCATGCATGAGTATGAAATTGAAGCATACTTTGACTTTGTCTTAAAATCAAGGAATGCGCGGCATGCATTTTCCACAATAGCCGCTTCCGGAAAAAATGCCTGCGTACTCCACTATGTGGCAAACGACCGGGTAATGGAGGACGGAGATATGATTCTTTTTGATCTGGGGGCAGAGTGGGGAAATTATGCATCCGATGTCAGCAGAACTTTTCCTGTAAACGGCCGTTTTACGGAAAAACAGAGAGCGCTCTATGAAGTTGTTTTGAAGGGACTTGAGGCTGCCATTGCCAAAACAAGACCGGGACAGCCCAAAAATGAACTGCAGGAAATCAGCAAGGCGGTTATGGCACAGGAACTGATACGCCTTGGAATGATTGAAAAACCGGAGGAAATTATGAAATATTATTTCCACAGCTCCGGACACTATATCGGTTTATATACCCATGATGTGGGAAATGATGAGGCGATTCTGGAAAAGGACATGATGTTTACCCTGGAGCCGGGACTGTATTTTGAGGAACTGGGAATCGGAATCCGTATTGAAGATACAATTTTGGTCACAGACGACGGATGCGATGTACTGACGGCGGGAATACCAAAAACGCCGGAAGAAATTGAAGCATTTATGGCCGCAGCACAGAAGTAAAAAAGACAGGCGGAACAGCCTGCCGGCTGTAAAAGAAAAAGGCAGACTGTACATTCGCCCTAAATGGGGTATACTACTCAGAAAAGGACAGTCTTGGAAAAATTACTGCAGAAGGATACGAAAACATGAATATAAGAAGAATCGTGGCTGTGTGGGCGGCCCGGGCCGTCGGGTATGCCTGCAAAAAGATGGGAAGACAGGGAGTAACCTGGGCGGGAAAGATCGCTCTGAAAATATATCCGCCTGTTCTTAAGGAACTGGCATCTGAAGTGCGCAGGGGGATTTTTGTAGTCTGCGGCACAAATGGAAAAACAACGACGAATAATATGCTCTGTGCAGCCCTGGAGGCCGAGGGACAGAAGGTAATCTGCAATCATACGGGTTCAAATATGCTGAACGGAGTAGTGGCGGCGTTTGTCCTCGGAGCAGGACCGGGAGGCCATATAGACGCGGACTATGCCTGCATTGAAGCCGATGAGGCTTCCACAAAATATATTTTTCCGGAGATCAGACCGGACTATATGGTTCTGACAAATCTGTTCCGGGATCAGCTGGACCGGTATGGAGAAATTGATATTACCATGAATATACTGGAATCCATGATAAAAACGCTTCCTGAAATGAAGCTGATTGTCAACGGAGATGACGCGCTGTCTGCTTACCTTGCCCTGGACAGCGGCAATCCGTGCATTTTTTACGGCATCAGCAGCCCGGTGATGAAAAACGAAACCAACGAGATCCGGGAGGGGCGGTTCTGCAAAAGATGTGGTGCAAAGCTGGAATACAGTTTTTATCATTACAGTCAGCTGGGAGATTATCTGTGCCCGAACTGTGGATTTAAGAGACCGGAATTGAATTATGATGGCTCTGATGTAAAAGTTGGAGACCGATTGGCATTCCGCGTGGAGAACAGACTGATTTCCGCCAATTATAAAGGATTTTATAATGTATATAATATTCTGGCAGCCTATGCCGGAGTGCGGAGCGCAGGCTTCTCTGCGGAACATTTCCAGGATATGCTGAATAAGTTTAACCCGGAAAACGGAAGGATGGAGCAGTTCCGGATCAGCGGGACAGGCGTTACTCTGAACCTGGCAAAGAATCCGGCCGGATTCAACCAGAATATCTCGGCAGTGATGCAGGATACCGGGCCGAAAGATGTAATTATTGTGATTAATGACAATGCTCAGGATGGAATTGACATTTCCTGGCTGTGGGATGTGGACTTTGACCGTTTCCGTGAGGAGAGCATTCGTTCCATTACGGTCAGCGGAATACGGTGTCAGGATATGCGGCTCCGCTTGAAGTATGTGGATATTTCTTCTGAATTGGAGGAAGATGTGGAAACAGCAATTCGAAAAAGGATTCAGGACGGCACGGGAAATCTCTATGTGCTTGTAAACTATACGGCGCTTTTCAGTACACGGAATATACTCAAGAGACTGGAGGGTGAGGAGAAATGAAGCTTACAATCGGACATTTATATCCGGATCTTTTGAACCTTTACGGGGACAGGGGAAATATTCAGTGTCTCATGAAAAGGTGCCAGTGGAGGGGGATTCAGGCAGAGACTATTGCATTTGAATTAAACGACAAGATTGATTTTTCCCTCCTTGATATCGTGCTCCTGGGAGGCGGCTCGGACAGGGAGCAGATGCTTGTCTGCGAAAAGCTGAAAGAAATTCAAAAAGATTTCAAAACCTATGTTGAGAATGATGGAGTGGTGATTGCCATCTGCGGTGGATATCAGCTTCTGGGAAATTATTACAAAACAGATCAGGGAACCATTACCGGACTTGAGCTGGTCGACATGCATACGGAGCAGGGAGAGGGAAGACTGATCAGCAACATTATTTTGAAGAGCGATTTGTTTGACACTCCGATAGTAGGGTTTGAAAATCACGGAGGCAGAACCAGCATTAAAGGCAACCAGCCTCTGGGAAAAGTCCTTTACGGTTCGGGAAATGATGGAAAAAGCGGATATGAAGGGGTAGTATATAAAAATGTAATCGGAACTTATCTGCATGGGCCTTTGCTCCCAAAGAATCCGCAGCTTGCAGACTGGCTGATTTCCCGCGCTCTGAAGAAAAAATATGGAAATGATGTGGAACTGACGCCCCTCGATGACCGGCAGGAAATGGAAGCCAATTCATATATATGCACCAGATTTCTGAAATAGTACTTGATTTCAAATTTACGGGACGTTATAATAAATTTGTGAATACGGACAGCAGTCCGGATTCAAACTGTTAATCTGAAAGGAGTTAACTGTTATGAAGAAATATGTATGTGAACCATGCGGATATGTTTATGATCCTGAAGTCGGTGATCCGGATAACGGTATTGAGCCGGGCACTGCATTTGAAGACCTTCCCGAGGACTGGGTGTGTCCGGTCTGCGGAGTGGGCAAAGAGGAATTTGTACCGGAAGATTAAGAGCCGGGGAAGGGTGCCGAAAGCAGATGCTTTTGACACCTTTCTTCTTTTCAGGAAGATTGTCTTTCTGACAAGACTTTTCCGGCAGGGAAAGGGACAGAAAAATGGTTATGCAGATAAAGACGGTTCCTGAACAGGAGCGTGCGGTGAAAATTAGATAAGGGGTTTGGTATGGCAAAATCACACAATCAGAAAATAAAGATTTTAATTTTGGAACAGATGCTGAGCGGCACCGGGGAAAACAAGGTAGTGACGATGCAGGAAATCCTGGACAAGCTCGGACAGTATGGAATCAGCGCGGAGCGAAAAAGCATTTATGACGATATGGAAGCTCTGAGGGATTTTGGTTATGATATTCAGTATAAGAGAGGCCGGACAGGCGGTTATTATCTGCAGTCCGGGACAGGGGAGAAGCCGAAAGATGATTCTTCGGAACATTATGAGGACAGAAGGCTTCTTCCGGAAAATTTCGCAGAGGAAACTTCTGAATGCCGTAATGAGAAAATGGATGGATTTGCTAAAGTAAGAAGCGAAGAGATCTCAAAATCCGGGAAGACTATGAAACTTCTCTGTAAAAAAGAGCGGGAAAAGGAAATCCGGGAATACTTCGGCGAACTGGGAGAATACAAGGTAAAAGCTTCCGGACAGCTGAGTGTTTCGGCGCCGCAGATGTCAGGCCCGTATTTTTTTGGATGGCTGACTGCAATGGGAGCGGATGTACATATCGTAAAGCCGAAGAAAACAGCATCTGCCTATCGTGATTATCTGAAAATTCTAGCAAAGGACTATAAAGGTCTGTAGACAGAAAGGACAGGAGCATGAAAAAAAAGACAGCAGGTATTTTACTTGGAATTCTTATGCTTTCCGCTTCTCTGGCAGGCTGCGGAACAAATGAAGCTACAGAAGCAGCCAGCGAAAGCGCGCAGACGGAAGGCGAGGGTACCGGCGAAATTACAGAGGACGGAGAGAAAACGGAAGACGTCGGTGCTGACGCCCAGGAAAATTCCGGAGAATCAGAAGCGGCAGAGGAGAACGCGGAAAAGACAGACGAACAGGAGTCTGAAGATGAAGATACAGAAAATCCGGAAGAAGCAGAGGAGGATGAACCGGCCCAGAAGGTTGCGGTTTTGCTCCCGGATGAGGAAAACTGGTCTGTAGATGCGGAGGCATTGGAAAGTAATCTGGAAGAGGACGGATATGAGCCTGTGGTTTATTACGCAGAAGGAGACGTATCCAGACAGGTGTCCCAGATACAGGAACTGACAGAAGAAAGTGTGGCCGCTTTTATTATAGCACCTGTTGACCCCTATGGTCTCCCGGCGGTTCTTTCCGACGTCAGGGAGGCGGATATTCCTGTGTTTTCCTACGATGAGCTGATTATGGATACGAACGCGGTGAATTATTACACTGCTTTCGGAGGCCGCCAGGTAGGCCGCCAGATCGGCGAGGAAATAGTGAAGCGCCAGGAGCTGGATACGCTCAGGGAAGAAAAGGAATCCAGAACTATAGAATTTTTTATGGGATCTATAGATGACTCCCAGGCTCTGTTTCTCTACAATGGGCTGATGGAAGTGCTGCAGCCGTATCTGGACGATGGAACTTTAGAGTGTCCGTCCGGAAAAATTTCTTTTGATGATACGGGACTTCTGCGGTGGAGTACAAGCCTGGCAGAGAGCAGAATGCAGGAAATAATGGAAGAATTTTATGAAGAAGGAGAGGCGCCGGACATTATCTGCACAGGGTTTGATAAGGCTGCCCTGCAGATAGAGGAGGTGCTGGATCAGGCAGGAATTCTCCCGGGCAGTGATGAATGGCCGATGATTACGGGAGCTGGCTGCGAGGCGGAGGCCGTGAAGAGCATAGCGTCAGGACGGATGGCCTTTAGTATTTTCATGGATCCGAGGGAGATGGCAGCCCGGTGTGAGGATATGGTGGATGCCTATCTGGTAAGAGAGGAAGACCCGGACGCGGATGAGCCTGAGGTAAACGACTATGAATCCTATGATAATGGCGTAAAGATCGTAGGCGCATATCTCTGCGAATCTCAGGTAATTGACGGAGATAATTATGAGATCCTGATTGACAATGGCTTCTACACGGAGGATGAAGTGATTCCGGAGATGACTCCGACGCCAACGCCGGAAGCAGAGGAACCCAGCCCGACTCCTACAGAAAGACCTGAGAGGAGAACAACGCCTGTTCCATCGGAGGATGAGCCGGAGATAACGGAAGCGCCGTCCCGAAAGGAAGAGGAACCGGAGGCAACAGAAGCACCGGCTCAGGAGGATGAACCGGAGACAACAGAAGCGCCGTCCCGGGAGGAAGAGGAACCGGAGACAACGAAAGCACCCGGATCAGCAAGCAGCTCCAGAGCATCTGCTGCAGAGAAGGAGGAAGACGCCTGATCTGCTGCAAAAGAAATCTCTGATTGCGAAGGGCAGACCGGAAAAATAGAAACAGCCCGAAAAACGGCCTTATGGCTGCTCTTTCGGGCTGTTGTCATATCCTGCGGCAATGCTTTTCCGGATAAGAAACAAAACGGTTCTGCATTAATTTTCGCGGAAGGTCAGAGAATGATCTGTCATAGAGTCAACGATTGCCAGAGATTCCAGGCGTACACCCATGTCACGGATCTTCTTTCCGCCGTCCTGGAATCCTTTTTCAATTACAATGCCTGCGCCTTCCAAAGTTGCGCCTGATTCCTTTACAATTTCAATCAGTCCCAGGAGGGCGCAGCCGTTGGCGAGAAAATCATCGATCAGAAGAACATGATCCGCCGGTCCGAGAAACTTCTTGGACAAAATTACATCATAAACTTTTTTGTGAGTAAAGGATTCAACTTTGGAACAGTACATTTCACCGTCCAGATTCAGACTCTGGGCTTTTTTTGCAAAAACAACGGGAACATGGAAATACTGGGCTGCGATACAAGCGATACCAATGCCGGAAGCCTCTATGGTCAGAATTTTCGTGATGGGGCAGTCTGAGAAACGGGCTTTGAATTCTTTACCGATTTCGTTGATAAGATCAATGTCCATCTGGTGATTCAGAAAACTGTCTACTTTTAGAATATTTCCTGGTTTTACAATTCCATCTTTTAGAATACGGTCTTTTAAAAGCTGCATGACGTCTCTCCTTTGGTCTGTTTAGGTTCTAAGGTATTTTTACTATACGCTATTCTAATAGGAAGTTCAATTCTTTTCGACAAATTTTTATAAAATTTTTGCGGGAACGCAAAGAACCTGAAGGAAAGCATGGACCTGCCGAAAAAGGCCGGAGAATCTGAAAAATCTTACGTCCGGCGGCGTTGCATTGGCCGGAAAGGTCTGGTACAATGAAAAAAACGAGAAAAGAGGCTGACTTATGGAACATAAATATGTTGTGGACGCAAGAGGAGAACAGTGTCCGATCCCTGTGGTAAAAACAAAAAAAGTCCTGGACAGCATTCAGGGTGAGGCAGTGGTTACAGTGCTGGTAGATAATGAAACTGCAGTTCAGAATCTGACAAGAATGGGAAAAACTGCAGGAGCCCAAGTTGCCTCTCAGAAGATGGGAGAACACGAATTTGAAGTTACTCTTACGGTTCATGATTCCTGGGAAGAGAAAACGGACAGCAGGGAAGAAACGGTCTGCATCCCGGATGTAAAAGGAAATCTGGTGATTGCAGTCGATACAGCTGTCATGGGCCGCGGCAACGATGAGCTGGGAAAAGTACTGATGAAGGGATTCCTTTTTGCGGTGACTCAGCTTCCTGAGCTTCCGAAAACCATGCTTTTCTATAATGGAGGGGTACTTCTGACTACAGAAGGATCGGATTCTCTGGAAGATCTGAAAAGTCTGGAAGCCCAGGGCGTTCAGATCAAGAGCTGCGGTACCTGCCTGAACTATTATGGCATTTCAGATAAGCTGAAGGTGGGTGAGGTAACCAACATGTACGACATTGCGGAGACACTTGCCTCAGCTGCAAAAGTCATAAAGCCATGATCCGGAAAAAAAAGAGATGGCTGCTTACATTTTACAGTGCCAGCGGTGCGATTGCGGTGGAAAAGTTCTGTAAAGAGAGGAAGCTGCCGGGACGTCTCCTGCCGGTACCGAGAGAAATATCTGCAAGCTGCGGACTGGCATGGGCTGTTTTAGAAGAGGAAAAAGACAAACTGTCAGAGGTAATAAAAACCTTTGCAGGGGAGATAGAGGGAACTCATTATATCGAATTGTAAAAAGAAAAGAAGTGTGAAAAGATGAAAGAATACGAAGTTATCTGGGAGATTTTCAATAAATGCCCCAGAAACCAGATGAGAGATGTCTTTGTGGAGGAAGTGGAGATTGAAGATCCTGAGGACTATGTAAAGAAAAAATTTCAGGGAAAAGACGTTACCTATGAAAAAAACGTCTTAGACGACGGGACGATTATTTTTGATATTCTCACATCCCAGATAAAACAGAGATGCTCCTTTACAGAAATTTAGGTGCTGTGCTATAATGACATCTGTGCGGCGGAAAGGAGAAAACATGAGCGAAACAAAGGAAAATCATGTGCATGTTCTGGACGACGGAACAGTAATTAAACATTCTCATGAAGAACATGGCCATCATCACAGTCATGCTCAGACGAAGGCCGTACTTAACCGCCTTTCCAGAGCCATAGGCCATCTGGAATCCATCAAACGGATGGTGGAGGACGGAAGAGACTGCTCCGAGGTGCTGATCCAGCTTTCGGCAGTGAAATCCGCCATTAACAATACAGGAAAAATTATCCTCCAGGATCATATTGAGCACTGTATTGTGGACGCTGTGGAGCATGGGGACCGCGACGCTATTAAGGAGCTGGAGAAGGCAATAGACAGATTTATGAAATAGCGGATTTATTCAGCTGTAAAAGCTGAAAAACAGGATTCCAGCAAAAATTGAGATGTTATACCTGAACATGGACACAAAGAATCGGAACATGTGCCGATGTCAGATAAATAAAGATATCAGAAGGAGAAGTAAAATGGCAAAAGAATGTAACAGTACCACTTGTGACAAATCAAGCTGTGAAGGCTGCTCACAGAAAAACAAGCCTCAGGATCTGATGGCTGCGGCCAACGTCCTTTCGGATGTAAAGCATGTCGTAGGAATTGTCAGCGGAAAGGGCGGAGTAGGAAAATCTTTCGTTACTGCTTCCCTGGCAAACCGTATGGCGGCAAAGGGATTTAAAGTAGGTATTCTGGACGCGGATATTACCGGCCCGTCCATCCCGAAAATGTATGGCCTGAAAGGGGCTGCCCAGGCGGACGACAACGGTATCTATCCTATGGTAACGGAAAACGGCATAAAAGTAATTTCCATTAATCTGATGCTCCCTACAGAAGACACGCCGGTAATCTGGCGAGGACCAATCCTGGCGAATATGGTAAAACAGTTCTGGACGGATGTAATCTGGGATAAAATTGATTATCTGTTTGTAGATATGCCTCCGGGAACCGGCGATGTGCCGCTGACGGTATTTCAGTCACTTCCGGTAGACGGGATTGTGATTGTAAGCTCTCCTCAGGATCTGGTTCGCATGATTGTGAAGAAAGCGTATAATATGGCGGAAATGATGAAAATTCCGGTTCTGGGCATTGTGGAAAACTACAGTTATGTAAAATGTCCTGACTGCGGAAAAGAAATCAAGGTATTCGGAGAGAGCCATATCGATGAGATTGCGGAGGAACTGAAAGTTCCGGTTCTGGGCAAGATGCCGGTTGAGGCAGAATTTGCAGAAAAGGCGGATCAGGGACTCTTCCATCAGGTGACAAACACCTACCTGGAGGAGGCAGACAGCCATCTTCCGGCCTGAACGGTGAACGAAAAAAGAACGTATGCCGTTTATATACGGCATTCAATAAAACTAAGCTCTAAAAATACAAGGGCCGGCAGGCCAGACAGAGAAAGGAGTTTCTGATGAGCAACGTAAGACGCGTTTATGTAGAAAAGAAACCTGCCTATGCTGTAGAGGCAAAAGAGCTGAAGCATGAGATCAGCAGTTATCTTGGGATTAAGACGGTTTCCGCGGTGAGAGTGCTGATCCGTTATGATGTTGAAAATATTTCCGATGAAGTTTTTGAGAAAGCCTGCAGAACAGTGTTTGCAGAACCTCCGGTGGATGAACTTTTTCAGGAGAAATTTGAAGCGGAAGAGGGAGCAAGAATTTTTTCCGTGGAGTATCTTCCCGGTCAGTTTGATCAGAGAGCGGATTCCGCTGTGCAGTGCGTCCAGTTTCTTGACGAAAACGCACAGCCGATTATCCGGTCTGCGACTACCTATGTAATCGAGGGTGAGGTAACAGAGGAAGAATTTGAAGCAATAAAGCATCACTGCATCAACCCGGTGGATTCCCGTGAAACCGGACTGGAAAAGCCGGAAACTCTGGTAACTGTTTTTCCGGAGCCGGAGGATGTAAAAATTCTGGAAGGTTTTAAAGACATGCCGGAGGAGGGGCTGAAGAAACTCTATGATTCTCTGAACCTTGCGATGACGTTCCGGGATTTTCAGCATATTCAGAAATATTTCTGCGGAGAAGAGAAGCGTGATCCTTCCATGACAGAAATTCGTGTGCTGGATACTTACTGGTCTGATCACTGCCGCCATACTACATTTTCCACAGAGCTTACAGACATAAAATTTGACGAGGGCGATTACCGGGAACCCATTGAAAATACCTATCGCCAGTATCTGAAAGACAGAGAAGAGCTGTATAAAGGCCGCAGCGACAAATTCGTCTGCCTGATGGATCTGGCTCTTACCGCAATGAAGAAACTGAAAGCAGAGGGAAAGCTTCAGGATCAGGAAGAGTCTGACGAGATCAATGCCTGCAGCATCGTAGTTCCGGTGGACGTGGACGGAGAAGAAGAGGAATGGCTGATTAATTTTAAAAATGAGACGCATAACCATCCTACAGAGATAGAGCCCTTCGGTGGAGCGGCTACCTGCCTTGGCGGAGCAATCCGTGATCCTCTGTCCGGAAGGACTTATGTATATCAGGCAATGCGCGTCACAGGAGCGGCGGATCCCACTGTTTCCGTGAAAGAGACTCTCAAGGGCAAACTGCCTCAGAAAAAACTTGTAAGGGGAGCGGCGCACGGTTACAGCTCTTATGGAAATCAGATCGGACTTGCGACCGGTTATGTAAAAGAAATTTACCATCCGGATTATGTGGCGAAGCGTATGGAGATCGGCGCTGTTCTGGGAGCAGCTCCCAGACGTGCGGTAATCCGTGAAAATTCTGATCCGGGCGATATTATCATTCTCCTGGGCGGGCGTACCGGCCGTGACGGCATTGGCGGCGCAACCGGATCCTCCAAGGTGCATACGGAGGCTTCCATCGAAGTCTGCGGAGCAGAGGTGCAGAAGGGAAATGCGCCTACAGAGAGAAAAATACAGAGAATGTTCCGCCGGGAAGAAGTCAGCCACATCATTAAGAAATGCAACGATTTCGGCGCCGGCGGCGTTTCCGTGGCAATCGGAGAGCTGGCGGACGGACTTCGTGTAAATCTGGACAAGGTTCCTAAGAAATACGCAGGCCTGGATGGAACCGAGATCGCAATTTCTGAGTCCCAGGAACGTATGGCCGTAGTGGTGGATCCAAAGGATGTGGACACTTTCCTGAAGTACGCGCAGGAAGAAAACCTTGAGGCGGTTCCTGTGGCTGTAGTGACGGAGGAACCCAGGCTGGTTCTTGTGTGGAGAGATAAAGAGATCGTGAATATTTCCCGCGCCTTTCTGGATACCAACGGCGCCCATCAGGAAACTGCAGTGGAAGTGGAGATTCCGGACAAAGAAGGCTGCATGCTGACAGAACGAAAAGATGTGCCGGATGTGAGAGCAAAATGGCTGGAGACTCTGGCTGATCTCAATGTGTGCTCACAGAAGGGGCTTGTGGAAATGTTTGACGGCTCCATCGGGGCGGCAAGCGTTCTCATGCCCTACGGCGGCAAATATCAGATGACGGAGACTCAGGCAATGATCGCCAAGGTTCCTGTCCTTAAGGGAAATACCAATACGGTAACAATGATGAGCTATGGTTTCGACCCCTATCTTTCTTCCTGGAGCCCCTATCACGGAGCGGCCTATGCAGTGACGGAATCCGTTGCCAGGATTGTGGCATCAGGTGGAGACTACCGGAAGATACGATTTACCTTCCAGGAGTATTTCCGCCGCATGACGGAGGATCCCAGGAGATGGAGCCAGCCTTTCGCGGCGCTGCTGGGAGCTTATGCGGCGCAGATCGGTTTCGGGCTGCCTTCTATCGGCGGAAAAGACAGTATGTCCGGTACCTTTAATGAAATTGATGTTCCGCCTACGCTGGTGTCCTTTGCAGTGGATACAGGAAAGCTGCAGGATGTTATTACTCCTGAATTCAAGAAGCCGGGAAGCAAACTGGTATGGCTCCGTGCTCCGAGAGATGCCTATGATCTGCCTGATTATGCGGCAATTATGGATCAGTACGGCAAGCTCCACGAGGATATGCAAAAGGGTTACGTGCTTTCTGCCTATGCTCTGGACCGCCATGGAATTGCGGCGGCAGCTGCAAAAATGGCTTTCGGCAACGGTTATGGCGTGAAGATTGAGCACAATCTGGATCCGAGAGATTTCTTCGCTCCGGGATTCGGTGATCTGATTCTGGAGATTCCGGACGGCAAAGTGGGCGCTCTGTCCATTACTTATACGGTAATCGGAGAAGTGACCAATGATGGAAAATTCTCTTATGGAAATACAGAGATCGGCCTCGATGAAGCGGAAAAGGCATGGAAAGGCACTCTGGAGAGAGTATTCCGCACGGTGTCTGATGAAAATTCAGATGGTTCTACAGGAATCATAGTAAAACCGGAGGATCCGGACAGCGTGATCGAAAACGGAGTATACCATACCTCCAGAATTTATGTATGCAATCATAAAGCGGCGAAGCCGAGAGTATTTATCCCGGTATTCCCCGGGACAAACTGTGAATATGACAGCACCCGTGCTTTTGAACGCGCTGGGGCGGAGGTGGATGTAAAGGTATTCCGCAATCTTACAGCCGAGGATATCCATGAATCCGTGGAAGTATTTGAAAAGGCCATTTCTCAGGCGCAGATTATTATGTTCCCCGGAGGATTCTCAGCAGGAGACGAGCCGGACGGTTCCGCGAAATTCTTTGCCACGGCTTTCCAGAACGCAAAGATCAAAGAAGCGGTTATGAAACTTCTTAATGAGCGAGACGGCCTTGCGCTTGGAATCTGCAATGGTTTCCAGGCACTGATTAAACTGGGACTGGTGCCATACGGCGAAATCTGCGGACAGAAAGAAGATTCTCCGACACTGACATACAATACCATTGGACGTCATATATCCAAGATGGTGTATACCAAGGTGGTGAGCAATAAATCCCCGTGGCTTCAGAAAGCGGAACTGGGAGGAGTTTACTGCAATCCGGCGTCTCATGGAGAGGGACGCTTTGTAGCGAATGACGAATGGATCAGAAAGCTTTTTGCCAATGGCCAGGTAGCTACTCAGTATGTGAGCGCAGACGGAGACCTGTTCGGTGATGAAGAATGGAATGTCAACGGCTCTTATGCCAATATTGAAGGCATCACCAGCCCGGACGGACGTGTCCTGGGCAAGATGGCGCACAGCGAACGCCGCGACAACGGAGTGGCGGTAAATATCTACGGTGATCAGGACATTAAGATCTTCGAATCCGGTGTAGAATATTTCAAATAAAAATTCTGGTAAAAATCAGATGGAAAAATCCGGGGCGGCGGCCCCGGACTGCACAAAAAGATGCAAAAGTGGATTGAGGTGCCGGAGGCTGTGCTTCCGACAGTAAGGAGGAAAATTAAAATGATTATTACGTTGAAAGACGGATCGAAAAAGGAGTATTCCGAAGCAAAATCCGTCATTGATATTGCGGCAGATATCAGCGAAGGTCTTGCCCGCGCTGCATGTGCCGGAGAAGTGGACGGAGAGGTTGTGGATCTCCGCACCGTGATCGACAAAGACTGCGGGCTGAACATTCTTACTTTTGACAGTGAAGGAGGCCGGGGCGCATTTCGTCATACCACATCACATATTATGGCCCAGGCGATCAAACGTCTGTATCCGGATGTGAAGCTGGCCATCGGACCGTCTATCGACGACGGGTTTTACTACGATATTGACAGCGAACAGCCCATTACCGCGGAAGATCTGACAAAGATTGAGGCTGAGATGAAAAAAATTGTCAAGGAAAATCTTGCAATTACAAGATTTACAAAGCCGAGAGCGGAGGCTATTGCTTATTTCAAAGAAAAAAACGAACCGTACAAGGTGGAACTGATTGAGGATCTTCCGGAGGATGCGGAGATCAGCTTCTATCAGCAGGGAGAATTTGTAGATCTCTGCGCCGGCCCTCATCTTATGACAACAAAACCGGTAAAGGCATTTAAACTTACCAGTCTTGCCGGCGCTTACTGGAGAGGCAGCGAAAAAAATAAAATGCTTACCAGAATCTACGGAACTTCTTTCACGAAGAAGGCGGATCTGGAGGAGTACATTACCCGGATGGAAGAGGCCAGGAAGCGCGACCACAGAAAACTTGGCAAAGAACTGGGGCTCTTTATGATGCGCGAAGAAGGACCCGGTTTCCCGTTCTTCCTTCCAAAGGGAATGGTTCTGAAGAACACCCTTCTGGATTATTGGAGAGAAATTCATGAAAAAGCCGGTTATGTGGAGATTTCCACCCCGATTATGCTGAGCCGCCACCTCTGGGAGACGTCCGGACACTGGGATCATTATAAAGAAAATATGTATACTACCGTTATCGATGATACAGACTTTGCCATTAAGCCGATGAACTGCCCCGGCGGTATTCTTGTATATAAATCAGAACCGCGCTCCTATAAAGATCTTCCCCTTCGTATGGGTGAGCTGGGTCTTGTTCACCGCCATGAAAAGTCCGGACAGCTCCACGGACTGATGCGTGTCCGCTGCTTTACCCAGGACGATGCCCATATTTTCATGACGCCGGATCAGATCCGTGATGAGATCAAAGGCGTGGCAAAACTGATTGACAGTGTTTATCAGCTCTTTGGCTTCAAATATCATGTTGAGCTTTCTACACGCCCTGAGGATTCCATGGGAAGTGATGAGGACTGGGAGATGGCTACAGAGGGCTTAAGAGGAGCTCTTGATGATCTCGGCCTTGATTATGTGGTAAACGAAGGCGACGGAGCTTTCTACGGACCGAAAATTGACTTCCATCTGGAGGATTCTATTGGAAGAACATGGCAGTGCGGTACGATTCAGCTTGATTTCCAGCTTCCGCTGCGCTTTGAATGTGAATATACCGGCGCAGACGGGGAGAAACACCGTCCTATCATGATTCACAGAGTAGCTTTCGGTTCCATTGAGAGATTTATCGGAATTCTGATTGAGCATTTTGCGGGGGCATTCCCTACCTGGCTTGCTCCTGTACAGGTAAAAGTGCTGCCGATTTCTGAAAAGCATATGGATTATGCAGAAAAGGTCCTGTCTGAGCTGAAGGAAGCAGGAATTCGCGCAGAGATAGATTCCCGCGCGGAAAAAATCGGCTATAAGATCCGAGAGGCACGCCTTCAGAAGATCCCCTATATGCTGGTTGTAGGCGCAAAAGAGGAGGAAGAAGGAAAGGTAGCGGTGAGAAGCCGTTTCCTTGGAGACGAGGGCGCAAAATCTCTTGCGGAATTTATTGAAGCGGTTACAAAGGAAATCAAAGACAGAGAAAACAGAAAAGTAGAAGTGACAGAGTAAAAATGACAAAGCCGATCATAGTAAAAAATCTCTCTATTGGAGACGGACAGCCGAAAATCTGCGTCCCGCTTACGGGAGGAACCTGTGAAGAGCTTTATCAGGAGGCGAAGAGAGCAAAAGAAGCGCGTGCGGACCTGATAGAATGGCGTGCGGACTGCTTTGACGGACTTCCGGATAAAGAAAAAGTTACGGGAACTTTGAAAGAGATTGTCGGAATTCTTTCCGATACTCCCCTTCTGTTTACTATCCGTACGGAAGCGGAAGGCGGAAAAGCGAAACTTGATCAGGAAAAATATGCGGCCCTGAATCTTGAGGCGGCAAAGAGCGGTTCGGCGGATCTGATTGATGTAGAAGTTTTTTCGCAGGAGAATTCCGCAAAATTGATAGAAGATCTTCAGACAGCCGGAGCAAGAGTAATTGCCTCCAGCCATGATTTTCAGAAAACAGACAACAGGGAAACGCTTCTGAAACGTTTTCAGGAAATGGATAAGTCCGGGGCGGACATACTGAAGATGGCGGTAATGCCGGAGGAGTTTGATGATGTGGCGGCAATTATGCAGGTTACCAGTGAGATGGTGCATAAATACACGGACAAGCCGGTGATCTCTATGGCTATGGGCGGACTTGGCTCTATAAGCCGCATTGCAGGAGAAAACTTTGGCTCTGCTGTGACTTTTGCAGCAGTTGGAGCGGCATCTGCGCCGGGACAGTTTCCCATACAGGAACTGCGGGCGATGATGGAAGCGCTTCACAAAAAAAATAAAGCGGAATAAAATATATTGCCTAATGATATTTCAGGAAGAACACCGGCATTTTTCAGCCGGTGTTTTTCATTATGAAAAAGAAAATGCTTTTGGATCTAATGCATATGATTGTACAAAGAAATTTGAAAAGGGAAATGTCGGAATTTCACGAGAAATTCTGGATATTTGCTCTGCTGTTTTGACAAAATACGCACCCCCTATCGCCTATAATGAACTCACTTACCAAAGTGAAGGATTGACAGGTCATAGGGGGCTTTTTTTATGTCTGGAGAGATCTACATAGATGTGGTCTTTGCGGCGAATCTTCTGATGGACTATATCCTTCTCAGGATACTGGGAAGTATTCTGAGACTGAAGGGCAATGGCAGGAGATGCTTTGCAGCGGCGGTCACAGGCGCTCTTTTTTCCTGTTTCATTCTCTGTATACCCATAGAAGAAAGCCCGCTGATTTTCGTTCTGCTGCATGGAGCCTGTGCTGCAGGGATGATAAGAATCGCTTATGGAATAAAAAAGAGCGGGCTGCTGCTGAAGGCAGTCACCATGCTGTACCTGACCGCGTTTCTGGCGGGAGGATTCTGGGAAGCCGCTGCCGGAGGCAGGCTGAATTGGCGGACGTTTTTTCTGTTTGCTTTCGGTACCTATATGGGAATAAGCGCGGCTGTCTGTTTTGCAGATTCTGTGCGGGCCCGCAGAAAAAATATTTATCCGATAACCCTGTCCTGGCAGGGAAAAGTACAGAACGCCTACGGATTCTATGACACGGGAAATGTACTGTCAGATCCGTTAAGCGGCGAACCGGTTTCCATTGCAGAGCCGGAACTTTTGGAGACAATACTGTCAGGAGAATTGGTAGACAAGCTGAAACACCTGAAAGAGAATCCAGGGGAGCTGAAAAGTACAGAGATTGCCGCTTTAAGGCCCCGCTACCTTTCCTGCCGTACGGTGGGCAGTGCGGAATGTCTGATTTTAGCGGTTACGCTCGAGAATCTTTGTATTTACACTCCCAGAGAAGTGGTTCGTATTTCCGGTCCGGTGTTTGCCCTGGCTTTTGAACCCTCCGCTTTGGGAAAGGAGTACAAAGTACTTTTAAATTCCAGATTATTGCAATAGGAGGGGGCACTTTATGAGCAGATCAGCAGCAGGAGCAAATTGTTATCCGTTTCAGATTTTTCAGAGACTTGTTTTTTCAAGACCGAAAGAACTGTATTATATTGGTGGAAATGACATTCTTCCGGCGCCGCTGGAACCGCAGAGAGAGGCTTATGTGATCAGTAAGCTTGGAACAGATCAGGAAAAAGAGGCGCGGGCTATTTTGATTGAACACAATCTGAGACTGGTGGTATACATTGCAAAGAAATTTGATAATACGGGAGTAGGTGTGGAGGATCTGATATCGATTGGCACCATAGGGCTGATCAAAGCCATAAATACTTTCAACCCTGTGAAAAATATTAAGCTGGCAACGTACGCCTCCCGATGCATTGAGAATGAAATATTAATGTATCTCAGACGGAACAGCAAAACAAAGATGGAGGTTTCCATTGATGAACCCCTGAATGTTGACTGGGACGGCAATGAGCTGCTGCTGTCAGATATTCTGGGAACCGATGAGGACGTGATTTCCCGCAGGCTGGAGGATGAAGTGGAAATTACTCTTCTGGGAAAAGCGATTAATAAGCTGTCGCCCAGAGAACAGACGATCATTAAGCTCCGGTTTGGCCTAAGCAGCGCGGAAGGTAAGGAGAAAACACAAAAAGAGGTGGCGGATCTTCTCGGGATTTCTCAGTCCTATATCTCCAGACTGGAGAAGAGAATTATGAAAAGACTGAAAAAAGAAATTGTAAAATATGAGTGAAAGAGCTGACTGTTTTCGAAATTTCCCGGACAGCAGAAACTGAATAAATAAATTCTGTGAAAAAGCGCATACTAAAGAAAAAAGGAGTAAATGCCATGAACGCAAATACAGAACTGCTGAATTTTATCTACCAGAATTCACAGATGGGAACAGAAACTCTGAAACAGCTGATAGAGATCACCGAGGATACGGATTTTCAGGATTTTCTTCAGAAACATCTGGAAGGATATGAAAGATTCCACAAAGAGGCAAGACAGATGCTCAACGAGAACGGCTGTGATGAAAAAGGGCTGGGGACATTTGACAAGGTAAAAACATACCTGATGGTAAATGTGCAGACTATGAAGGACAGATCTGTTTCCAACATTGCCGGAATGCTGATTAACGGGAGCACAATGGGAATTATCGATGCAGTGAAAAAACTTCACCAATACGAAAAAGAGACCGAGAAGAGCGTCCGGAAGCTGATGGAAGATTTACAAAAATTTGAAGAAAAGAATATTGAAGAATTAAAGGCATATCTGTAAAAGAAAATGCAGTCGTGGGAAAGAAGCTCCTGTGGCTGCATTTTTGCGGCAAAGCGTTCATTCAGGCTGCTTTGGCAGTCAGGGGTTTACAGCTTGTGAAATTTCTGTTAAAATTTATAATTATTTTATTAAATCAGGAGGAAAGAAAATGTCAGGCGATACCTTAAAAATTCTTATTGCGATGATATGCTATATGCTGGTCGTTATCGGCATTGGCCTTTATTTCGCAAAGCGTGCCCAGGCGAATTCAGAAAACTATTTCCTTGGCGGACGTTCTCTGGGACCCTGGGTTGCGGCCATGAGCGCGGAGGCATCTGATATGAGCGGATGGCTGCTTATGGGACTTCCGGGAGTGGCGTACTGGTGCGGAATTGCCGATGCAGCATGGACGGCCATCGGTCTTGCCGTAGGTACTTACATAAACTGGCTGATTGTAGCCAAAAGACTGCGCCGTTATTCCGCGGTCTCCGGGGACGCTATCACCGTGCCGGATTTTCTCAGCAACCGTTTCCACGAGAAAAATAAAGTGATTCTGGGAATTTCAGCACTTTTTATTCTGGTATTCTTTACAGTTTATGCGTCAAGCTGTTTTGTTACCTGCGGAAAATTGTTTTCCACTCTGTTTGGAGCATCCTACCACTCCATGATGATTGCAGGAGCGATTTTTGTCGTGGTCTATACGTTTATCGGAGGCTTTCTTGCAGAGAGCGCCTCAGACTTCATGCAGGCAGTCGTTATGGTGATTGCGCTTTTGACAATTTTGATTCTTGGAACCACAGCCGCAGGCGGAATCGGCGCTGTCTTTGACAATGTGAGAGATATTCCGGGATTCTTAAGCTTTATAGGAATTGCAACGCCGCAGACAGACAGCGAGGGCGTGCAGCTGGTGGCGAATGGCGCCGCACAGTTTGGAGAGGCCGGAAAGTATGGCTTCCTCACAATCATCTCCACTTTGTCGTGGGGACTGGGATATTTCGGAGTACCCCAGGTGCTTCTCCGCTTTATGGCAATCCGGAAGGAAGAGGAGTTAAAAAAATCAAGGAGAATCGCTACGGTGTGGTGCGTGATTTCTCTGTTTGCAGCCGTTATGATTGGTGTGATCGGCCGTGCGCTGTTTCCGACAGAGGCGTCTCTGGCCACAGCCAGCGATGCTGAAAATGTATTTATCGTCCTTTCCCAGCATCTTCTTCCGGCAGTACTCGCCGGTGTCATTATGGCGGGAATTCTGGCGGCAACCATCAGCTCTTCGGACTCCTATCTTCTGATCGCGGCTTCTGCATTTTCAAAAAATATCTATGAGGGTATTTTGAAAAAAGGAAAAGCGGATGATAAAAAGGTTATGAACATCTCCAGAATTGTGCTGCTCCTGATCGCTCTGATCGGTCTTGTAATTGCGTGGGATGAGGACAGTGTGATTTTTGCGCTGGTATCTTTTGCCTGGGCTGGTTTTGGAGCTACCTTTGGTCCGGTTATGCTGTTCTCACTCTTCTGGAAGAGAATCAACAGGCCGGGTGCGATTGCCGGAATGCTGTCAGGAGGAATTTCTGTATTTGTCTGGAAAAATCTTCTTAGTCCAATGGGCGGCATCTGGGGAATTTACGAGCTGTTCCCGGCATTTATCATCTCCTGTATTTTCATCGTGGTGGTCTCTCTTTGCACAAAAGAGCCGGATAAGGACATTCAGAAGGAATTTGATCTTGCAGCGGGAAAATAAAATTATAAATTACATATGAGTCTCCGGGACAGATATGAAAACAGCTATCTGTCCCGGAGATTACTATTTTCCGGGAAATATCGGAGACATAATAAGAAGTTCCGGGAGTACATATATTAAAAGAAGAATATGCCGGAGGATGTATTCTGATGCGGAAACATGTTATGGAATGGATCATGGCCTGCCTTCTTTTAGTGAGCTTTTATTTTTTGTCCAGGCAGGCTGCGCAGGTATCTGTGGAAATGGGCAGCCGGCAGAACGGGACGGAGACGATTATCGTGGATCCCGGACACGGGGGCAAGGATCCCGGAATGGTAGGCGTGGGAGGACTGGAGGAAAAAGGAATTAATCTCGAAATTTCTCTGAAGCTGAAAAAAATTCTGGAGGAAAGAGGATACCGTGTTATACTGACAAGAGAAAAAGATGAAGGACTTTATGATGAATCGGCAGACAACAAAAAGGCTCAGGATCTTCAAAGAAGAATCGCCTTGATTGACGAGGAGAACCCGCTGCTGGCAGTCAGTATCCATCAGAACAGTTATGAGGATCCCCAGGTAAAAGGTCCCCAGATTTTTTATTTTGAGAGCTCCGGGGAGGGAAAAAAACTGGCGGAATGCATCCAGAAAAGGATGAATGAAGCCTTGGGAGCTGAGAACGGCAGGACAGCAAAAGGCAATAGAAGCTATTACCTGCTGAAAAGGAGTTCTTCGGTACTGGTGATTGCGGAATGTGGATTTATGACAAATGCAGAGGAGGCCGCACTGCTGCAGACCGAGGAATACCAGAGGAGGATAGCGGAAGCTGTTGCTGATGGGATAGAGGAATATCTGGCAGCAGGGAAAGAGAATGTTTCGTGAATCAGTGAAAAGCTGAAGAATTTTTCGGGAATGGGGTTTGCCTGGGGGATCAATTTTGTTATACTGGGAAATATGAGCAAAGAAAAAATCAGGAAGTTTTCCGTAGAGTACTGAGGAGTGGAAATGCTTGGAATTATATATATTATTTTAATATTTCTGGTAGGAAAAGAATTTGTGCCAAAGACAGGAAAATCCCGTCTTTGGCTTCTTTTGCCTGCTTCTTTTGGAGCAGGAACTCTGGCATTTGGATGGACGACCTATTTGCTGGCATTTTTGGCGAGTGTATGCCTGGAAAAGGAGGAACCGCTGTTCTGGGCCAACCTGGCTGTTATGGCGGCTGCAGTCTTTTTTCTGGCTGTAATTTACTGGAAGAGGAGGAAAAAACGCAATTCGATATCTTTTTCCGGAATTTTTCATGTAACTGGGAACAGGGAGGAAAGGAAAAAAATTCTGGGGGAAGGCCTGTTTTTTCTGATCCTTCTGCTTTTTCTTACCTGGATCATGTTTTATGTATTTTATATAAGAGACGGTGTACTGTATTCCGGATTTACGGTGTACGGAGATTATGCCCCGCATACGGCCATGATGCGTTCTTTTTCCAGAGGCAATAATTTTCCTACCCAGTATCCGCATTTCGGAGGTCAGGATGTAAAATACCATTTCATGTTTCAGTTTCTTATAGGAAATCTGGAATACATGGGGCTGCGGCTGGATGTGGCATATAACCTGATGAGTGTTTTTGCGCTGCTTGGCTTTCTCATGCTGCTGTACTGCCTTGCACAGCGGATTACCGGGAGCAGGAAGGCTGGCTTTCTCACGGTCTTCTTCTTCTTTTTCAGAAGTTCACTGACATTTTTCCGCTTTTTGCTGGAACATTTCAGAGCGGGGGATCTTCTGCAGGTTCTTGCGGAAAATACGGCATTTATCGGATATACGCCAAACGAAGATTGGGGGCTGTGGAACTTTAACGTATATCTGAATCAAAGGCACTTGGCCTTTGGCCTTCTGACGGTATCTCTGGTTCTGTGGTTTTACCTGGACTGGGTGGAGGCCGGATGCTCTCATAAGGAAAGGGGCACGCTCTGGCTGAGGGAACGCTTTTTTACAAAAGAAGCCTGGCGTTTTCGGAATATTGAGGGGGCGCTGGCTGCCGGTCTGATTTTGGGACTTACGGCATTCTGGAACGGAGCGGCGGTAATCGGAGGCCTTCTGATACTGATGGGGTTTGCGGTTTTTTCGGACGGAAAACTGGACTATCTGATTACCGCCGTTGTGGCCGTGATTTTTTCTGTGCTGCAGACGAAAATTTTTATCAGGGGTTCTGCTGTGGAAACTTCTTTTTACTGGGGATTTCTCTCAGAGGACAAAAGCATTGCCGGCGTTTTATGGTACCTGCTTCAGATGAGCGGTATTTTTTTCCTTGGTGCGATTGTGATCTTCTTTTTCCTCAGGAGAAGAATACAGAGGGCTGTACTGATCAGCTTCCTGTTTCCTCTTGTCTTTGCCTTCTGTATTTCGCTGACACCGGACATTACAGTAAATCACAAATATATTATGATTTCCTATGCTTTCGTCGCAATGTTCTGGGCACTGGCGGTGGTAAGGATCTTTCAGAGAAAATGGGCTGGAAGAGGAATCGCAGTTATTTTGACATTTGCGCTTACAGTTACCGGCGTCTATGATTTTATAATTATTCTCAGAAACAACGGGCCGGGTCACCGTGTTACTGTTTTTATGGAAAGTACACTGACAGAATGGCTCTCCGCCAATCTGGACAGTACGGATCTTATTCTGACTCCGGAGTACAGTATGAACGAAGTGACCATGTCCGGGGCGATGATGTATCTTGGATGGCCTTACTACGCCTGGTCTGCCGGATATGATACATACGGGCGTGCGGAAAAGGCCGTTGAGATTTATACGTCCACAGACCAGGAGGCTGTCCGAAAACTGGTGAAAGAGGAAAAAATCACCTACATTCTTTATGAAGAAGGCATGGAGTTTGAAGGTGAGCAGTGCAGAGAGGATACAATTAAAGAACTTTATCCGCTCGTATATCAATCAGATGATGGGAGAATCCGAATATATGAAACGTGAGAACATAATAAAAACAATCATAAAACTGATCCCGGCTGTTTTGCTTCTGGCTCTCTCCGGATTTCTGCTTCGGGGAGATGTATGGACTTTTTGGACATGGTGGCTGCTGGCTGCAGTGCTGGGTGCGGCTGCCATGCCTCTGGCCGGTATGCTTTTCCGAAACTTTGACGACAGAGGATGGATGTTTTCAAAGGTGCTGATGGTCGTTATCGCGGGATTTCTAACATGGTTTCTTGTCTCGGTAAAGATTCTTCGCTTTACGGCGCCTGCATGTATAGGAGTGACTGTTTTCTGCGGAGCAGCCTGTATATTTACTCTGTACCGGCAGAGAAAAAAAGGTGTGGAATGTCTGCCGCTGGATCACCTGGAACTTGTCTACTGGGAAGAAATTCTGTTTTTTGCCTTCTTTCTTCTCTGGACTTATCTGGCGGGCTTCCATCCTGCCGCTTACGGGACAGAAAAATTCATGGACTATGGTTTTATGGAAGCCATGATGCGGAGTGAAACTCTGCCGGCAGTAGATTTATGGTATTCACAGGGAAATATCAATTACTATTACGGAGGCCAGTATTTTGCTGTGTTTCTCACAAAGCTTACCGGAAGCAGGGTGGAAATCACCTACAACCTGATGCGGACCTTTGTGGCGGGACTGGCGTTTATACTGCCGTTCTCACTGGTTTACCAGATGGCAAAAGACCGGCTCGGACATTTCCGGGTGGGTTGGAAAAGAGCTCTGCCGGCGGCAACGGGAATGGTGGCCGGCATATCAGTTTCTCTTGCAGGAAATATGCACTACGTGGTGTATGCGCAGATCATTCCTCTGATCCAGAAACTTACAGGGCAGGAAGTGGACAGCTACTGGTTCCCGGACGCCACCAGATATATCGGGTATAATCCGGACGTAGATGATAAAACGATTCATGAGTTCCCATGCTATTCTTTTGTGCTGGGAGATCTCCATGCTCATGTGGTAAATATCATGTTTGTCCTGCTTTTGATAGGAATTCTTTATGCATGGGCGGTTACTGTCCGGAAGAAACAGTTTTCCACAGAGGGGGAACCGGGAAAATTCTGGAGCGGCCAGCTTCTGATGCCTCACCTCCTTCTTGCCGGTATTCTTCTGGGAATGTTCCACTGGACAAATTACTGGGACTTTGTCATTTATTTTGTGGTGACGGGAGGAGTGGTGCTGTTTACCAATATGGTACTGTTCCAGGGCCAGTGGAAATGGATCCTTGCCGTTACTTCAGCACAGGCGGTGGAAATTTTTGGAATCGCCACAATTGTAATCATGCCGTTTACGCTTCAGTTTGAGACGATGGTACAGGGAGTGGCGCTTGCAAAAAATCACTCTCTTCCGCATCAGCTGCTTATTCTGTGGGGACTTCCTGCGGCTCTGGTGATTTCTTTTGTAGCCGTACTTCTGGTACAGAAACTCGGGCTTTTGAAAAAAAAGACGCCGTGCGGCTTTCTGGCATCTCTGAAAATTCCGGATCTGTTTGCTGTAATTATGGGACTTTGCGCCCTTGGGCTGGTTCTGATCCCGGAACTGGTATATGTACGGGATATCTACGAAAATGGAAATGCCAGAGCCAATACCATGTTTAAACTCACCTATCAGGCTTACATTATGTTTGCCATGACAATGGCCTATGTGATTTTCCGCTTTCTGGCTGTTTTTCGTAAAAAAATACTGAAGATTGCTGGCGGCACGGCGCTTTTCCTTCTGGTATGGACCTGGGGATATTTTGGAAATAGCGTGAACGCGTGGTTTGGAAATGTTCTGGATCCTTCCCAGTATAAAGGGCTGAACGCTACTGCGTTTCTGGAAACAGATTTTCCGGAGGACGCTGCGGGAATCCGGTGGCTGAAGAGCCATATTACAGGATCGCCGGTGGTTCTGGAGGCGAATGGAGACAGCTATACAGAGTACGAGAGAGTTTCGGCAATGACCGGACTTCCCACGATTCTGGGATGGTATGTCCACGAATGGCTCTGGAGAAACGATGTAAGTGATCTGAATGCAAAGGCTGCCGATATTGAAGCGATCTATACTTCAAATGATGAAGCTCAGGTGGAGGGGCTTCTGGAAGAATATGACGTTTCTTATATTTTTGTGGGCTCCTGTGAGAGAAGCAAATATGGGGAAAATCTGAATGACGATATGCTGAAAAAGCTTGGACAGGTTGTGTTCCAGGATGAGACATATGATACGTATATCGTGAAAATATATTAAAAAGAAAAAGCTCCCTGTCAGACGGAAGAAGGGCAACTGCCGGTCTGACGGGAGCTTTTTTACTTTATGGTCAGGAGCGGGGATCCCGATATTTTTCCGCCATATGCAGAAACTCCGTCTCCACTTCGCGGACCGGCCGCTCAGAAAAATCAGGCTCAGATTTAAGCGGTGCAGGATTTCTGTTTTTTTCTCCGGGAAGAAGGCATTTCAGCTCATGATCCAGCATCTCGTCATCGATTTGTTTCCACAGACTGTTTTCTTCAGGACTCAAATCCTCCAGGCCGAATTTTTCCAGGATAACATTCATAATTTTGCTTTCGATTTCCAAATAATTCGCTAAGTGAATTTTTACAGGGCGTATAATGTCGGAAATGTAGGCCTCGCTGGCGTCATGCAGCAGGCAGGCCAGTACCATTCGTTTGCTCCAGCCTCTTGCGGCCGCTTCCCTGGCACAGTTGACAGAGTGCTGCCCTACAGAATAAAACCAGAGCAGCTGTCCGCCGCCGCGGCAGAGAAGGCTTAAGGCGTGGGCAATATCCTCAAGGCAGACATCGTCCGGGGTGATCTGCATAGGGTCAAATTGTTTTCCGGTGTAGGTGTTCATAACATTCATGGGAATTCCTCCTGAGTAATATCCTGTTGAAGGACAGAATGATGCCCGCCCATCGCGATGGCACGGAAGCGGGATTTTTCTTTTATAATACCATATACGGGTGAAAACTGCTGGCTTTATTTTTGGAAATCACCGGGTCGGCAAAATGCAGGTTGTAAACTGTTTGAAAATAACTTATAATAACTTTAAAATCGATATAATTCATGGATAAGGGACGTTTTCAGGAGGCAGAAAATGGGCAGATTAAATAATCTCTGTAAAAAAATGATTGAGTTTTACCGCGGCGACCCCGCCAGGATCCAGCATTTCCTGAAGGTACACAGCTTTGCGCAGCTGATCGGGCAGGAAGAAGGACTGGATGAGAAGACAATGTATATACTGGAGGCGGCCGCCTATGTTCATGACATCGGAATACGTCCTTCGATAGAAAAATACGGAAAAGAAAACGGCTCTCTTCAGGAAAAGGAAGGCCCTGCAGAAGCAGAGAAGATGATGCGGGAGCTGGGATTTGAGCCGGATGTGATTGAAAGAGTTTCCTATCTGGTAGGTCATCACCATACCTACAGCAATATTGACGGAATGGATTATCAGATTCTGGTGGAAGCTGATTTCCTGGTGAATTATTATGAGAACCAGATGAAGGAAGAGACGATCCGGAAAAGTGTAAGCAAGATTTTCCGCACGGAAACAGGAAAGCATATTGCGGAGGAGATGTTTTATCCGGAAGAATTTGTGATGTCGGAGACCTGGGCGCAGGACGGTCTTCAGGAGCTGGACGATTTTATAGAGTCTCAGGGAATTTATATCCGTCAGTAAGAAAAAAGTCTGTCGGAAGACAGGGCAGCGGAAGAAAAAGCCGGTATGGGTCGGACTGAACGCGTATGGACAGAAAAGGATTTCAGAAAAAGGAGATCCCGGGAAGGGAAAATGAGAGGATGCATATAGAATGAGGGCAGAGGTTGTAGTTGTGGATAAGAAAAACCCGGACAGGTCAGTTATGGAAAAAGCCGGGCGGATTTTAAAAAACGGCGGACTGGTAGCTTTTCCGACGGAGACGGTTTATGGCCTGGGAGGCAATGCGCTTGACCCGAAGGCATCTATGAAAATTTACGCGGCAAAAGGACGCCCATCGGATAATCCGTTGATTATACACATTGCAGAATTCGGCAAGCTTGGGGCAATTGTCTCGGATATACCGGAAAAAGCGAAAATACTGGCCAAGAAGTACTGGCCGGGGCCTCTTACCATGATTCTGCCGAAGGCGGATATTGTGCCAAGGGAGACTACCGGCGGCCTGGACAGTGTGGCGGTCCGTTTCCCAAGCGATCCGATTGCGCAGTCCCTGATCCGGGCCGCCGGAGGCTATGTGGCTGCGCCCAGCGCCAATACATCGGGAAGGCCAAGTCCCACATTAGCGGAACATGTAGAGGAGGATCTGGGAGACGCTATTGACATGATTCTGGACGGAGGTCCGGTTGGAATCGGGCTGGAATCTACAATCGTGGATTTTACAGAGGAGATTCCTGTTGTTTTAAGACCGGGTTATATTTCTCTGGAGATGCTCAAGGAGACTTTGGGAGAAGTACGGATGGACAAAGGACTGCTGATTACGGACAGCAGTGTGCATCCCAAGGCTCCGGGAATGAAATACCGTCATTATGCGCCGAAGGCGGATCTTTCTGTAGTGGAGGGATCAGCGGAAAAGGTAATCCGTTATATCAACGCTGCAGCTGCCGAGGCAAAAGAGCGGGGAGAAACCGTGGGAATCCTTGCCACTGACGAAACTGCATCCAGATATAAGAAGGGAATCGTCAGAAGCATAGGAAGCAGAGCGGATGAGGAGGAAATTGCCCGCCATCTCTACGAAGTGCTGAGAAATTTTGACAGCGATGAGGTGAGCGCTATTTATTCGGAGGCGTTTTATACGCCGAAAATGGGGCAGGCCATTATGAACCGGCTGCTGAAAGCGGCAGGCCATAAAATAATTCATATTTCAGAGGAGGAAGAAAAATGATAGCATTGGGATGTGACCACGGAGGATTTGAGTTAAAACAGGAGATCAAAAAACACCTGGATGAGCAGAAGATTCCCTATATAGACTATGGATGCGACAGTTTGGAATCTACGGATTATCCGATTTATGCAAAAAAGGTGGCAAGAGCGATCCTGAGCGGTGAGTGTGAAAAAGGAATTCTGATCTGCGGAACAGGAATCGGTATTTCTATTACCGCAAATAAGTTTAAGGGAATAAGGGCGGCCCTGTGCTCTGACTGTTTCAGCGCAGAGGCGACAAGACTTCACAATGATGCGAACATCCTTGCTATGGGAGGAAGAGTAGTAGGACCCGGACTTGCTCTGAAAATTGTGGATACTTTCCTGAATACGCCGTTTTCCGGGGACGAGCGCCATATGCGCAGAATCCAGCAGATCGAGACGGACTAAATTACGGGGAGGTTTTTACAATGGAGACACACAATCAGAAGCGTACGGATTATATTTCCTGGGACGAATATTTTATGGGGGTAGCCATTCTTTCTGGAATGAGGTCCAAGGATCCGAACTCGCAGGTGGGTGCATGCATTGTCAGCAGCGACAACAAAATTTTGTCAATGGGATACAATGGATTTCCGATGGGATGTTCCGATGATGAGTTCCCATGGGCACGGGAAGGAGAGGCCCTCGATACAAAGTATCTTTATGTAACTCACAGTGAGCTGAATGCGATTCTGAATTACCGGGGAGGGAGCCTGGAGGGAGCGAAGCTCTATGTATCACTTTTTCCCTGCAACGAATGCGCAAAGGCGATTATACAGGCGGGAATTAAAACGGTTGTCTATGATTGTGACAAATATGAGGATACGCCTTCCGTAATTGCGTCCAAGCGGATGCTGGATGCTGCAGGAGTGCGGTATTACAGATACAACCGGACGGGAAGAGAGATTTCTTTTTCTGTTTGAGGAAACCTGACAGAAAAGGATGTGAAAAGAGGAATTTTCGAATCCTCTTTCAAGACTTAAAAATTTTCTCTGCGGAAGGGTTGACACTTCCGGAAATTTCGTATAGACTAAAATTCAAATCTGTGTTCCAGGCAGATGCTTTGAAGAATAACAGGAAAAAGAGCTGTGAAGAGAATAGTACATGAGGAGCAATCTCAGAGAGGAATCCGGCTGGTGTGAGGGTTCTGTGCGCGAATCATGGAACCGGCCTCGGAGCTCCGTGCAACTGAAGCACGGCGTAAATTCCGCGTTAAGGAAAAAAGAGAGAGCAGCGGCGCGGAAGGCGTTCTGCTAATCAGGGTGGTACCGCCGAAGTCCTTCGGTCCCTATCAGGGATCTGAGGACTTTTTTTATTACCGTGAATTCCCTGGGAAGAGAAACTGAAAAGCCGGGAACAGACCCGATGAAAAATTAAGAAAAAGGAGAAAAAAGATCATGGCAAAGGAAAAGAAATTAGTAGAAGCCATCACTTCCATGGAGGATGATTTCGCCCAGTGGTATACCGATGTGGTGAAAAAGGCTGAGCTGTGCGGATATACCAGCGTAAAAGGATGTATGGTTATCAAGCCGGCTGGCTATGCGCTCTGGGAAAATATTCAGCATGAACTTGACAAAAGATTTAAAGAGACAGGGGTGCAGAATGTTTATATGCCAATGTTTATTCCGGAGTCTCTTCTTCAGAAAGAAAAAGATCATGTAGAGGGATTTGCACCGGAAGTTGCCTGGGTGACGCACGGCGGCATGGAGCCTCTGCAGGAACGTCTCTGCGTCCGTCCTACTTCTGAAACCCTCTTCTGTGATTTTTATCAGAAAGATATTCAGTCTCACAGAGATCTGCCGAAGGTATACAATCAGTGGTGCTCAGTGGTTCGCTGGGAAAAGACCACCCGTCCTTTCCTCCGTTCCAGAGAGTTTTTGTGGCAGGAAGGCCATACTGCTCATGCGACAGCTGAAGAGGCGGAAGAGAGAACAATTCAGATGCTGAATGTTTACGCGGACTTCTGCGAGGAAGTTCTGGCTATCCCGGTAATCAAAGGACAGAAAACAGACAAAGAAAAATTTGCAGGTGCGGAGTCTACCTATACGATTGAAGCTCTGATGCACGACGGAAAGGCGCTCCAGTCCGGAACAAGCCATAATTTCGGGGACGGATTTGCCAGAGCTTTCGGTATTCAGTATACAGACAAAGAAAACAAGCTGCAGTATGTACACCAGACTTCCTGGGGAATGAGCACCCGTATCATCGGCGCCATTATTATGGTTCACGGAGACAACAGCGGTCTGGTGCTTCCTCCAAGAATTGCTCCTGTACAGGCTGTGGTTATTCCGATTCAGCAGAGAAAAGAAGGCGTTCTGGAAAAGGCGGACGAGCTGTTCCGGGCTTTGAAGGCGGCAGGCATCCGCACAAAGGTGGACGATACAGACAGAAGTCCGGGATATAAATTTGCAGAGCAGGAAATGCGCGGAATTCCGGTGCGCATAGAGTGCGGACCGAAAGACATTGAAAATGGCCAGGCTGTGATCTGCCGCAGAGATACAAGGGAAAAGTATATAGTTTCCTTTGAAGAGCTTCCGTCAAAGGTTCAGGAAATTCTGGATCTCATGCAGAAAGAAATGCTTGAAAGAGCGCGGGCTCACCGTGACAGCCATACTTATACAGCGAAGAATTATGAAGAATTCAAAGAGACCATCAATACAAAGCCCGGATTTGTAAAGGCGATGTGGTGCGGAAGTCTGGAATGTGAAGAAAAGATTAAAGAGGACCTGCAGGCAACCTCCAGATGTATGCCGTTTAAACAGGAGCATATCAGCGATGTCTGCGTATGCTGCGGAAAACCTGCCAAAAAGATGGTTTATTGGGGAAGAGCATACTAAAATGAAACTGACCATTCCATCCAAAGCAGAAAAAATTTTACGGATACTGGAGGAAAACGGATATGAAGCCTATGTGGTGGGAGGCTGTGTGCGGGATTCCATTATGGGACGAATTCCGGATGACTGGGATATTACCACATCGGCGCAGCCGGAGCAGGTGAAAGCGCTGTTTCACAGAACCGTAGATACGGGACTGCAGCACGGCACGGTTACCGTTCTGATCGAGAAAGAGGGATTTGAGGTGACCACTTACCGGGTGGACGGGGATTATGAGGACGGGCGCCACCCCAGGGAGGTGCTGTTTACTTCCAGTCTTGAGGAGGATCTGAAACGCCGGGATTTTACCATCAACGCCATGGCATATCATCCGGACAAAGGGCTTGTGGACCTGTTTCATGGTATGGAGGATATGAGGAACAAGGTGATCCGCTGTGTGGGAAGCCCCCGGGAACGCTTCCGGGAGGACGCTCTTCGGATTCTTCGGGCAGTGCGTTTTTCGGCCCAGCTGGGATTTTCCATTGAACAGAAAACGAAAGAAGGAATCCAGGCATTGGCATCCAATCTGAAATGCGTCAGTGCGGAACGGATTCAGACAGAGCTTGTAAAGCTTTTGGTTTCCCCGCATCCGGATTTCTTCAGAACAGCCTATGAGACAGGGGTTACCCGGCAGTTTCTTCCCGAGTTTGATGTATGTATGGAGACAGAGCAGAATACTCCGCATCACTGCTGGACGGTGGGAGAACACATTCTTCACAGCCTTCTGTATATCAGGCCGGATAAGGTTCTGCGCCTTGCCATGCTTCTTCATGATATCGGAAAACCTGCGGTAAAAAAGACAGATGAGAATGGGCGTGATCATTTCAAAACTCATGGTTCCCAGAGCGAGAAGATGGCGAAGGAAATCCTTCGCAGACTGAAATTTGATAATGATACGACAGCGAAGGTCTGCCGCCTGATCCGCTGGCATGACGCGAGACCGCTGCCGGAGATGCGGCAGGTGAGAAAAGCGGTCAACCGGATCGGAGAAGATCTTTTTCCTCTGTATCTGGAAGTGCAGCGTGCAGACATGATGGCCCAGAGCGAGTATAAAAGAGCGGAAAAAGAGGCGCGCCTGAAAGGGGTGACGTTCTGCTATCAGAGAATTCTGGAGGAAAAACAGTGCGTTTCCCTGAAAACGCTTGCAGTAAAAGGGCGTGATCTGATTGAGGCTGGATACCGTCCGGGACCGGAAATCGGAGAGAAGCTGAATTTTCTTTTAGAACATGTTCTGGAAGTTCCGGAGGATAATCAGAAAGAAATTCTGCTGTCTTTATTAAAATAAGAAAAGAATCCTGCGGCGCGGGATTCTTTTTCTGTGCCTTTCTTTCCTGTACTATTTTCTCTCCCGCAATACATAAGATAGAAGGTACAAAAATATGAGGGGGATATAGAATTTGTATGATTATGGACTCAGCGTTCTGGAACAGTATGATCTGACAGCCAAAGCTACCTCACGCATCAGAGGCGCTCTTCTTTGTCATACGGAGAGGGGGCCTGTGATTATCAGGGAATTTAAGGGCTCTGAAAAGAAGCTGGTGAAACAGCAGGAGCTCTTGCAGACGGCAGAACAGAGCGGATATCATGTGGACAGCTATCTTCTTAATATAGAAGGCGCGCTGGTAAGCAGAGACCGGGACAATATACCATATACGGTTCAGCACTGGTATGAGGGCCGGGAATGTGATACACGGTCAAAAGAAGATATTCTGAGGGGAGTCAGAACACTGGCGGGTATACATAAGGTGATGAAACTGCCTGTGGTGGAATATTATAAAGAACCGGATCTGCGGGATGAATACAGACGCCATAATCAGGAAATGAAAAAAATACGCAAGTTTATTCGAAGAAAATCACCCTCCTGCGCCTTTGAAAAAGAATATCTTGCCAGCGTGGAAGCGTTTCTGGAAAAAGGAGAGGAAGCCCTGGGGATGCTCGTGGAATCCGGATATGAAAAGCTGCGGGCACAGGCGTGGGAGAAAGGAAAAATCTGCCACGGAGAATATAACCAGCATAACATTCTGATGGTTGGCCGGGAGACGGCAGTGGTAAATTTCAGCCATTGGGGATTTGATATACAGATGGCCGATCTTTACCGTTTTATGAGAAAAATTCTCGAAAAGTATAATTGGGACACCGGACTTGCAGGATCCATGCTGAATTGCTACAGCAGGGAGCAGCCGATTTCACCGGAAGAGTGGAAATATCTTCAGATACGGTTTACTTATCCGGATAAATATTGGAAGATTGCCAATTATTATTATTCACATAATAAAGCATGGATTTCTGAAAAAAATACAGAAAAGCTCCGAAACCTGATCCGGCAGAAAGAGCGCTGGGACAGGTTTGGGCGGGAGTGTTTTGAAAGGCGCACTCATTGAAGGGATTCCCTTATATAAGCCCGTTTTTCTTTGACTTTTTCAGAGTTTGCTTTCCTTTCACGAACAACCGGTGTATAATTGAAAACAAAATAATAAAGGAAGAGTTTTGCGGGCAGGCTAAGGATGAGAAACGATATTTCTGACAAAGGCGGCTGCGTTGAAGATGGTGATGAAAATGCATAATTTTGATGAATTTATGGAAGTAGTGAAAAGAATTCGAAGGGAGTGTCCCTGGGACAGTGCACAGACCCATGAAAGTCTGAAGCCCTGCCTGATAAATGAGGCAAATGAGGTTCTGGAGGGGATAGATCTCCTGGGCCGTACGAATGACAGCGAAAATCTCTGTGAAGAGCTGGGAGATCTGCTCTTCCAGGTAGCTCTTCACAGTGTAATCGCCCAGGAAGAAGGGCTGTTTACCATAGAGGATGTGATTGATGAAATTTCCTCAAAAATGAAATTCCGCCATCCCAAAATCTTTTCTCCGGAGGATAAAGAGGCGGCTCTTCTCTCCTGGGATGAGCTGAAAAAAAGAGAAAAAGAAATGAAGAATGAAATACGCTGAAAATGCTCTTTTTCCGGGAATAATTAAGGTGAAATGTCTTGACAAGCCATAGGAAAAGGTATATAAATATTTAATAGCGTGTATTTGTCAGGAAGCATAAACGCAGAAAATTATAAGAAAGAGAGTTTTAGAGGAGGAAACACCATGAATAAAACAGAGTTAGTAGCAGCAATGGCGAAAGAGACGAATCTTGCCAAGAAAGACGTAGAAGCAGTTTTAAAATCTTTCACCGATGTCGTGGCATCCGAGCTGAAAAAAGGTGGCAAAATCCAGCTGGTTGGTTTTGGTACTTTTGAAGTAAGCGAGAGAGCTGCAAGAGAGGGAAGAAATCCTCAGACTGGTGAAACCATGAAAATCGAAGCTTCCAAAGCACCGAAATTCAAAGCTGGAAAAGCTTTAAAGGATCTTGTGAACGAAAAATAATAGAGTGCATCAGGGAGAACGCCAGGTTCTCCCTTTTTTTCTATTTGCGGAGGTAAAAATGAGGCTGGACAAGTATTTAAAAATTTCCCGTCTGATTAAAAGACGGACGATTGCCAACGAAGCCTGCGATGCGGGCCGGGTTTTGATCAATGATAAGCCTGCCAAGGCGTCTGCCCAGGTAAAGGAAGGAGATACGATTGAAATTCAGTTCGGAGGGAAAAATGTTCGGGTGGAAGTCCTGGAAGTAAAAGACACCGTCAGAAAAGAAGAAGCGGAGAGTATGTACCGCTATCTCTGATTCCACAGGTCTATTTGCCTGTTTCTTCACATACATTAACAGTGAAAAACGCAATAGGGGGACGGCTTGTGGAAGAAAAGAAAATGGTGCAGACACACAGACTGACTTTGCTCAACCGTCAGAGCGGAACGGTAACGGGTGTTCATGATATCCATTCTTTTAATGAGAGCGAGATCCTTCTGGAGACAGAGGCGGGAAAGCTTTCTGTAAAGGGAGAAGGGCTTCATGTGAAAAGGCTGAATCTGGAAAAGGGAGAGGCAGACATAGAAGGGAAAATAGGAAGTCTCACTTACCTTTCCAGAAATGTGGAGAAGAGGGAAGAATCTCTGTTGAAACGAATGTTCCGGTGACCCTATGAGCAGTTATATAAAATATGAAGCGATTCTGTTTCTTCTGTCGATAGGGACAGGAGCTTTTCTGCTCCTGATCTATGATTTCCTGATTATTCTGAGAAAAATTATTCCGCATCATCCTATTATTTCAGCCTGTGAAGATTTGCTCTACTGGACTGCTGCAGGAGTTTTTTTGTTTTCTGTAATTTATCGTTTCAATCAGGGGATTCTAAGATGCTTTTTCTTTCTGGGCTGCATGCTGGGAGCGTGGATCTGCAGCACCACCCTGGCCCCTCCTTTGAAAAAGGCTGTGGAGACTGTCTTGAGAATCCCTGTAATTTTTGTAAAATTTTCAACAAAGAGGTTGCTATTTTTTCTCAAACGATGTAATATTTTTGTATGTTATTTGAGAAACATGCATAAAAAGACGAAGAAGCTCAAAGGTTTGAACGGAAAAAGGAGCAGTCGCATTGAAGAAATCAAAAAGACAAAAAAATAAAAGAAAAATTGCAAATAATTATATCGGTATGGCTGCGATTTCTGTTGTTGCGGTGATTCTTTTGGGAAGTCTTGCGGTTGAGAGTGTGAATATGCGGAACCGTGTAGCGGTTTATGATGCCAGGGCTGCAGAGCTGGAAGAAAAGATTGAGAATGAAAAAGAGCGTACAAAGGAGATTGACGCACAGAAGGAATATATGGAGACTGACGAGTATGCCGCGGAAGTGGCAAGAGACAGGCTGGGCCTTGTAAAGGAGAATGAGACAGTTTTTGAGGAAGAGAAATAAGGAATATTTTGATGAAAAGTTTTTTTGATTAATCGCCGGTGTTTGACAGATATTTTATTCTTCGTCCCCTATAATATGCACTTGATGAAGATGCTGAGGGGGAGGGGAAAATATGCAGGAATGGATAATTGCCATGCTCGTGATCAGTATAGTACTGATTCTGCGGGACATGGCAAAAACTATTTTGGCGGGGAGAAAGTCAAAAAAAGAGGAAGAATTTCCTCTGAGGGAAAACCATCCCCAGAAAGAAAAGGTGGAGCGGTATGCGGCGTCCTTCCAGAAACTCGCAGATACTTTTTACGGGATGCCCTACAGGAAGGATTATTTAAGCGCAGGGCAAATTGACCGGATACTGAAGGATACAAATGAGCATATGTGCAGCCAGTGCTACCACAGGGAAATTTGCTGGGGAAATGAAAAAGATTCGCTGTACCGGGGCGGTGAAGCTATGATACGTGCTCTGGAGGAAGGCGATGAAAATAAAGTGAATCAGATACGGTCGGAGTGGGCGGAAATCTGTGGGAAATCGGTTCAGTATCTGGAAACCGTGCGGGAACGGTTCCAAAAAGAAAGACAAAACCTGATATGGGGAAACCGGATGATTGAAAGCAGGCTGGCCGTAGCGCAGCAGCTGACAGAGATTTCGAAGATCATGGAGATGGTGGCGAGAGATCTTTATGACATTGCCCCGGCAGAACCGGAGATACAGGAGGAAGTCAGAAAAGCCCTGAAAAAAAGGCATGTCCTTTTGAAACACTTATGGGTTATGGATAAGGCCGAGGGAAGACGCCAAATGTTTCTGACTATGAGAGCGAGAAGCGGCCAGTGCGTATCGGTGACGGAGGTGTCGCAGATTTTGTCGGAGATCTGTGAGTGCGCCATGACATCGGCTGCGGACAGCAGATGCATTGTCAATGGGGAATACCATACGGTTCATTTTGTGGAGGACGTCAGCTACCAAGTGATTTATGGAGTGGCAAGGCTGACGAGAGAAGAAGAAAAGGTATCCGGCGACAATTATATATGCAGGCAGGAGGAAGGCGGAAAATTTGTCATGTGTCTTTCGGACGGAATGGGCTCCGGAATGGACGCCTGCCGGGAAAGTGAAATTGTGGTGGAGCTTCTGGAACAGTTTCTGGAGTCCGGATTCTCTCAGGAAACAGCCGCCAGAATGGTGAATTCCGCCCTTGTGCTGAAAGGGGGCGAAGGTATGTTTTCAACGGTAGATATCTGCGCTCTGGACTTGTATACAGGAATCTGTAATTTCCTGAAGGCAGGGGCTGCCTCCACATTTATAAAAAGAGACCACTGGGTGGAGGCGATTTCGTCAGAAAGCCTCGCGGCGGGGCTGATGCAGCAGATAGATTTTGATACCTCCTCAAGAAAACTATATCATGGAGATTACCTGATTATGATGACAGACGGAGTGCTGGACGCGCTTCCGGTTGACAGGGAAGAGGAGACCATGAAAGAGATTATTATGGATATTCCGGATGAAAACCCTAAAGAGGTCAGCAGGGGAATTTTAGAGAGAGTGCTGGGATACAGTGATTACCGGGCCCGGGATGATATGACGGTTCTTGTGGCCAGCGTACTGCGAAAATGACTGTAAAGTACAGTATCCAAAGACAACGGCAGCGGAACAGGAAAGAGACGGCAGGTGTCTGCCGGCATATGGGCTGTCTGAGATATATGAGGAGAAAAGAACAGAATGCAGGAAAGTATTTATTATAAAATCCGGAAATTTGTGGAAGACACGGCGATGCTTGAACAGGCGGCCGGAATTTCGGCAGGGGTATCCGGCGGCGGGGATTCAATGGCGATGCTGGATGTGATGATCAGACTGAGAGAGGAATATGGCTTTTTTCTTCAGGCGGTTCATGTCAATCATAAAATCCGGGGAGAAGAGGCGGATAGAGACCAGAGGCTGGTTGAGAATATATGCAGGGAAAGAAGGGTACCCTGCAAAGTTTATACGTATGATGTACCGGCTCTGGCCGCCGGCTGGAAAACCGGTCTGGAAGAGGCTGGCAGAAGGGCGAGAAAAGAGGCCTTTCTTTTGGCCGGAGAGGCTTTGAGAGAAAAAACAGGAGAAAAGGGCCGTATTTTGACGGCTCTGGCCCATAATAAGAATGATCTTGCAGAGACCATGCTTCATCATCTTGCCCGGGGAGCAGGAATACGGGGGCTTTCATCCATGAAGGCGGTCAGCAAAGAGCTGATTCGTCCGCTTTTATGTTTAGAACGAAAAGAAATTGACCAATATTTAAAAGAAAGAAACATACCTTATATGCTGGATCGGACAAACCTGGAAGATGATTATACGAGAAACAGGATCCGGCATCATATTATTCCTGCGCTGGAGCAGGAAATTAATGAAAGAGCGGTTTTTCATATGGCGGAAACCGCCGGAATGCTGGAAAAGGCAGAAGAATATCTGAGCGGCGAGGGCCGGAGACTGTTAAAAGCAGCAGAAACGGAAGCCGGGCATTTCCTGTTTGACCATACATTTTTTGACTATCCGGATATTCTTCAGACATATGCGGTAAGAGAGGCCCTGGAAAGAACGGCAGGACAGAGAAGAGATCTTTCGATGATTCATATCAGAAAAGTTCTTGAAATGCAGAATGGCCGAACCGGCTCCAGAATTAACCTGCCTTACGGACTGGAGGCTGTTCGGACTTATGACGGGGTGCTGGTAAGAGAGAAGGTCAGGGAGAAAAAGCCGGAAGAAAATACCGGGGAGACCGGCTGGCAGCTTCCGGTTCCAGGAGAACTGAACTGTCCTCTGGGAATTTTCCGGACAAAGATTTTTTCTTATTCCGGGGAGAAGATTTTGGAAAAAAAGTATACGAAATGGATGGATTGTGATAAAATAAAATACGGCTTAACTGTCCGAACCAGAAAGAGCGGCGATTACTTGGTGATAAACAGAGAGGGAAACCGGAAAAAGCTTACCCGATGTATGATTGATGATAAGGTTCCGGGAGAAGACAGGGATCAGATACCCCTGGTTGCTGCCGGAAGCGAGGTGTTCTGGGCCGTGGGAGAGAGAATGGGAGAAAGCGGAAGGATCACTCCCGAAACAAGGACGGTGCTGCAGATTGAATACCAGGGGAGAACCTCTGAGAATGTACAGAGTGTCCGGAGAATGCCGGACAGAAGGAGGAAGAGGGATGAGTGAAAAAATCAGAGTATTGATCAGTGAAGAAGAAGTGGAAAACAGAATCCAGCAGATTGCAGCGAAGATCAGCAAAGACTATGCGGGCAAGGAAATTCATTTAATATGCGTGCTCAAGGGAGGCGTGTTTTTTACCTGCGAGCTTGCGAAAAGAATTACTGTTCCGGTATCGCTTGATTTTATGTCAGTCTCCAGCTATGGGGATGATACAAAATCCAGCGGTGTTGTAAGAATTGTGAAGGATCTGGATCAGCCCCTGATCGGAAAAGACGTTCTGATTGTGGAAGATATTATTGATTCAGGCAGAACGCTGAGTTATCTTATGGAGATACTGAAAGGGCGTAATCCAAACAGCGTCCGCCTGTGTACGCTTCTGGACAAACCGGAGCGAAGAGTGAAAGAAGTAAAAGTGGATTACTGCTGCTTTAACATCCCCGATGAGTTTGTGGTTGGATACGGCCTGGACTATGCTCAGAAATACCGTAACCTTCCATTTATCGGTGTAGTAGATTTAGACAGAGAGTGAAAGGAGATTCAGATAAGTGAACAGACAGCCCAGCAGAATTGGCCTGTATCTGATCCTCATTGTTTTGCTGATTGCAGGATATTTTTATCTGAACAATCAGGTGACATCACAGAGCGACTATACAATGGAGGCATTGGAACAGGCGGCAGAAGAGGGAAGAGTGCATAATGCGGTGATTTATCAGAACAGGGAGGTTCCCACCGGTTCTGTAACGGCAGATGTAGACAGTGAGGGACAAAAAAGAGTTTATGTGACAGACGTAAAGGACGCCCAGAATATGCTGGAGGAATATGGAATTACAGCGCAGGTCAAGGATGTCCCTCAGGAAAATGTGTTTTTGACAACACTTCTTCCGGTACTGCTTACGGGAGGCTTTGTTATATTTCTGTTCTTTTTGATGAACAGGCAGATGTCCGGGGGCGGCGGAAATTCAAAGATGATGAATTTTGGAAAGAGCCGGGCCCGTATGATGCTTCCTGATGAAAAAAAAGTCACGTTTCAGAACGTGGCGGGGCTTCAGGAGGAAAAAGAGGAGCTGGAGGAAGTGGTAGACTTTCTGAAAGCTCCCCAGAAATACACGAATGTAGGAGCCAGGATCCCCAAAGGCGTCCTGCTGGTAGGCCCTCCCGGAACCGGAAAAACACTGCTTGCCAAAGCGGTTGCCGGGGAGGCGGGAGTTCCGTTTTTCTCTATATCTGGTTCCGATTTCGTGG
>DWYN01000095.1 GCA_019118645.1 Candidatus Blautia excrementipullorum | reverse complement strand
AGCGCAACTCAACACGCATTGTTTACTTTTTTCCATCAGCTTTGCCCGACACATCACCATAAACTTTTTCCATACGGAATCAAATTCTCGGATTGTATCCATCTCTTTACTCCTTGCATAATAAAGTTTATATACCGTTTAAAGTGAGTCTGCTTAATTTACTTTCTGTTATATTTTAGGTTTCTTTACTGGTCTTCTAACGATTTATCATTGTCAGATAAAAATTGGCAATCCATACGTTCTATTGAAATCAGTTCTGGCTCAAAATAGTTCTGTACACGATCACTGCCGCCGATGGTATAGCGCCAAAGAACTTCTACCTGATTTCCCTGGATGCCTGCGATCTCAAAGCTGTATTCCTTTTCTCCGTTTTCCACCAATAACGCAAGGGAATCTCCCAGGTATTCTTCCTCCCTCAGTTGAAATGCCTCTACGACTTCCTTCATGGAACCGGCATTCAGTGTGTCATCTACGCCGAGCTGAAGTAGAATCGCGTGTTTTTCCTCTTCATCCAACCATCCGAAGGCCGGAGATCTGTAGGTCGCAGTACCCACAATTCTGGCATGATGAAAATTGCTCAACAGATCATCCGGCCTCTCAACATGCAAAATATCAGAGGAAATTGCAATCAACGGATACTTCTCTGCCCACGCATCTAAATTGAACCGCAGCAAAGTACACCATGACCCGCGTTTTGACACCACAGGAAGCAGGGGAATTCCGGACGGCGAAGCTGAAAATGTAAACAACTCATATTCGGTTTTATGCGTGTTCTGGGCAGAAATCAAAATATGCCCCAATCGGGCAAGCTGCCTGTGGGTTCCGCTTTTCAGCGTCGCATAGAGCTCGTATGCTTTCTCATCCTCCGAGTCCGCTGCTTTTACGAACTCTGTTAAACAGTTCTCATACTCTTCATCCGATAGTTTCCTACCATCCGGACAATACAGATAGATAAATTTCTGTGCTGTTTTCTGTCCGTTTGACAGCGCTTTTTTTAGATAGTAAACTGCCTTCTCCACGTCCGCTTCGCAGCCTAAACCCTGGCCAATCATATTGCCGGCAACCTCACAAGCAAATCCGTCTCCGAGATCGGCTGCTTTTGTCATCCACGCAAGTCCACTTTCATAATCAGGATGTATTTCACTAATTTGGCTCCACGGAAAAACAGGACCGCCTTGAAGCATAAGCTTCGCCAGATTGGAGGTCTCTACCGGACGAAAATTTCCGGAAAGATACATCCTTGCGATGTAGAGCATAGATGGTATATCATCCATCTTGCCAGCCTCCTCATACTTTAGGTATGCCTCTTCATATTTCCCCTGCTGTTCCAGTTTAAGTCCTTCCCCACGGCATTTTTCCTTTTTATCGTTTTCTTCCTTCTTTTCAAACAATGAATTCCAGTCTCTCATATTATTTCACTCCTTTTAATCTCAGAGATCTCTCAATTTTATTGCTATTTTAACAGAGTTTTGAGTCTTACTACATTCTCATGCATATCTACAATTTTCTTATTTTCAAATGTATATCACTACATTTCAAACCGATAATACCCGCGTGAAAAGCGAACACCCGTGTGTACTGAACGCGCACAAATTTCTACCGTATTTTTTGTAAGAGATAGTTCCCAATATACCCCGCTTGCCCATTCAGAGGGTAGTAACTGTTCTTCTTTTGAATGCAGCACAGTTGGACGTACACTGCCAAGATCCAGATAAATAGATTTCTCATTTGGTCTATACTCTACACATCCCTGCAGATTGTTTGGAGAAAGATGTGTGTGTCCACTTAAAAATATAAGGCGTTGCTGTTTATCTATAAGCTGCTGTAGCTGCCGATCCATAGTAAGGTAGGGCCTTTCTCCTGGCTTCCTTTGAGGATTATGTGCTGAAAGAGGAGCATGGCAAAGGACAATTCTCCACCCTGCACAGTCCTTGTGCAAAACTTCTTGTAAAAAGCCCAACTGACGCCCTTCAGGGAAAATAAAGTTTCCTTTATAAACTACAATATTAAGTCCAATCACCTCCACACATCCGATCTGAATGCTATATGCTCCACTAGTATCCTGATACCAGCGAAAACCAATCTGCTCAGCGCGCCTTTGGAGCCGCCTTTGAAAAGAGGCATATGCAGAATCCGATGTGGCATTGGAATATGGCTCTGTCATCTGATCGTGATTTCCAGCTACCGCCAGAATGGGGAGTCGGGAATCCAATCCCTCCAAGCAGCAACATAACTGCCGAAATTGCTCCAGAGTTCCATCATTGGTCAAATCTCCAGCCAGCAGCAGCCCATCAGACTCCTTTGCCCAAGAGAGAGCCCTGTAAATGCGTCCTGTTTTATTGGTTAGGTGCAGGTCGCTCATTGCACATAGACTAAGGGGATTCTCCAATGGATCCGGCCTTAAATGCCTCTGCAGGGGTACAATGACTTCCTCATTCTCCTGAAAATTAAGCCGAGTTACACGAACCAAGATATGCGTGGCCTCTGGTGGAATAGCTCGTCCACCGTGAAATTGAAACGAACCTTCACCATACGGATTAATTGGAACACAGGCAAAAGGAGACCATCCAATTAACAGGCCTTTTTCATTTGCCCAATATAGGGTTGCCATAAGGAATCGCTTGGCATGTATATGGTAAATTCCATCGGCTAAACCATCATGGCTCAAGGACATTGTCACTTTTATCATATGTTGCTCCCGATATTTCTTCTAAATCATTTTTGATGTATCTTTACAGCACAAAAGAATATAGCTCTACATCCTCGACCAAATGGAAGCGCTTCATATTACGCCAAACCATGGCATCAATTTCGGCTACATCTTCCGTTACCAAAACCGTTTTTCTCCCATCCGCCTGATATATGCACCACATTTTATTTCCGGAAACCAAATAAAACCAACGATAGTATCTGTCTTCGTTCGCGTAATCGTATGAGTCAAAACAGGGGAAACGTTCATATACCTCCATTACCTTTCTATTATAGATATCCCAGTATATATGTTCTTTCCTATCCTTTCGACTCTTGAAATCCTGAACGCTTTGATAGACCTTGCCGTCCACATAAAACCCTTTCTCCGATTCATAAGTATAAACGCGCGGCATCGGAATACGCAGAATGGGATTTGGATCATTCAGATTTGCCTCTGTCTCAGCCCATTCTACAAACCTGTCTTCCTGTACAAATTGCGTATTGGGCCTTTTCCTTAAGCGAATAGATGGTTGCTGCCAAAAAATTTTTTTCATTCCCACCTGGTAAAAGCGAAAAGGAAACAGAAAATCTCCCTCTTGGTCCATAAGAGAATACAGGTAAACATCCTCATCTGTGAATCCATTGCTGTCTTCACCCATTTTCAAGGGGCAACCACTCATCTGAACCTGCCAAACCACAAGATATTTATCGCTCCCAAAAAAGCTGAAATCCACCCCCAGTTCCACGGTGGTTGTGGTCGATAATAAACCGATTTTCTCATCTTCCGATATTTCGAATCCTGGAAAGTCGACAAAATACCCATACTTGTCCACAATCATTTTCTGATTTCCCGTTTGGGGATCTGTAAAAAGGATTTCCAAACCCTTTTCATCTCTGCATGTTGCATCAGCGTGTACTCTGGAAAACGGCAGCGGAGGATCCTCTTGCGGTATCACTTGTATTACCATCGGATTTGGTTTTACTGTGTTCTCGCCGGCAATTTGCTCTTCTGCATAAGTCATTTGCCGCTTCTTTCCTTTAAGCGTTCTTTTTAGCAAATCTTTCCAGCTCATAAAAACACCTCTCATTTACAAAATAGTACCCCCCGATTTTCTTTCCCAAAGCACTTATTATTGAGATTCCAAGCCATCTTTTGCAGCGACTTCAACACTTTCAATTTTTAGTGCGATTCCTTTTTGCTCAGCCATTTCAGTGAGCATACGCGCTATATCCTCTTTATAATAGTTCAGGCAAGCTTCAGCGAGCTCATCTTTCATTTCTTGCGGCAGTGTTTTCAAGGCTGCTTTTGCTGCTATTACAGAAATTCCTTTTGTCTTTAGCAAAAGAGACGATAAAAAACTGTTTTCAGTTTTTTTTGAAAAATGCTCTACTAATACTGGTAATAAAGTATCCAACGCTGCTTCGTAATCCACATCACTTACCGAAATTCTTATATCAATCATTTCTCTCTTCCTTTCAAATAGTTGAACGCATTTTTATTAAATTCAATATCAGCAAAAATATTATCATTCTAAAACAGCCTAATCTGCGTATAAAAAAGACAGATCAGGCCGTTTTCCAAACTCAGGCAATTAAATGGCTGCTATATTTCTTAACAAGTATAGTTCAGTATCCCTTTCTCAAATAGCTGCACTGCTCAGTATGAAAGAGTGGCCCTGCATTCCACAACCTTATCCATAAATTCTTTTACATATTCTTCACAGACATCGCCGTAATCATTGTGTCCTTCCTTTAGCCAGCTTCCAATAATAACACCATCGACATATTCCAATTTCTCGCAAACATTTCCGGCAGTAACGCCAGCCCCTACGATTAAAGGAAAATCTTTCAATACCTTTCTGAATTCAAAGAGTTTTTCAGTCGGACAATTCTTTCCTGTCCCTTCACCAGTTGTCACTGCGGCATCGCAACGTTGCCGCGCAAGCTCTGCATCCTTTTCAAGTGTTCTGCCGCTTCTTATGGGTTGATACTTAAACCGCAGACCGCCGAGAACCTGGAACGTCCGATCTTCCATAAGGGTCATTAATTCATCAGCATACGGCGAATCCTGTTCGGGCGTCAAATGTCCGCACACAGAGTCAATCTGTATAAAATCGACATTGTACTTTCCTGCAAGTTCAAAGGCTTTTTTGTAATCCCCGAGAATATTGACTCCAAACATCTTGTCCGGCATGTTTTTATGCAAGTACTCAAGCGCTTGTATACAATTTTTTTATTCCCAAAATAGTTTTCTACCAAAACAGCATCTATCCCGTTCCTGTAGTAAATTTCAGTTTCCTTTATCATTCTTTCTATGATTTCTTCGTCTGAATTGCCTTTCAGATGAAGCATTGCAATAATGGGCTTTGCTTTAAAGTTCAACATTTGTGTCACCTCTTAAAATTCAGTTTGTCTTCAATTCATATCTCTTGCTCATAGTATCTCATAATTAACATGTACTGTTCAATATTCCCTCTATTTCTTCCCGGATAAGGGAAAGCTGTTCCAGATATTTTATAATTCCTTCTTTTTCTGCTTTTTCCTTTTCGTTTTTTTGATAGCCTTTTATCGCCGGATACAAAGCCACCGCAGGAAGTGCCGCCGACAAAAGGGTTCCCCATGTTCCTAAATGAAGAATCCATGCACCGACGCCGGCGCCAGCCGCCGCTCCGCCTGCGGCGATCCCGATTACTCCAAGTTCCGGAAAACCTTTTTTTGCAGGGACTTCCTCCAGCTTGATTTCCTGTAAAATTGTCCTGATTCCCTTTGCTGCCCGGGGATCTTCCTTTTCCAGCCTCTTCAGCCACTGGCCGCAGGCGTCGTATGGATCGAACCACATGGAGGCCGCGTCCTGAACCGACATCTCCGCCGCAGCACAGCTCAACGCGCATTGTTTACTTTTTTCCATCAGCTTTGCCCGGCACATCACCATAAACTTTTTCCATACGGAATCAAATTCTCGGATTGTATCCATCTCTTTACTCCTTTCTCTCACAGTCGGCTAAATTTTTCTCTCACCGACCGGATCTGTTCCAATTGCTGCTGTGTTAAATCAACATCGTTTTGAATCGCCCTAATCTTTACAGCGGCTTCCTCCTGCGCCTTCTGATCACGTTTTCTCATTTCACAGACTATCCCAGTATACTGTGTGAGATACTGATCCATAACACGCTCGACCTGTATCCAGCAAGCTGCTGTATTCTGATTAAAAAACTGCATCACACTATCCTGCAAACTTCTGAAGTACTGCTCTACAACCGCGTTGACGTCGCCGGCAACCTGATTGCGGAAGGCCGCCCCTCTGGATGAATCGTCAGACTTTTTGCCAAACCGCATAAAGCCGACAAAGGCGCCAATAACCGCTCCTGCAGTAGTTCCGATAATCGGGACCACTGAACCAATCGCAGCCCCGGCCGCCGCGCCCGCGCCCGCATATCCCAAAAAACTGCGGTTTTCCTGTTTGACATTGGCCTCGACCTTTTGACGGATGGCCGTGTTCGCCTGCACATTTGTCATGAAAGATTCATCCAAGCGGACGCTTTTATCCACCTCCTGCACCAGGTCGTGTGCAAGCAACTCCAACTGCCGGTATTCTCTTTTAAAATCCGCCTCAAAACGTCTGCAATGCCCTTCCGCTATTGACTGTATCTCACTCAAATAATTCGAGGAGTTCTCTGCAGAGATGCCGGCATTTTTCAGGATCTCCGACTTCTTTTCCTCTAATAAAGGATTCAGCTTTGTCTGCAAAAAGTCCCGTATATCGCTTTCTGTCGTGGGTTCTTCAAATGCTTTGTAAACCTTTCTCTTTCGATACCCAATCCAGCCGTCGAGCTTTTTGCTGAATTCCTGCGCTTTTATATCTGCATCCTCTTGATAGGCCAAACGGAGCTCCGATTTCTTCCTTGTGACAAAGCCCTGCAGGTCTGTTGTAATGGCCTGTATAAGCTGGTCGTGCCGCTGCTTCTGATGCGAGGAGACCTGTTCCATGTTTTCTTTCAGGCGTTCCATTGCGTTCTCTGACAGGGCCATGCACCGCTGCAGCTGGATCCGGATTCTCTGTTCCTGCAAAAACTTCAGGATTCTTTCTTCTGCTTCACGGTTTCCCGCCATATATTCTCTTCCGGCCCCGTTTATGACCGGCAGAGCCGAATAAGGCAATATCAACGGATCATGAACAGACAGCTTCTCCTCCAGGACTTTTCGGATATACTCCAGTTGTCTGGCTTGCTGTTTCATCGGGATTAAATCTATTTTAGTTACCACAAAAGCGCAGGTTTGCAAAACATCCTGCAGGTTATCCTCTAAAAAGCGGCAGAAGCTTTCCGGGAATGGTTTTTCCGCACTGGTAAGGATAATACAGGCGTCCGCCTGTTCCCGGATTGCTTCCTTTGTGACGTCCTCATGCCACTGCTCCAGCGAATTGGTTCCCGGCGTATCAATAATACAAATGCCCTGCTGTAAGAAATCAGAAGGGTAGCCCACCTCCAGATGCCGCGCATTTTCATCTTTCCGGTCACCAGAGGTATAGGCTGCAAGAAGTTTCGCTAACGCCGCTGTGCTTTCCGTTTTTCGTGTCTTTTTCCCCCTTCCGCCTTCCCCACAGGTACAGAAAATCCTTTCCGGGCTGTAGCCAATCAAGGTAGAAGCCACGGTTGTCCCCTGTATTGCATCTGTTTCCAACAGGTTTTCCCGCAGAAGGGCATTGATAAAGCTGCTCTTTCCGGAGGAGAATTCACCAATTACCGCCATATTCAATGTCTTTTCGTTCTGACGGGCCTGGATTTTCTTCAACTCCGCCTGGAGCTGCGCCTTTTCTCCTGACGGGAAACTATACCTCCCCATCAGCGTTTGCATGAATCGGATATGCCCGTCAATATCCGCCATCTGGATCATTTGCTGCGTTTTGAAATCCACAGGTGCCGATGACACTTCTTTTGCCGATATCATATGCTCCTCCACATTCTGTAAATCATAAATTAGAGTATCGAGATTCTCTGCTGTAGCCTTCAGCTTCTTCTCATACTCGGACAATTGTGTCGATTTCTGCTGGACAATCTCTTTGCCTTGCTCCATATCATGGATAATGTTTTCCAGCTGCGTCTCGATTACAGGCACTTTGCCAAGGAATACGCCTACTTTATTTCAGCAACTCAAAAATGAAGGTATCAAGATTCTCCGCTGCAGCCTTCAGTTTCTTTTCATACTCAGCCAGCTGCGTTGACTTCTGCTGGATCACTTCTTTACCCTGTTCCATATCGCGGATAATGCCTTCCAGCTGCTTCTGCATCTCTCCGATTTCTACGTCCATAGAATTGGAGATGATATCCTTGATTTTATCAAAATTCTCTGTCGCCCCGCTCACAACAGTGTCAACCAGTTGCATGCTTTTCCCACTGATTTCTTCGCAGAACGTCCCAGCTACCTGTTCCTTTGCATTTTTCACGGCTTTTTCAGATACTTTAAGTCCGCCTCTGATGACGGAAGCCGCAATCACGGCAATAATCGTGAACGGATTCAGGAAGCCCAGTATAGCTAACCCTATATAAGCGCCAATCTGTAGGGCAATGCCTTTCGCAAATTCCGAAGAAAGCCCCGTTGTAGCACCCAAAGCTGCTACACCGATATCCCCGATCAGAATACCACTGCCGGCTGCGACAACGCGCTTCCAAACTGGAATGTCTTCTGTATCGATATTGTGAGAACCTGTTACGTTCACCTTAACCTGATCCAGTGAAACAAAAAATTCTTCCAAACGGCCTTCGA
>DWYN01000094.1 GCA_019118645.1 Candidatus Blautia excrementipullorum | reverse complement strand
CAATGCTATATTCTCTTTTTACCAGATTTCCGACTCCACAGCAGCTCTCTCAATGCCAAGACCCTTGAGATAACGCTCCATGAATACGTTAAATCCATCTACGCCTTCCGGGTTCGGCTCCAGTGTACTGCCCTCATTTCCGGCAAACACCTTTTCGTCCAGGAAGTGTTCCAGAGTTTCTCCCTCTTCCTTGTTCACCAGATAGGAAGCCAGAAGAGCGATTCCCCAGGCGCCGCCCTCTCCTGCAGTCTCCATGACAGATACCGGCGCATTTACCGCATCCGCAAGAATCTGCTGTCCAACGCCCTTTGTCTTAAACAAACCGCCGTGTCCCAGAAGACGGTCAATCTTTACCTGCTCCTTGTCAAGAAGAATATTCATGCCCACGCGCATTGCGCCCAGACAGGTGTACAGATTTGTCCTCATAAAGTTCGCGAGAGTAAATCTGCTCTCAGGGGAACGAACGAACAAAGGACGTCCCTCCTCAAATCCTGTCATATGCTCTCCTGAAAAATAGCAGTAGGACAACAGTCCTCCGCAGTCTGCATCGCCTTCCATCGCCTTGTTGTACAGGGTTCCGAACAGCTTGTTCATATCCACTTCCATGCCCATAGCTTCCGCGAACTCTTTAAATACGCCGACCCATGCGTTCAGGTCGGAGGTGCAGTTGTTGGAGTGGGCCATGGCTACCGGATCGCCTGCCGGAGTCGTCACCATATCGATTTCTTTATATGGTTTGGAAAGTCCCTTCTCCAAAACAATCATGGCGAATACAGAAGTTCCGGCAGAAACGTTTCCTGTTCTCTGTTTTACACTGTTGGTAGCCACCATTCCTGTTCCGGCATCGCCTTCCGGCGGACACATAGGAATTCCGGCCTGCAGTTTTCCTGTGGGATCAAGGAGCTTCGCTCCCTCTTCTGTAAGGGTTCCCGCATCCTGTCCCGCCACCAGGACCTCCGGCATGATGTCCCGCAGCTTCCAGGGGAATCCATACGGTTCCACAAGCTTGTCAAACTTCTGTACCATTTCTTCATTATAATCTTTCGTGTTACTGTCAATAGGGAACATTCCGGCAGCATCGCCGATGCCCAGAACACGTCTGCCGGTAAGCTGCCAGTGGATGTACGCCTCCAGAGTGGTCATATAGTCAATATCTTTTACATGCTCTTCCTTATTCAGAATTGCCTGATAAAGATGGGCGATACTCCATCTTTGGGGAATATTGTAATGGAAAAGTTCCATCAGCTCTTCCGAAGCCTGTCCTGTAATATTGTTTCTCCAGGTACGGAAAGGAACCATAAGCTTTCCTTCCCTGTTAAAGGGCATATATCCGTGCATCATCGCGCTGATGCCCAGAGCGCCCACACTGGTAAGCTCCACACCGTAGAGCTCCTTCACATTGTCCGCCATGGCCTTGTAGCTGCCCTGAAGGCCTTTATGTATATCCTCCAGACTGTAGGTCCATACACCGTTTTCATAGCGGTTTTCCCATTCATAATCTCCCGATGCAATGGGATTGTTCGTTCCATCCACAAGAACCGCCTTGATCCTGGTAGAGCCAAACTCAATTCCAAGCGCGGTCCTGTTGTTTAAAATTGCTGCCTTTGCTTCACTTACACCCATAGTAAATCCTCCCGATTTCTGTGCGCTTATTTTCTGTAAGCGACCTCATTCCATCTTAATTCATTTTTGAAATTACGGATGGTAGTATCCTTGTCAATGTAGACAGCTTCAATTCCCATAGCTGCAGCCCAGTCTCCCATCTGCTCAGCAGTGAGATCATAGGAGAATGCGGTGTGATGAGCGCCGCCTGCCAGAATCCATGCCTCCGCACCTGTTGCCAGGTCCGGCATCGGAGTCCAGAATGCCGTACCTACCGGAAGCTTCGGCATAGGCTTTTCCACCTTCTTGCATTCCACATCATTGATAATCAGCCGGAAGCGGTCGCCCAGATCCACCAGAGACGTTGCAATAGCCGGTCCTGCCTTGGAAGTGAACACAAGTCTTGCCGGATCCTCTCTGTCGCCCATAGAAAGAGGGCATACTTTAATGCTGACAGGTCCCTCAGAAATTGTTGGGCATACTTCCAGCATATGTGCCTGAAGGATTCCCTCTTTTCCCGGAACAAGATTATATGTGTAGTCCTCCATAAAGGAAGTTCCCTTCGCATCCTTGATTCCGGCGGTCATGATCTTCATCAAACGTACCATCGCCGCCGTTTTCCAATCGCCCTCTGCGCCGAAGCCGTAGCCTTTCTCCATCAAACGCTGCATAGCCAGCCCGGGAAGCTGTTTCAAAGATCCCAGATCGCCGAAATGCGTTACCACAGCCTGATAATTGTTCTCTTCCAGGAATCTCTCAAATCCGATTTCGATTCCTGCCTGTACTGCTACATGACGCTTGAATTCTTCCGGGTCTCTGCCCTCAAGAAGAATATCATATTTATTATAATATTCTTCCACCAAAACATCAATATCGCTCTGCTTCACATCATTGACATATTCGCAGACTTCGTTCACCGGATACGCATCCACTTCCCAGCCGAATTTGATCTGCGCTTCCACCTTGTCGCCCTCGGTGACAGCCACGTTTCTCATGTTATCCGCCACACGGCATACCCGGATATGGCTGCTCTCCATGATTCCCACCGCAGTGCGCATCCAGGAAGCAAGTCTTTCCTGTACTTTTTTGTCTGCCCAGTGGCCTACGATCACCTTTCTTTCGATTCCCATACGGGTGACGATATGCCCGTACTCTCTTCCTCCGTGAGCGGACTGATTCTCATTCATGAAGTCCATATCTATTGTGTCATAGGGAATTTCCTGATTAAACTGCGTATGCAGATGGCACAGTGGTTTTCTGTACTCCTTCAGTCCCAAAATCCAGGATTTGGCAGGAGAAAAAGTGTGCATCCAGGTGATCACACCGGCACAGTCCTCATCTGCATTTGCTTCGTTAAAGGTCTTCCTGATCAGTTCATTGGTAATCAGAGTGGGCTTCCACACCAGCTCAAAGGGAAGTGCTCCTGATTTATTCAGCTCTTCCACAATGATTCTGGAATGCTCGGCAACCTTCCTCAGACACTCGTCTCCGTACAGATCCTGCGAGCCTGTACAAAACCAAAATTTATAATTTCTTCCTGTTTTCATGTTATTTTTCCTCCTAAATTTCCTGCTATGCCCTGCATACTGATATCCGTCCTCTCCGGCTGGGCAGGTCCTTTCTTCCCTGTTAACCAGCGGAATTCCGGCTTATTCCGTCAGGGAAAAAGAATATCAGGAAAGTTCTGAGAAGTCCTGTACTCAGAACACCGCCCCGAACTCTCCTGATATTCTGTTTAATAAATTCGTTTTCTTTTATTATTCATGCATCCAGTTTTTTCGTCTTCCCTTACTTCTCATGACTTGAAACCTGATCATTTCCTGGTTTCTCTGAATTTCCGCGTCTGTCGCAGCAGGATCCCCGTACGATAAGTTCCGGCTGAATCATTTCAGGGATTCTGCTTTTCTCGCCGGATATCCCGTTCAATTTTTCCAGCAGCAGTTCTGCCGCCATTTCTCCAAGCTTTTCCTGAGGATGGGTGATCGTGGTAATTCCTTTTCCTCTCTGTGCATACAAAGAATCATCGAATCCTGTTACAGATACATCTTCCGGAACTCTTTTCCCGAGATTTTCCAGCTCTTCAATCAGCATTGCGGCAATCTGGTCATTGTAGCATACAATTCCATCAGGCATCTGCCCTCTTTTCGCCATAAGCCTCAGCATAATTACCGGTTTCATCTTTCTGTCTTCCGTATGATACCAGACCACATCCTCCGGGCGATAGGGAAGTCCCGCATCCTGCAGAGCTCTTACATACCCTTTGTGCCGTTCCATTCCCTGCATATCGTCCGCCTTAAAAAATCCGGCAATTCTTCTATGCCCCAGCTTCAAAAGGTACGAGGCTGCCAGGTATCCTCCTCTTGCATCGTCCATCAGTATGTGCGGCCTATCCTGCATTTCCGCATAAATCCCCTGAATAAATACATAGGGGATCTCATATCGGTCCAGAGCCTGATAAAGGCTGATATGCCTGCAGCTCAGTTCACTTTTGCTTGGCTCAATAATCAGTCCGTCGATGTCCTTTTTCAGGAGCTCTTCCAGGCAGCGGGCCTCTCTCTGCCGGCTGTTTCCCGTATTCTTCAGGATTATGCTGTAGCCGTTTTCAGCAAGCACCCTGTCCATTCCCTGGATCAGTCTTGGGAAGATATAATCGGATATATACGTTGTCACCACGGCAATATTTCTGGAATTTTTCCTGTGGCGCGGCTGTTCTGAGCAGAAGGTTCCTTTGCCGTGAAACGCCTCCACATAGCCCTGCTGTTCCAGAATTGCCAATGCCTTGCGGACAGTGTGGCGGCTCATGGAATAACGATCCGCAAATTGATTTTCGGAGGGAAGCTTCTGTCCCGGCCGGATCTGTCCGGATAAAATGTCTCTTTTAATCTGTTCCATCAGCAGATAATATTTTGATGCTCCGTTTTCTTCCATATATCATCCCAGACCATTTCTTCTATTTCGTCCGTCAGTTGCCTTTTCTTTTTGCGGATGCAGATGCCAGCAGAGACTGGATTACAATGAAGAAGCAAAGCAGCAGGGAAAGCACAATTCTGGACCACCAGCTTGAAAGTGTTCCCTGGGCTGTGATCAAACTGGAAATCGTACCATTGATCAGAACACCGAACATGGAGCCGATCGGTGTGCCGACACCGCCGGAAAGAAGTGTTCCTCCGATAACGGCTGAGGAAATCGCATCCATCTCAAGTCCTTTGGCCTGCTCCACGAATCCGGCGCAGCTGTTCAGACAGAAGAGGAAGCCTCCTAAGCCTGCAAGGAAGCCATCCAGAATGTAGGCCTTAAACATTGTCTTCTTTACATCAAGTCCCATCATCAGGGCGCTCTGTCTGTTACCGCCGATTGCGTAAAGCTTGCGTCCGAATTTGCGGTATTTCAGAAGAACCGCAATTAAAATAACAACAATTACCGCAATCACTACTGTTGGAGGTATGTAAGCCGGAATGAATTTTCCTTTTTTATTGGTGGACCCAAACGGCATATAAAAACGGAAGTTTGCCCATTTCAGGAAAAGTTCGTTTTTTATGGAAATCATATCTGTGCTGACAATGGCCGTCATGCCTCGTCCAAAGAACATTCCCGCCAGGGTAACAATGAATGGCTGGATTCCCATGTAAGATACCAGGAAGCCCTGCACAATACCAAAAGCAAGACCAATAAGCAGCGCTACCAGCACAGCCACATAAGCATTGACACCCTTATTCTCCATCAGGTCTGCCATAGTCATACAAACCAGCGCGGTCACAGAACCTACAGAAATATCGATTCCTCCTGTGATCATAACAATGGTAAGTCCACAGGCGATTACAAGAAGACCTGCATTGGATACAAACAGATTCAGAAACATCTGCGGTTTTGCAAAACCTTTGTCAGCAAACACGATCATACCTGCAATATACATCACGAAGAACAGACCGATAGTGATCAGCAGCAGTAAACCGGTGCTTGTCATTTTCTTCTTCTGAAAATCACTTTTTGTTTTCATTATTTCTGCCCTCCTTCTGCCGCCGGCGTTCCGGAAGCTTTTTTGCTTTTCAGTCCGGCAATGAATTTTCTGAAAGTCTCACTCTGAAGCGTTACGATTACGATAACTACAATTGCCTTGTAAACAGGAAGCTGATCCGCCTTAACATTCATTGCGTAAAGAGTCGTGGTCAGTGCCTGAATTGTATACGCGCCGATTACGGAACCAATCAGACTGAATTTTCCTCCTCCCAGGAAATTTCCGCCCAAGGCAACTGCCAGAATGGCGTCCATTTCCAGATTCAGTCCGATGTTGTTTGCGTCTGCAGAATAAATACGGCTGGATGCCACAATTCCGGCAATGCCGGCCAGTACGCCGCAGATCACATAAGTCAGGAATTTAATCATGGTAGAGTTCAGACCCACAAGACGGGCTGCTTTACCATTAATGCCCACACTTTCAATATAAAGGCCGAGAGCTGTCTTCTTCAGAATCAAATATACAATTAAAACTGTAGCGATCGCAAAGAACACCGGCGTAGGAATCGGCAGCTTTCCGATATAACCGCCTGCCATCTGATAAGACTCCACTCGAATATAGGTAATCTGTCCGTTGGTAACCAGCTGTGCAATACCGCGGCCAGCCGTGTACAGGATCAGAGTGGCAACCATGGGCTGAATTTTCAGCTTTGCCACCAGGAATCCGTTAAATGCCCCGCAGAGAGCTGCTGCCAGAAGAGCCGCAATCACAGCGATAATAATGGAATTCTGGTATTCTGTAACGGAAACCTCTCCTCCGGAGAGAATCTGGCAGCAGACAGCCGCTGCCACAGCCATAACGGCGCCCACACTGATGTCCTGGCCTCCGGAAGCGGCCGTCACCAGCGTCATGCCCACTGCAAGAATGACAAGCTCAGACGCACGGTTGATTACGTCAATGATGTATCCGTAGAGGACTCCGTTCTGAATAGACACATTGAAGAAGTCCGGTGTTTTGATCACATTGATCAGGAGTACGGCTATCAGGCACACAATAGGAAGGAAGAGCCTTGCTCCTGTAATCTTTTTCAGTTTATTCATTCTTATCGTCACCTCCTGCAATCGCTTTCATAATATTGCTCTGAGACAGTTCGTCTTCGTTCAGCTCGCCGACTTTTTCGCCGTCCCGCAGTACTGCCATTCTGGAGCAGGTGCGGAGCATTTCTTCTACCTCAGAGGAAATGAAAGTTACTGCCATTCCCTGATCTGCCAGATCAAGGACGATTTTTTGAATTTCCGTCTTGGTACCAATATCAATACCCCGGGTAGGCTCATCCAGGATCAGATATTCCGGATTTGTCAGAAGCCATCTTCCAAGAATAACTTTCTGCTGATTTCCTCCGGAAAGGCTTTTAATTGGAGTTTCACGACTGGCAGTTTTAATCTGCAGCATATCAATGTATTTATCAGCGGCATCCTCCATCTCTTTCCTGCTCAGCGGATGGAACATGCCTCTCTTGGCCTGCAGGGCAATAATAATATTTTCTCTTACGGAAAGATCCGCAATAATGCCCTCCGCCTTACGGTCCTCGGGAAGATATGCCATTCCCAGTTTCATCGCTTCCAGAGGGCTGTTGATCCTGACTTCTTTTCCGTTCACCTTCAGAGTGCCGCTGTCAGCCTTATCGGCCCCGTAAATCGCACGTACCAGTTCTGAACGCCCGGATCCCAGAAGACCTGTCAGGCCAATAACCTCTCCCTTATTAATCGTAAGGTCAAAGGGTTTGATCGTTCCTCTGTGTCCCAGTCCCTTTGCCTCGATAACCGGCGCTGCAGCTTCCACTTTCTTGCCCGCATGAGCGCTCTTGATATCTGCAAGGTCATCAAAATCTTTTCCCATCATCTTTGCTACCAGCATAACCCTTGGCAGATCCTTTGTCTCATATTCTCCTACCAGTTCACCGTTTCTTAATACGGTAATCCTGTCGCAGACCTCATACACCTGTTCCAGAAAATGCGTAACGAAAATAATGCCCACGCCTTCGTCTCTCAGTCTGCGCATTAAAGTAAAAAGTTTCTCAACTTCATCGTCATCCAGAGAGGATGTCGGCTCATCGAGAATCAGTACCTGACATTTCATATCCACCGCACGGGCAATGGCAATCATCTGCTGGATCGCCACAGAACATTCATCCAGCATCTGTGTAGGAGGCACATGAATATCCAGATCCTCAAGAAGCTTTGCGGAATGTCTGTTCATTTCCTTCCAGTTGATCATTCCCATCTTACGGGGTTCACGTCCTATAAAAAGATTCTCCGCCACAGTGAGATTTGGGCAAAGATTGACTTCCTGATACACTGTGCTGATTCCGTTGGCCTGGGCTTCCTGCGGAGAATGATTAATCACATTTTTCTCTTTTCCCGCCATCCGGATCGTGCCGCTTTCGAATTCATGCACGCCTGTCAGCACCTTGATCAGCGTTGATTTTCCGGCTCCGTTCTCTCCCATAAGCGCATGGATTTCTCCTTTTCGAAGTGTAAAATCCACATGGGAAAGGGCACGGACACCGGTGAAATTTTTGCTGATGTCTCGCATTTCCAGTACTACATTGTTTTCCATATTTTCCACCTGCTTTCCCTTATATTGGCATAAAAAGAGCGCGGCACAGATCCGGGTTCTCCGAATTATGTACCACGCTCCGGATTCATTCCTTAATCTCCCGTCAGCTCAGCGGCCTGTAAAATATCTGCACTGCTCACATCCCTTTGCTGACTTCCTATGAACACAAGGTAATTTCTATTTTGCGTTCAATTCTTCACTTGGCGTTTATGCGTCATCTTAAATTAGTAAGCACGTTCGTCGATGATCTCCTGAGTGATCGGGGTAACTGGATATTCGCCTTCTTCGTCAAGGCTGTTTACTGCTGTTACAGAAGCAACTGTGTCATCGAATGCAAAGATTTCTTCGTCTACATAGTTCAGTTTTTCAACTTCTTCGCCAGCTTCCAGAGCCTGGATCAGAGCCTCTGCACGCGGTCCGTGAAGCGGATTGCACTCAACGTCGCATGCGATCTTTCCGTTCAGTACGTCTGTCAGGCCTGCGTTTGTAGTATCAAAGGAAATAACAAGGATTTCTCCGTTGGCAATATCTGTACCTACCGTCTTTCCGGCTGCTTCGATTGCATCGATTGCGCCGAATGCTTCGTTATCGTTCTCACAGTATACAACATTGATGTTGTCGTACTTTTTCAGCATGGACTCCATAACTTCCTGTCCTTTTGCCTGTGTGAACTCACCGGACTGCTGTTCCAGAAGATCCCATCCATATTTTTCAACGCCTTCCTCAAGGCCCTGGGTACGTCCGATCTGTGCAGTGGATCCGATTGTTCCCTGAATATCAACAATATGTAAATCTTCCGGTGCGATTTCTTTTGCAGTTGCATATGCATTCAGCCATTCTGCAGCTTTGCGGCCTTCCAGAAGGGAGTCGGTTCCAATCCATGTTGTGTAAAGGCTGTCATCAGAAACATCAACCATACGGTCAACAATGATAACCGGAATTCCTGCGTCCTTTGCTTCCTGAAGAACGGTATCCCATCCTGTCTCAGTTACAGGAGCCAGAAGGATATAGTCAACTTCCTGCTGAATGAAGTTACGAACGGCGGTAAGCTGATTCTCCTGTTTCTGCTGTGCGTCGCTGAAGATCAGTTCATATCCGTTCTCTTCTGAGAAGGTTGTCTGCATGGACTCTGTGTTGGCTGTACGCCAGTCAGACTCAGCGCCTACCTGTGAAAATCCCACAGTGATCAGGTCTCCGCCTTCCTCCTCTGCTGCTACGTTGATAGCTGACATTCCTGCTACCATTGTTGCTGCCATGAAAGCTGCTAAGATTTTTTTCTTCATGTTTTGTTTCCTCCCTTTTTTTAAGTTGTCACTTGTTTAACATGTCTTTATTATAACCAAACCAGGAGAAAACTCCATGGAATTTTTTAGGAAAAATGTACAGAGTTTTATTCTTTTTTTGTTTTTGATTTAACAGGTTTGTTTTTTTATGATACAGGTTTGTTTTTTCACCGGACCGTTGTGATTTTCTTTGCAAGGCGCACTTCAATGGTCGTTCCTTTTCCTTCTTCCGAGTCAATCCTTATTCCGTACTCCGGTCCGTAATACAGACGGATGCGCTCCGCCACTGCCGCAAGGCCAAAACCTGCCCGCTCGCCGGTCTGGATGGCCCATCGGATCTCCCGCAGGCGTTTCTCCGTCATACCCTGGCCGTTATCCGTCACACGGAGGATCAGCCCGTCCCCGTCGGCAAAGCCTTCTATCACAATACGCCCGCCGCCTCGTTTATTCTTGATGCCGTGATAGAGGGCGTTCTCCGCCAGTGGCTGAAGGGTCAGCTTCGGTACCATGATCTTATTGAATTCATCCGGAATACGGATCTCGAATTCCAGGATATCCCGGTATCTCGACTGCTGGATCTCCAGATAACTGAGGGTATGGCGTTTTTCCTCGGAAAGCGGGATAATATCCTCCCCCTTTGACAGTGATGTGCGGAAAAATACAGAAAGGCTGGAGATCATTTCCACTGCGTCCTCCGTCTGTCCTCCCTCGATCAGCCATATGATAGTATCCAGAGTGTTATAAAGGAAATGGGGATTAACCTGAGCCTGCAGAAGCTGAAGCTGTATCAGATGCTTTATCTCCTCTTCTTTCCTTACATTGGCGAATAACTCTTCAATCTTCTTCGCCATCATCCGGATGCCCGCGTCCAGTTCCTCGATTTCCATATTGTCCGCCTGTACTTCTGCAATCTGGAAGTTGCCAAGTCCCACTTCCCTGACATTATTCAGGATGCCTTTTACCGGTTCGCTGATATTATGGGAGAAACGGAAGGATCTCCGTATCAGGATCACCAGTTCCACGATACAGAGAAGAGCCACTGTTCCGATCAGTACATACAGGTGCCGGGTAAGCGCGTTTTCTGCGCTTACAAGATACATAGACTCTGTATAGATATAATTCTGCATTTCCTGCACGACAAGACTTGTGATCACACGGATGTTGCTGTCCATACTCTGCATTCTGTCATCGTACTTTTCTTCCTCCGTTAGCTCCTTCATCCGTTTTCGTAAGTTTCCCAGATAATTTTTCAGACGCTTCAGGCTCTTCCTGCTGTCCGCATTATAAGTGTTATCCTCCAGTTTCGCGATCGTATTTTCCGCCTCGTCAACCAGAGCCATTACCTCCGAAAGATGGGAAGTATCCTCAGAAAATATGGCGATATAGTACATTCCCACATCCAGGTCGTCCTTGAAATGAAGGTTGAACTCACTGCTGATGGAAAGGTTCTGGGCAAGCTGGTTGTAACGTGATACATATCCGGCGGACGCCACCAGAAGAAAAGCGATCAGAAGCGCCATGGGAAGCATGGTGGACAGAAGTATTCTTTTTATCTGTTCCTCCATTGTGAATCTTTTCTGTTTCTGCTTCATCTTTTATCACCCTTCCTCTTTTGCTTTCCGATAATCGCTGGGCGTCATGCCCTGGGTCTTTTTAAAAAGATAACTGAAATAATGGGAATCTTTGTATCCCACTTCAAGGGCGATCTCGCTGGCCCGCTTTCCGGTACAGCGCAAAAGCTCCTTGGCATGTTCCATACGGATTCCCGTAAGATATTCGATAAAGGTCTGTCCGATATTCTGACTGAAAAGAGCGCTGAAATGGTTGGCGCTGATATTGGCCACCTGGGCAACCGCGTTAAGGGACATGTTTTCATCCATGTAGTGGGTCTTTATGTATTCAATGGAATTTTCCAGGATATCCCTGTTCTTGTTTCCGGAGTTTTCATCCCGGATCTCAATGGCCTTCTGCAGCATCTTCTCCGCGTAAGCCATAGCCGCCTCCATTGACGCTCCGCCCTGTTCCAATGCGTCCTCCGTATCGCTCTCTTCCAGCGCCGAGGCGCAGTATCCCATCCTGTTCAGGAAGGACAGCACGGAAAAACGCACGTTAAGGATCACATAGCTCCGGAACACCATGGAGGACATAGGCTC
>DWYN01000093.1 GCA_019118645.1 Candidatus Blautia excrementipullorum | reverse complement strand
TCTTGCATTTTTCGCAGATCGGCTTTACAGATGATCTTACTTTCACTGGAAATCCTCCTTCCGTAATTTAGGCTTGAATCTGCAGTTATAGACGCACTCCTAGCGCGTTCGCATTATAGTCTATCATTATCAACTGGGAATTGCAAGCATTTTTTAAATTTTTTTTACAGATATTTTATTGCCATACAAACAACCGGCAGAATTTTGTCTCCTTTTTCTACGAAGCAAAATCCTGCCGCTGCTGTTTCCCGTTCTCTGCCTGCCGGCATTCTCCCAATGACTCAGTATGACGCAATATTAATAGGATATAAAAAACATAACCAATGAAAAAATCGGCTGGCTTTACCGCCTACTCTCCCATTCCCTGGAAGATCTCCGCAATGGGCGAATCGGCTGAAAGGATTACTGTTTTGTTTTCACCTTTCATAGAATTTTTCAAAGCGTCAAGACTGCGCACAAAGGAATAAAATTCTGTTCTTCCTTCTTCACCATATGCTTCTGCAAGAATCTTCATATATTCCTGCTCGCCTTCCGCTTCCAGAATCTCCGCCTGCTTTCTTGCTTCGGAAATCTGGATGGCGACTTCTTTATCTGTAGTATTGCGGATCACTTTCGCCTCTGAATTTCCCTCCGCTGTATATGTAGCCGCAATATTGTCACGCTCAGAAATCATCCTCTCGTATACGGCCTCTTTATTGTCGTCCGGCAGATCCAGCTGCTTCGTCTCAAAAAGCATAATAGATACGCCGTACTGATCCATATTGTCATCCACCGCGTTCATCACCATTTCAGAAAGTTCACCGTCTCTGCTTGTAATCACCTCATCCTGGGACATACTGCTGATAGCGTTTTTCGTGGCATTGTAAATGGCTGTATTGATTCTGCTCTCTCCGTTTTCAATAGAAGAATTCAGCGTCTGGGCGAATTTCAGCGGATCTGTAATCTTCCAGATCACATAGCTGTCTGTAATCATCGTCTTTTTATCTCTGGTGATCACGTCCGATGGAGCCAGATCGTAGAGAAGCGTCTGTTTGGGAAGGGTCGCCGTACTTTCCACAAAAGGAATCTTCAGACTGATTCCCGGCTGGTCGATCACCCTCTGCACTTTTCCGAACTGACGGACCAGTTTATATTCGTTCTGTTTTGTAACAGTTAAAGACGCGCCTGCCGCCAAGAGTACGGCAATTCCTGCCAGAGTAATAATTATCGTTTTCTTTTTCATTACTGCCCACCTCCCTGTCCGTTCTGTTCTGCTTCTGAAGTAGAACTCTCTTCAACGGTTCCGTCACTGTTTTCCGTATTTCCGGATGTCTGGCCGGCGCCTGACGAAACGTCTCCAGCGCCTGTTTCGCCCACAAAGGAATCCAGCGGAAGTACTTTCTGGGTTCCATCACCGTTATCAATAATCAGTTTCATATCCGGCAGCACATCCTCCATTGTCTCATAAAACATACGAAGTTTTGTCACCTCCGGATTTTTTACATATTCCTCGTACATGGCATTAAACCGCGCCACTTCCGCCTCTGCTTCATTGATGCGGACCTGCTTTGCCGCTTCTGCGTCCTGTATGATCTGGTCTGCCTGGGCTTCTGCCTCCGGAAGCTGCTCGTTTCTGTATTTATTCGCATTATTGACTGCAGTTTCTTTGCCCTGCTTGGCTGTTTCCACCGCCTTAAAAGCCCGCATCACTTCCTGCGTGGGAGGTTCAGAATCCTGAATCGTAATATTCACAAGCTGGATACCTACATCCTGTTCTTCCATCTTCTCCATGATCATTTCCCTGATTGTGGCCTGAATCTCGCTTTTTCCTGTAGTCAGAACATCGTCTACCGAATAGCTTGCGATTACTGTCCGGATGCAGCTCTGAGCAATGCTTTTCAGTATTTCCACCGGTTCCTGAGAAGTATACAGATATTTCACCGGTTCCGTTATCCTGTATTCTACAAAAAAGTCCACATCAATAAAATTATAGTCCGATGTGATCATGATCCCCTCGTTTGCCACTACCTCGTTGGAATCCTCCTGATACCCGATAGGGAACCCCTGTATCGTGGTATTTACCTTCTGTACCTTCTGAATCAGCGGTATTTTAAAATGAAGTCCTGTCTCCGTCACTGCTTTAGGTACGCCAAAGGTAGTAAGCACTGCCTGCTCCTGTTCCTGGATCTGGTAAGTACAGTCTGTTGCGAAAATTCCAACTACCGCCACCACAATGATCACAGCTGCTGCTCTTTTCGCTCCTTTTCCCATCTTCGGCTTCCTGGGTTTCCATCGTTTTCTCACATTGCCCATGTTCATGTTAAAGTCGTCCATGTTCTCTCCTTCTTGCCGTTTATCTGCGGCATATTTTTGTATCTTTACTTCTTTATTTTTTATAAATGATATTATTTTGTACTGCAAAAGTAGATCCTGTCACGATCTCCTCCTGTCATGGAGCTCCATTTTTATAGAAAAGAAAAAGACTTTTATCCCGGGCAGTTGATCTCTGTCCCAAAATAAAAGTCTTGCCGTTTACTTCATATCGCGAATATCAATATCTGATACCGTGCTGACGCTAATATGTACCACTGCTCAAAACACATTCCCGGTTCCAAACCCGTGGCCGCTACTCCCTTTTCTATGAACGGGATAATATCATATGCAGAAACAAATTGCAAGTATCTTTCATTAAAATCTGAAAAATCATGATACTGCACAAAATAGTCTTCTGTTTTTTGTTGAACTGTTCTTTTCCTCTACCGTCTTCTCAGACATATTTTAGCAATATATCCAGGCGACTTCAGGGAATATCTTCTTTGATCAGCTTTGTCTGGTATTTCGACAGATAAATTCTAATATTTCAATTCCACATTCTTCACATCTGTGATCATCATATGGCCCGGTGCATGGGTAATGGCAATTGGCGGCTTGGATTCCATCACAACATTCTGTGGCGTTACGCCGCAGGGCCAGAATACAGGAACTTCTCCTGGACGGATCGTTACCATGTCTCCGAAATCCGGTTTGTTAATGTCCTGGATTCCGATCACTTCCGGCGCACCGATATGCACAGGAGCGCCATGGACGCGGGGCATTTCTCCGGTGATCAGCACTGCTCTTGGAATCAGATCATAGGGAATCGGACGCATGCTCACCACCATATTTCCATGGAATACACCGGCAGGCGTACAGGGAATATTGGTCTTATACATTGGAACATTGCAGCCTTCCTCAATATGGCGTACCGGAACATTCGCCTCCAGAAGCGCTGACTCAAAGGAGAAGCTGCACCCGATCAGGAAGCTCACAAAATCGTCCTGCCAGAACTCCGATACGTCCGTATACTCGCCGTCCAGTATGCCGTTGCGGTAAATTCTGTATCTTGGAATATCCTTTGCAATATCCGCTCCATCTGCAATTGTGTGAAAATAACGGCTGCCCGTATCGCTGACTTCCAGAATAGGGCAGGATTTGGGATTTCTCTGCGTGAACAGAAGAAAATCATATGCCAGATCCCTGGGAAGCACCACCAGATTTCCCTGAGCGTATCCGGCGCACATTCCCGCTGTAGGAGAAGTGATCTTCTGCTCTCTGATCAGTCCACGAACTTCCTTCGGCGACATATTTGCTAAATCCATAATCTTCCTCCTTCTGTCTCTTTGAATTTATATCTGTAAAAATTATATCTTATCCGCTGTATCCGGGTCAAGATGAAATCCCTGCCGACTCTGCTCAATCTAAAAAATTCTCATGTCATAGGTAGTCCTGCTTCGCTGGGATTGCCGTCCGGATCGTAGAATCTCACAAATTTCCCAGTAAAAAAAATTCGCTTTTATTGATCGCCATATTCCGGAAAACAGAGTCCGGGAGAAATCTGAGAATCCGGCCGTCAATCCCGCTGCAGTATTCTATAAATGCATCGTATAAATTTTCATAGACAGCTTCTTTGCCTTTCAGAATCAAAGACAAATTTTTTATCAATTTTTATCTGCCGGAATTGACCGGAAAAATACTTTTATATATAATAAAAAAGCTGTGCCGCCGGGAAGAATCCCGCAGATTTTCCATGGGCTGCCGACATGCCAAATTTTTTTCAAGCGAGGAAATCCTACCATGAGTTTAACATTCCGCGTTTTAACTGTCTGCTATACACACCTGATGATGGGGCTGGCGCTTTTTATCCTGACAAGCGGTATATTAGGCAAAAAAGTCAAAGCAGGATATCTGGCTGTTTTCTGTGTCTGCGCTGTCGCGCTGCAGTGAATAGCTCTTTCGTTTCCCCTGGTCATCTATTACATCCGTGACATTAATCTGGATGAATCCCGGTATTCGTCCCTTTTCGATATCGCCTGCTATACACCAATAGCAGTAGTTCTCGGTCTGCTTTTAAAACGTGCCTTCCGGATACCGGCATTTCACACGATCACGGCAGCTGTTTTGGGAACCTTTATTACGAACACCTCTAATTCTGTAATGGTACAGGTAGTGGAAGCATATGCTCCCTTATTTGACCACCGCCATTTTCTGGCCTTTGTCCGGCTGTATATTCCGTATACACTGACTCTTGTCCTGGCCTGTCTGGCGTCCTTTATTCTGCACAAATCGGAATTTTACCGCTATTTCGCGGCGCTTTTCCGCAGCAGGATACGTTCTGTGCTTACTTTGACAATCTGCTTTTGTCTGATGAGTACCATGCCTGTCCTTCATGTGATCGCTCCTGACATTAATCCTGACGCTGCTTATACTGCCTTTTTCTTTGCCTTTATTGTAGTTGGCCTGTTCCTGATCCAGTTTACTGCAATGTACGCCGCCGGTCAGGATAGGATCAGGGCACAGGAAGAAACGATCCTTCAGCAGCAGGCGCACATGGCGCTGTTGGAAGAACTTCAACAGGAAATCCGGGCGTTCCGCCATGACTTTGCCAATCTGTTCTCCGGGCTGACGCTGCAGGCCCAGGAAGGAGATCTTGCCGGAATACAGGATTTTATGAAAAAAACCAGCAGCTATTTTGACGAAAAGCTTGGCAGCGAAATCGCCCAGATGGATGGCCTGAATAATATTGAGCATTATCCTCTCCGGAGTCTGATAGCCACGAAGCTGGCAAAAATGCGTCAGATGCATATAAAAGGCGTGCTGGAGGCCCTGTATCCTGTCAAAAAACAACTGTCTATGGATACGGATGACCTGCTCCGCGCCCTGGGAATTCTTCTGGATAACGCTATGGAGGCGGTTCCTCCGGCCAATGGACAGGTACGTGTCATCCTCCTGCAGGAGAAAAAAGAACTGTATCTGGAAGCTGTCGGCTATCGCCATACTCTGCGGATGCACCTGACGGATGAGCTGCTGGAATTTAACAGCAGTCTGGAGCATTTTTCCAGGCAGCTTGGAAAAAATTTCTGGCGCTGCCACCACAGCTTTCTTGTAAACCGCTCTCATATCCGTACCGTACATTTAAAAGAACAGATTGTAGAGCTGGATAACGGAGAAACCTGCCTTTTGTCCCGCAAGGCCAAAAATGAATACCGTACAGAATAACTACTATCCGGGGTCTGCCGAATGCAGATCCCGGTCTTTTTGCATTTTGCGAAACGCAGAAAACCATTGGCGAAAAATTTCGCCGCTTTGCGGATCCTCCTGCTATACTTAGGCCATCAAAGAACAAAGCACCTAAAACAAGGAGGATCTGAACATGCCAAGCGAAAAAATTGTCCACAATATTCTGAAAAAAGCCGGTTATTCCCCTATGGATGACCGTTCCATTATTGTAACCTATGCTCCTGCTAATCTGAGCGAAAAAATCTCCCGCTTTTTCTCAAATGAATTTTTTGTCCTGCAGATGTGCGAGTCTTCTCTGGTACTGCTGCCCTTCGGAAGAATGTCTTTTATGCTGAAAAAAAATGTTGCCCTTGAGATTCCCTATACCAGAATCCACAAGGTTGAAATAAAAGAAGATCTGCTCAACTGGCGCATTGAGCTGGACACTGACGATGGATTGATTGCCCTTTCAGCCCAGCAGAAGGAATTAAGTGAATTCCGCACTTCCGGTACGCTGTCAGTGGGTATGAGCGGTTTTGGCTCCGGCATCATGGGCAAAGGGCCTTTAAAAACCGCCAACTGGCACCGCACCAATCTGGATGCCACACTGGATTCCTTAAAAGCCCTGAGCTGCTGAAAGGAGCGCATATTTAAATGAAGATAGAGGATCAGATTGACCGCCTGCAAAAAAACGGCTGGCAAATGCATGATTATACTATGACGAGCACACAGACTTATCTGTATGGGATACTTTTTGCCCTGCCCTTCCTTTTTCTGACCGGCGGACTGTACCGCGCATTTCTGTTAAAACGTGCGGTACTGCTGGATCATACTGGTCTGGTTTTCCTGGCAGCCATAATCGTCAGTGTTCCTCTCCACGAGGGACTTCACGGTCTTGGCTGGAGAATTGCAGGCAGACTTGACCGCAAAACCGTTTCGTTTTTATTCCGCAGCGGTCTACCCATGTGTTCCTGCAAGGCTGTTCTTCCGGTCAAAGCATATCTTGCCGGAGTGCTGCTTCCTTTTCTCCTTCTGGGCGGAGGAAGCATTCTGTTTTTAGTCATCTGTCCGGGAACAATATCTCTGCTGGCAGCATTAGTCAATCTGACTCTTCCCGGCGCAGATCTGGCTATCGCCTTTAAAGTGCTGAAAAGCGGTGCCGTAATGATAGCAGACTGTCCGGATCAGGCTGGATTTACCGGTTTTCACCGGGATATGCCGTAGCGTCTTATATGTTTTCGGAGCAGACTGCCTTTTAATCCTTTTTAAAAATCAATACCGCTCTCTCCGTTTCGAAAAATAGGAGCCGTTGCAAAATAGATGGGGAAGCATCTATAAAGCAATGGCTCCGTGCGTTTTATACATCCTCTTGCACTTCCTTAAATTTCGTTCCGAGTTCCTTCGCTTACTCTTGTGGCCTGCGTTAATTTACTCTGTCGTTAGCATATTGCCGTGGCGGATGAAAAGCACGCTTGCGTTATTTTAGGTATCCATCACACCTCCACTTCCTTCACCAGTGCGGAGTAGGGAAGCTGCTCATCCCCACGGATTACATATACATTCTCTTTATCCCCGGTATCTTCCACATACCGGCGCAGAATAACGGAAGCATACTTCTCATCCAGTTCCATCATATGGCAGATCCGGTTTAACTGCTCACAGGCCATCAACGTGGAGCCGCTGCCACCAAAAGTATCCAGAATGATAGCGTTTTCCTGGGAGGAATTACAGATAGGATACCCCAGCAGATCTAGCGGTTTGGAAGTCGGATGGTTCTTGTTCCGCTTCGGTTTGTCATAGTTCCAGATGGTGGTCTGCCTGCGGCCGGCGTACCAGGAGTGTTTGCCGCCTTTCTTCCATCCAAAAAGAACAGGCTCATGCTGTGCGTGGTAAGGTGATTTTACAGTCACAGGGTAAGGAGTTTTTTACATGGCACGGTAAGGACTTTTTTACATGACAGAGTAAGGAGTTTTTTACATCGCCCGGTAATCACTTTTTTACATCCCCTGCGG
>DWYN01000092.1 GCA_019118645.1 Candidatus Blautia excrementipullorum | reverse complement strand
AGAACTGCTGAATCCGATGATTAGAGGGTGGATGAATTACTTTGGGAAATTTAATCCGTCAGCAATGAAAAACACGTTACAGTGTATTGAATGCAGGCTGATAAAATGGGCAATGTGCAAGTATAAAAGTTTTCGTGGACGCAGGCAGAGGGCTGAGAAATGGCTCTCGTCTATCAGGAAACGAGAGCCGAAGCTGTTTGCTCATTGGAGCAGGATGTACTCGTATTGTTAAATGATAAGAGCCGTATGAAGGGAGACCTTCACGTACGGTTCCGTGAGAAGTTTGAGGTGAAAGTCCTCTTACTTACTCGACTGGAAGGGGAGGGTCAAATCTCCCCTATCCGATTCTCTCCCAGAATATTTAAGCTTTTGACAGAAGCGCTGCAGAAGGAGGAACCTGCGGGACAGAACTCCTGTTCCTGTAATGAAGTCCTCCTGGGATTTTCAGTTTCCGCAGCGGTTTGCAGAAAAATTTCAAAAAACTTTACGCCATGTGGGCGGCTGATATGGACATGGAGGTTTCGGAGTGTGTCAGAAAGGCTCTTCACGAATATGTGGATCCGGGCGTGTCCGGCTATGTGAGAGTAATTTTGGATGAAATTTTGGATGAAATTCATCAGGATCTGGTATGCGGGGAAGACAGACGTCTCCCCCTGTTTTTTTCTGTCTAATTTTAATAGAGATAATAGGACAGAATTTCACTGATTTGAAAGCCTGCTTTCCGGTACAGGGAGACGGCGGCTGTGTTGAGCCCTGATACATGGAGAGAGATCCGCTTACAGCCCGGTACAGGCAGACCGCCTTCAAGGAGGGAGAGGGTGAGAAGAAGGGCCTCTTTTCCAAGACCCTGGCCCCGCAGGGATTCTTTGATTTCAAAGCCATAGAAGCAGGCGCTGTCTGAAGAAAAGAACAGGCAGCAGCTCCCCGCACGGAGGGAGGACGGGCAGGGGCGTTCTTTTCCCTTTTTCAGATAAAAAGAGAGAAGAAAAGAGCCGTCTCCCATATCCTCCCACCGGACGCCGAGACGGCCGGATGCTGCCGGTTTGGCTGTTCTGTCTCCTGTTTCCTCGGCTCCCGCTTTCGCGCCTTCTTTTTTATCCGTTTTATCCAGCTCAAGCTCCATCTTATACTCATCCCTGTCGTGAACCGCCTCCAGAGAGGCCAGGGCAGCCAGAGTCCCCTCGCAAGGCGCGCTTACAGGAAAGTAGAGATCCATATCCTCAATATCCTGGGACAGCCGCTCAAAGAGAGCAGAGAAATACCCGTTTCTTCGAAGGTCGGGGCGGGTAAAGGCAGTACACTCTGCGTAGGAGACGGCTGGATCGGCGAAAAAGCTTAAGGCTGCTGCGCAGGCCAGCTCTTTTGTGTCCATAAAAAGAAGATAGAAAAGATCTCCGTCCTCAAGGGGAAAAAACGGCGCGGCATTCTCCACGTTTCTGCACTCTTCTAAAAGTCTGCAGACTTTTTCTCTCTGAATGAGAGAAAGCCGGTCTGTTCTTATTATATTCATCGCAATATCTCCTGAAAAATAAAAAACGCATGCTTCATGTGCGTTCATTATAAGTATAGTCCATATATCGTTTTAATTTCAACAGAAAAATGAGAACTTTTTCTATTGTGCGATGAAAATCTCAGTGATAAAATATAAGCGTTTATAAAAATGAGGAGGGACTGAAGATGAAATTCATGAAGGGCATCACTATCATTTTCGGCATCACCGTAATAGGGGAATTTCTCAATGTCCTGCTTCCGTTTCCTATACCCTCAGGGGTATACGGGCTTTTTCTGCTTTTAGCTTTGCTGTGCCTTAAGGCTGTGAAGCTGGAAGCTGTGGAGGGGCCTGGAAACTTTTTTCTGGATACCATGCCTCTGATGTTTATTCCGGCAGGCGTGGGCCTTATAAACAGCTGGGATTTGATGAAAAGTATTTTGATTCCCCTCACGGTGATTACAGCGGTATCAACAGTTTTTGTCATGGCTGTGACTGGAAAAACGGCTCAGTATCTGATCAGAAAGAGGCAGCAGAAGTGACCTGTACGGCAAAGGCAGAAGATGTGGCAGGAAAGGAAAACGAGAGATGGAAGAATTAGCGGGAACATCCCTTTATTTTGGGATGCTTTTAAGCGTGGGAGCATACCTTTTAGGAGTGTGGCTGAAAAATAAGACAGGGCTTTTGATTTTAAATCCGCTTTTGGTGGCTATACTGGCGGTGATTGTGGTTTTAAAGGCCTGCGGGATCAGCTATGAAACTTACAACAGAGGAGGAGAATACCTGAGTTATTTTCTGACTCCGGCGACGGTCTGTCTGGCCATTCCGCTCTATAAGCAGCTGGAAATGCTCCTGAACAACAAGCTGGCAGTGGGCGCTTCGATTCTGACAGGGGTAGCCGGCAGCGCAGGAAGCATTTATGTCATGGCGAAGGGCTTTGGCCTGAACCATGAGATTTATGTGAGCCTCCTTCCGAAATCGATTACTACGGCTATCGGAATGGGAGTCAGCGAGGAGATGGGAGGAATCGTAACCCTGACAGTGGTAAGCATTATAATTACAGGAATTCTTGGAAACATTATAGCTGATGTGATATTTAAGATCTTAAAGATTGAGGAGCCTATGGCGAGAGGACTGGCTCTCGGAACATCAGCCCATGCTATCGGGACAGCCAAGGCCCTGGAGCTGGGTGAGGTGGAGGGCGCCATGTCGAGCCTTTCCATAGCGGTAGCGGGTATTTTAACCGTGGTTGTGGTTCCTCTGATTTCAGACATGCTTTAGAGCAGACACGTCTGGATACGCCAGGCAGAGGCAAATAGACAGGCACCTAAGGCCGGGGACATAAAAAGGAAGTGGGAGAATGAATCTGTATGAAGCAATAGGCGTCCGCCACTCAGTGCGGAAGTATTCTAATAAAGAAGTTTCAGAAAAGCTGAGAGAACAGCTTCTGGTATTTGCCGGAAAGGCCTCGCCGCTCAATGACAGGATTGCCGTTGCCTTTGAGATGATTGACAACAGAGGAAAAAAGGCAGATGTAAAGGGGCTTTGGAAGGTGGACGCGCCCTGGTATCTGGCCCTCTACTCAGAACCGGCAGAAGGATTTGAGCGGAACGGAGGCTACCTGATGGAGCAGATAGTTCTCTATATGACCACAAAGGGGCTTGGAACCTGCTACCTCGGCGGCAGTACTGTCAAAAAAAAGAGAATGGACGGAAAGCGTCTGGTTATGATTATAGCCTTTGGCTATCCGGAGGGAAAGCTGTGCAGGGAAAGCTCCCTGGCAAAGAGGCTTCCTCTGAGCGAGCTGTGTGTCTTTAAGGAAGACGTGGGAGAAACCATGAAAACTGTCCTGAAAGCGGCGAGACTGGCGCCTTCCGCATTTAATTCCCAGCCCTGGCGTTTCATCGTATATTCCGACAGGATTTACGTATTCTCAAAGAAAGAGCCCGGGCTTTTCAGAGGCCTGAAGGGACTGGCCCCCCAGGCCGGCACAGGCAGAGATTTCTCCATAGGCGTCATGCTCTCCCACATCATGCTCGCCGCAGAGGAGCTTTGGCTGGAGCTTGAGACAGCCACAGAGGAGCAGTTTGCCTCAAAGGTATACAAAAACGGGACCTACGTCGCCACACTGACGATCCGGCCCTAGAGAAAAATACAGAGAGAAAAGCAGAAAACCACAGAAATATTTGTGCCATGCAGATACAAATTTTCTGTGGTTTTTCTGCGCAGACAGGAAAACAGAAATGGATAATGCTGTGAATGTTGAAAGAAAAGTATAGAGAAAAAGATATGGTACGCTTGAGAGAAGGCGGCTTTTGGGGAGGAATATGCCAGAAAACTCATTTACGCTAGGAGGAGCAGAAATATGAACTTGGTATATAAGAGAGCAGAGGAAAAAGATATTGAGGTTTTGACGCAGACTAGGATTGAAGTGCTGAGGGCAGCAAATCAGCTTTCTCCTTATACAGATATGACAGAAGTGGAAAAACAGACTGTGGATTACTATAGCCGGACTTTATCTAAAAAAGAGCACATAGCCATCCTTGTTTATGACGATAAAAAGATCATAGGGGCTGGAGGTGTCAGCTTTTATCAGGTAATGCCCACTTTTCATAACCCCAGTGGGAAAAAGGCGTATATCATGAATATGTATACAAAGCCAGAGTATCGGAGGAAGGGAATTGCCTGGCAGACATTAAAGCTCCTGGTAAAAGCTGCCCGCCAGGCGGGGGTCTCCTCCATCTCCCTGGAAGCCACTGAGTCCGGAAGACCTCTGTATGAGGCTTTCGGGTTTGTGCCCATGGAACATGAGATGGAACTTCCTGTATAACGCTATTGATCCCCCCTCTTATGCGCTCTGTCTTTGATAGTGGAATGAAAAACCAGTGCTGAGCCATCGACTAAAAAGTATGACTCCAAAAAATCCCAGTGCTAAATCCTAAAAACGGGAGAAGTAAGGGTAAAAAGGAGAAAAGAAAACGGCGAAATTTTCCTGGTATAAGAACGGAATGCGCCTTGCAGCAAAAGTTTGCCTGTGATAAAATTTAAATAAAACAGGAGCGATATAAGATTCCAGTAAAAACGGACAGAGAGGAAGAGCAGATATGAGTAAGGATTGGAAAGAAAAATTCAGGCCGGAAGATCTGCAGCGCCTACGGGATTTTCGTCTGATGGATGATGACTTTATGTCAAAGTGTTTTGAAGAGAATATAGAGTGTACGGAGTTGGTACTGCGAATTGTGATTGGCCGGGATGATTTGAAAGTGGAGAAAGTCGCGGTTCAGCATCAGCTTAAAAATCTGCAGGGCAGATCAATTATTTTTGATATCTATGCCACGGATCGCACAGGGAAAAGATACAATGTGGAGATTCAAAGGGCAGATCGCGGAGCAGGAGCAAAAAGGGCGAGGTATCACAGCAGCCTGATTGATGCCAATGTGACCGAACCGGGCGAGAAACTGGAGAATTTGATAGAAACTTATGTAATCTTTATTACAGAGCGAGATGTGTTGGGAAAAGGAAAACCAATTTATCATATTGAGCGGGTGATCAAAGAAACCAGCGAGAACTTTGGCGATGAGGCGCATATTTTATATGTGAATGGTGAATATCGGGATGAGTCACCAATAGGGATTCTGATGCATGATTTTTCCTGTACAGATGCGAAAGATATGAAGTATAGAGCATTGGCAGAACGTGTAAGATATTTTAAGGAAGATGAGAAAGGAGTGGCTGCTATGTGTAAGGCGATGGAAGATATGCGGAATGAAGCTGCTTTAGAGAAGGGGAAAAGGACAGCTCTCAATATGCTTGCGCTGGGCAAACTATCTTATGAGGAGATCGCACAGTGTACGGAGTTGTCACTGGATGAGGTAAAAGCACTGGCTGAGGAAAAAGAAGCATAAAACATAAAGAGTTTGTAAAAAACAGTAGAAAGGGCTGCCGGATTGAATAGGCAACCCTTTTCTATAATTCTAACAATTTAGTTTTGAATTGTGGTGTGGACGATATTCTGGAATTTATACCGGAAGATAACGGAGGAAAAGAAAATGGTTGATACTAAAAAGGAGCAGGAGCGTGATGAACTGCATCGTGCTATTTGGGCAATTGCGGATGAACTGAGGGGAGCAGTTGACGGATGGGATTTTAAGAATTATGTTCTTGGAACAATGTTCTATCGATATATTTCTGAAAATTTGTGTAATTACATAAACAGCGGAGAGGCAGCTGCAGGAAACTCTGATTTTGACTTTGCAAAAATGCCAGACGAGGATGCAGAAGAAGCTCGTGACGGATTGGTAGAAGAAAAGGGCTTTTTCATTTTGCCGAGCGAATTATTCTGCAATGTTCGTGCCAATGCTGCGAATGATGAAAACTTAAATGAGACATTGGAACGAGTGTTCCGCCATATTGAAGAATCTGCGAAAGGCAGTGAGGCAGAGAACGATTTTGCTGGACTGTTCGATGATTATGATGTGAATAGTAATAAATTAGGTTCTACAGTAGCCAAGCGGAATGAGAAACTGGTCAAGTTGCTGAATGGCGTGGGAGAAATGAAACTTGGCGATGTGAAAGACCATTCCATTGATGCGTTTGGTGACGCATATGAGTACCTTATGATGATGTATGCCTC
>DWYN01000091.1 GCA_019118645.1 Candidatus Blautia excrementipullorum | reverse complement strand
AAGAAGAAGTAATCCTCCTTAGCTCAGTCGGTAGAGCATGCGGCTGTTAACCGCAGTGTCGTTGGTTCGAGTCCAACAGGGGGAGTTTCAAGAGGATTGGCAGCAGCCGGTGACGACTGCTGTATTTCATAAGGCTCCATGGTCAAGCGGTTAAGACACCGCCCTTTCACGGCGGTAACAGGGGTTCAAATCCCCTTGGAGTCACTTAAATATATGGCGCAGTAGCCAAGTGGTAAGGCAATGGTCTTCAACACCAGTATTCACCGGTTCAAATCCGGTCTGCGCCTTTAAAAGAGCCCGAAAATATGGGCTTTTTTTATTTTAAAATAAATCGGATTGATGTGAGGAGGTACAAGATGAAACTGGGATTTATCGGATATGGCAATATGGCCAGCGCCATTGCACAGGGTCTGGTGGAGAAAGCCGGTATGGATCCGGCATCTATTTATGCCTCGGCAAGAAATTACGAAAAGCTTGAAAAAAATGCAGAAAAGCTGGGCATTTCGCCTTGCAGAAGTAACCAGGAAGTGGTGCAGATATGTGATGTGATTATTCTGGCGGTGAAACCATATCAGATGGCAGAAGTGACAGCGCCGATAAAAAGCGTTTTAAGGGATAAGTTGGTTATATCTATCGCGGCTGGCATGTTTTTTGATCAGTATGAAGAAATTCTGGAAAAGGGAACTCACCATATTTCCACGGTGCCGAACACGCCGATCTGCACCGGTGAGGGGATTATGGTCTGTGAGGAGAAGCATTCGCTCAGTGCAGAGGAGATTGTACTGTTTAAAAGTTTATTTTCACCCATTGCGCTGTTGGAATTTATAGAAACCAGTCATATGTCCGTCGCAGGGACGTTGGCCGGTTGTTCTCCTGCTTTTACGGCCATGTACCTGGAAGCGTTGGGAGATGCGGCCGTGAAGCATGGTCTGACCCGTGCGTCATCCTATCGTCTGGCGGCGCAGATGATAAAAGGGGTCGGAGCCCTTTATCTGGCAGAGGGGGATCATCCAGGAGCCATGAAAGATGCGGTGTGTTCGCCGGGAGGCACGACCATCAAAGGAGTGGCATCTTTGGAAAAAAATGGTTTTCGAGGCGCCGTCATTGATGCGATCGATGCCATTGAAGGATAAAAATCGGATAGGGAAGGTTTCTTCCCTATCCGATTTACAGGCTCTTTAGTACTTCAATGGGATTCTCCCGGATAATGATATCACCGTGTTCTTCCAGACACTGGGAATAAAAACGATCCGGTTCCACTGTGTCGGCAAATTCACAGGCCTGAAGCAGCAGAAGGTTCAGATTATCTAGATTGTCCGGCGTCCCTTCCAGGAGCATACAGTAATTTTTCTTATCTTTGTATAGCCGGCCGGGTATATTAAAGGCTGCGGCTTTACAGAATTTTTCTACCGTATTCATATCCGAAAATTTTAATATATAATTTTCCGGCAGTTCTTCCGGCGCGGCGCGGCGCTGCCGTTCTTCCTGGCTGGAGGAATGAAATTCCTTTAACCGTTCCATAAATTCATTAAAGGCAGAAACTTTTTCCTCGCCTTCTTTTTCCAGTATCTTTTCCAGGTTATCTCTTCCGGCGTCCTCCACAGCGTCTGCAACTTCCAGGAAATTTGCAATCAGATTGTCAATCTGATCGGAAGGATTAATATTGGAGAAATTTAATGCCAGATATTGTCCCGGCAGTACGACAGACTGGACAGCACGATATTCCTCAGTCAGTTCTACACCGGCAGCTTTTGCTTTCTCCATGATTTCATGCAGAAAACTCTGTATTTTTTCCGGATCCTGTTCTTTTAAAAGCGATTCCAGATCATATCCCATTTTAGACAGTTCTTCTTGTTTCATGATACAACGAATGGTATGTTCATCTATTTTTATGAATATCATATTGTCACCACCTTATCTATTGTTATATATGTTTTATAACACTAAGAACTGAAAAAGTCAATACTTTACGTGAATTAATATATTTTACCATTGGCAAGCATAAAGACAATGCTGGAAAAAGCAGTAACGCCGGTGGACAGTATTTCCATAGGGAAATCGAAATCGGACTGATGAAGATCGGCGGCAAGGTTCGTTGGAAAGAGCAAAAAAGCAGCTTCTCCTCCGTGTTCTTTTACCCGATTCATCATGTGGGCTGCATCTTCACTGGCAGGAAAAGGGATCATGGAATGCAGAGGATGAAGACGTTCCAATTGCTTATCAAAAAGGGTTGTAATCTGCTGCACGAAGTCAGGAGAACTTTCCAGTGAAGGAGCGCTGCCGGTGATGCGGTGTTCGCAGGTTACATGATACTGAGCGCATATATCGGCAGAAATTTTTTTTAGTATTTGGTTTAGCTCCCGGTCACTTTCCGTGGATGGAGCCCTTGTTTCCAGTTCGATTTTACCGTAATCGGCGATGATGTTCCGGCTGCGGCCGCCTTGGATAGTGCCGGCATGGAGAAAGCCGTCTTTGCCTGATCTGTCAAGACGCAGGATCAGGTCCGCCATAGCGGGAATGACATCAATTCCCTGTTCCGGATGGGCTGCATGGGCAGCTTTTCCGTGAAAAATAAGGTCTGTCTTGGTGGTGGCCAAAGAATGGCTGACTCCGGGAATTACATTGCAGTTAGGGGGCAGATCCGGTGTTTTACGGAAAATGTGAGACGCCAGAAAATAGTCTGCATCGTCCAGCCAGCCTCTTTCCACGATGGGACAGGCTCCACGGGCGCCTTCCTCAGCCGGCTGAAAAATAAATCGAAGGGTTCCTTTTAAACATTCTTTTATTTTTGCCAGTAAAAGCGCACAGCCGATCCCAATGGCAGTATGGCCGTCGTGACCGCAGGCATGCATTTTTCCCGGATGAAGCGAAGCAAATCCTTCTGCGGCGGGCAGGTGGTCCAAAGTGGCTGATTCTGAAACCGCAAGGGCATCGATATCAAAGCGCAGCACTGTGACGGGACCTGCCGGATCAGGGCCATGCAGCGTGGCGATTACTCCGGTCTGATGGCCGGCAACGGCAGCTCCGCGGACGATTTCATATCCTGCCTGTGAAAGGATGCCGGCAATCTTTTCTGTGGTGCGCTCCTCTTCCCAGGCGGTTTCCGGATGGCGGTGCAGATTCTTTCGTAGTTCTGCAAGATAGGGCTGTAAAAGAACAGCCTGCTGTTCGATGTAATGGTACAGGATAATCGCCTCCTTGCCGTTTTTGACCATGATATTTATACACTTATTATAGTATGTTTTTACGGGAATGTACATTTAAAAAAAGTGGAATAAATAAAACAGAAACGGAATATCATAATAGTACAGGGAAGGAAAATTCGGATGAGTATTCCCGGTTGACAAAATGAAAGAAGAGGCATATAATTTAATTATCATATAGCGCGGGGTGGAGCAGTCTGGAAGCTCGTCGGGCTCATAACCCGAAGGTCGTAGGTTCAAATCCTACTCCCGCAACTGATGCGCCAGGAGATGTTCCTGGCGTTTTCCTTTATGAGCGTGTCTGTGGAGGAGAAGCAAAAAGAGGACATTTATGGCAAAAGGAAAGAGAAAAAAAACGTCAAAAGCAGGGAAAATTCTCTGGTGGATTGCTTTTCTGGCGGCGGTGGCGGTTTTCCTGGGAGCAGGATATCAGCTGATCAGTACGCTGGGAGAATACCGTGCGGCGCAAAAAGAGTATGAGAAACTGGAAGATTATGTAACGCTGCCGCAGGAAGCGGAAGAGGTGCAGTCAGTCCAGGAAAACGAATCACAGGAACCGGAAGGGCCGGTCATTGATTTCGAGGCTCTGAAAGCGGTTAATGAGGATGTGGTTGGGTGGATCTATGTGGAGGCGCTGGATCTCAACTACCCCATTATGCAGGGCGAGGACAATGAATATTATCTTCATCGGACGACGGAAAAGACATATAACTTCGCCGGTTCTATTTTTCTGGATTATGCCAATAAGGCGGATTTTTCAGACTGCAATTCTATCGTTTACGGACATAATATGAAAGACGGATCCATGTTTGGCAGACTGAAGCAGTTCCGGGAACGGGAGACATATGAAAAGAGCCTGTATTTCTGGGTGTGCACACCGGAGAAGAATTACCGGTATCAGATATTTTCTGCCTATGAAACGGCAGTGGGAAGCGATACCTACCTGCTGTTTGAAAAGACGGGAAAAGAATTTGTAAATTATATGCAGGAAATGAAGAAGCTGTCGGAAATACCGACCGCGGACCGGAATTTTACCCAGGAGGATCGGGTAGTCACGCTTTCCACCTGTACCGGCAATTCGGCGACTCGTTTTGTGGTTCAGGGTGTGTGCGTCAACCGTTAAAGAATGTATAACAGACAGGGAGGGATTGGATGAACCAGATTGAAGAGCTTCAGAAAATGATTGATGAACATGAAAACATAGTCTTTTTTGGGGGAGCAGGGGTCTCCACGGAAAGCGGAATTCCGGATTTCCGCAGTACGGATGGTCTGTATCATCAGGAGTATGACTATCCGCCGGAAACGATTTTAAGCCACACCTTTTTCCAGCGCGAGCCCAAAGAATTTTTCCGCTTTTACCGCAATAAGATGCTGGAACTGGATGCAAAACCCAATCCTGCCCACTGTAAGCTGGCTCAGCTGGAACAGGTCGGGAAGGTAAAGGCTGTGATTACGCAGAATATCGACGGCCTGCATCAGCTGGCGGGCAGTAAAGAGGTATATGAACTTCACGGAAGCGTACATAGAAATTACTGTATGAAATGCGGGAAATTTTATGATGCCCGTTATATGAAAGAAGCGCCGGGCGATATTCCAAAATGCAGCTGCGGCGGCATCATTAAGCCGGACGTGGTACTTTATGAGGAGGCGCTTGACCAGGAGACAATCCGTAAATCCATCGCAGCGTTATCAAAAGCAGACATGGTGATAGTGGGAGGTACTTCTCTTGTGGTATATCCGGCTGCCGGCCTGCTGGATTATTTTAACGGGGAGGATCTGGTGCTGATCAATAAAAGTGCGACTTCCCGCGACAGAAGCGCAAAGCTTCTGATCAAGATGCCCATCGGAGAAGTTTTTTCCCAGATCAGGACAGGAGTATGACAGATGATACAGTATGAGATCGGAGATATTGTAAAACTGAAGAAGAAGCACCCCTGCGGGAGTTTTGAATGGGAAGTTCTGCGGGTAGGAGCCGACTTTCGTCTGAAATGTACCGGATGTGGTCATCAGATCATGATCGCCCGCAGGCTGGTGGAAAAAAACACCCGGGGAATTCGGAAAAAAGGGGAATAAAGACTTGCATTCGTGCCGGGCTTATGATAAAATACAAATTCGTGATATATTATTTATCCTTGCTTCTCACGGTGTTGGGAGGCCAGAGACCAAAAGGAGGTAAAAAGCATGAACAAGTATGAACTGGCATTAGTTGTAAGTGCAAAAATTGAAGACGAAGCCCGCGAAGCTGTTGTGGAAAAAGCAAAAGGCTACATCACTCGCTACAATGGCAACGTGACAGAAGTTGAAGAATGGGGCAAGAAAAGACTTGCTTATGAAATTCAGAAAATGCGCGAAGCTTATTATTACTTCATTCAATTTGAAGCAGATGCTGACTGTCCGGCAGAAGTAGAAAGACATGTTCGCATCATGGACAACGTGCTTAGATTTTTAATTGTAAAAAAAGAAGCATAGTCTGTGAAAACAGGAAAACCCATTAAAGAGATTTATATGGCAGCCGTAGTGAATGAAGTGATAGAGAGGTAGAGATATGAATAAAGTTATTTTAATGGGTCGTTTAACGCGTGATCCTGAGGTGAGATATTCCGCAGGTGAGAACGCTTTGGCAATTGCCAGATACACACTGGCTGTGGATCGCCGTTTTAAGAGAGATGGAGAAGCTACAGCGGATTTTATCAACTGTGTATCCTTTGGCAGAACGGCAGAGTTTGCAGAGAAATATTTTCGTCAGGGAATTAAGATAGCGATTTCCGGTCGGATACAGACCGGCAGCTACACCAACCGGGAAGGACAGAAGGTATACACCACAGAGGTTGTTGTGGAAGAACAAGAGTTTGCGGAAAGCAAGAGCGCCAGCGAGCACAGCGGATATATGAATCCTGCGCCGGCTCCCACGCCAACTCCCACACCCAGTGCGGCTTCCGCTGACGGGTTTATGAATATTCCGGACGGTATTGATGAGGAACTGCCGTTTAACTAAAAATCAGATGGAATAACATTCGATAGAAAGGAGTCAATGAGCATGGCTTACGAAAAAAGCAGCAGACCGGATTCTCCCATGAAGAGAAGAGGCGGACGCAGAAGAAAAAAAGTTTGCGTATTTTGTGGCAAAGAAAATAATGAAATCAACTACAAAGATGTGAATAAGTTAAAAAGATATATCTCTGAGAGAGGAAAGATCCTTCCCAGAAGAATCACAGGAAACTGTGCAAAGCATCAGAGAGCGCTGACTGTGGCAATTAAGAGAGCCCGTCACATCGCAATCATGCCGTACGTTCAGGACTAATTGATTTAGTCAGATACGAGTGAATGAAGAAAAGCCTTTAAGTACCGGGAATCCGGTGTTTAAGGGCTTTTTTCTGTATTTGGGAAAGTCTTGCAGGTTCTTAAAAGATCTTGGGATTTCTTAAGGAAATGGTGTGAAGCGATTGGTCACTCTATGAATTTTATTGAATGGCTGATTATTCAATGATATAATGTGGATATAGAAATTATCAAATCTCTATTTATAGAACTAAAGGAAACTGCAATTAAAATTGCTTTGGACAGTAAAGGAAATGTCCGTAAGCGTAAAATAGCGGTTCCGCTATTAATGATTTTAGGTATCGTCATTATCATTAGTAGTTTACTAAGACTTCCCATACCTTAAATGGGCTTCGCACCTTGAAAATTCAATATTTCAGCTAACAAAATAGAGATTTATGCTGCTATAGCCACAGGATGAAGCGCACGCCTGAGATATTCAGGCAGACGAGC
>DWYN01000090.1 GCA_019118645.1 Candidatus Blautia excrementipullorum | reverse complement strand
TACAAAGAAAGAAACGATTAATCTCGAAATGATTAAATATTTTTTGAATAAACATGGATTTGCAGATATAGAAATATATTTTATAATAAAAGATACGGACAATTTTGGATATGAAAATATAAAAGAGTATTATTGCATAACAGATAAGAGAAAAAAATATATAAAAAATAATCCATTGATAAGAAAAGGACTTATTTCAATAGAAGAACTTGTATATCAACAAAAGCAATTAATAAATCTGTTAGAAAAAAAAGAAGGTTATTTTTATGCATTGCAAGTACAAATTATAGGAAGAAAAAAATGAGCGGAGGATAAAATAAATGAAAAAAGATAAAAGCGATATATATATTATTGATGCAATTGATATGGAGCTGGCGAATTCTGCATTGAATCCGCACTATATTCCAAATGAAGAATTAATTAGTGAAAAATATATTGAATTAATTTCTCGAGCTAAAAGACATGAAATTCTGGAATCATTTTTACTTAATTTAAGAAAAAAGACAAAATTATATGATAAAGAAATTAGTTTGCAGATGGGTTTATGTTCAATGTTGAGCCGAAAACAATTAAAAGAACTTTATTTGATTAATGAACAATTTGAAAAGAATGGAATAGAATATGTCTTATTTAAAGGGTTTACTTCCGTATATTGGAAATCATGTTACGTTGAGGAAAAAGCATGTACAGACTTCGATATATTAGTAAATCCAGGGCAGGTTGATGAAATATATAAAATTGTAAAAGATATGGGATATGAGATGCTGGGAGATAGGGAAGGGAATCAATGTATGAAGGCGTTAGCCTGGCATGGAAGTGCATGGAATAAGAAAAACTTTAGTATCGAGATACATCATAGATACCATAACTACGGCGATAATTATCAAGTTAATGCACTACCTATTTTGGAACGTTCGATGAAAGGAAAAGTAAATGATATATCATTTCATGTTCCAAGTTTAGAAGATCATTTGCTATTATTGTGTATTCATATGTATCATCATGAATATAGAGGTATGAAATTTAAATTAAAATATCATAAGGAAATAGATAATACAATTGTAAATAATAATATAGACTGGGATATTTTTTTAGAGCATGTTCGTGAGTGTTCAGCAAACTTTGCGGTGATGTATTCTCTTTATTATTGTAATGAAATTTATGAGCAAATATGTGGGAAACGACTTTTAGATAAGGATATTTTAAATAAATTAGAACCGAAAGAGTTTAATATAAAAAAGAACCAACTTTCACATAGGCATTTTTTAGATGATCGTAGTTTTGGGGATTGGGATCTATATTTAATTTTCTGGGAAAAAAGGTTTGGAGAGGAATGGAAAGGCGGTTATGCACAAAGACTTTTTTCCGATGAGCAATATGTTGCATTTCGTTTTTATTGTTTATGTTTTTATTATTCAGTACAAAATAGATGGAAGGATGTGTGTAATGAATTCGGCATAGAATATGAGGAGAAACTATTTTTTTAAAAAAGGGGGATTTAGGTCAAAAGTTTATTTTTTCCAGAAAACGAAGGAGGATTAGATAAGTTGTATATAAATAATGACATAAAAATATTTATCTTAAATTTAACGATGATTTATATATCGTAAAAAATGTTTTGCCATATAAATACAATCTATAAGAAAGAAAGGTGTTAAATATGAAAAAGTTTTATGCTGTATTCTTGATGGTTGTTATTCTATTGATTGGAGGATGCAGCACGCAGCAGCAACCATTTACGGTATACGTGCCAGGTGATAATCGGCAGATTAAAGAGGCGGTAGCAGAATTTCAGAAGGAGAATTCTGATCTTGTAATGAATATTGAAGAGTTTGAAGATTTAAGTGAATTAGAGACAAGACTAAGCACAGAATTGATGTCTGGAAAGGGCCCTGATGTGATTCTGATGACAGAAGATATGTCTATTGATGTATGGAAGATGGTAGAGAATCAGCAGTTTTATGATATTAGTGGAATGCTGTCAGATTCAGAGAAATATATTTCAGCTGTTCTTGAAAGTGGACAGTATCAGGAAAAGCAATATTTACTTCCCTTATCCTTCAGTGTAATGCAGTTATATACTTCTGAAGAAAGATTGAATCAAGTAACAGAAGGGGAAAATCTAGCATTTGGCGCACACGTTTCAGAGATTATGGAAGTGCTGTATAATGACCTACAAAATGCGACCGCAGAACAAGGAACCATTGTTAATCAATTGGGAGAAGAGGATATTCTGTATCGTTGGATGCAGAGTGCAGGTTATGATATGCTGAATGAAGATTTCGATGAGACTTTATTTAAGCAGATTGCAGATACATGGCAACAAGTAGAAGCTCATCGTGAGGAAGTCAGCTCAATTGCAACACAATATGCTAACAATTTTCTAGGAGTCATCGAGCATGTAACGTTTATGTTAGAAGATTTACAGTTGACAAATAATATTCGGTATTATGCTACTATGTATAATGATCAGGCGGGAAAGAACATGCAGGTGATTGTTCCAAAAACAGATGAGGGTTATCATGTTCGTGTTACGGCTTGGGGTGGAATAAAATCTTCGTCCGATTATGTAGACGAAGGAATTGAACTGTTGCAAAGTATTATGGATTATCCGATTTCTAGTGACTTTTTTAAGTATGGTGAAGAAGCCTATGACCTGTCTATTAATCAGGAAAATCTAGCAGCAAATGTTCAAGAAGTAATTGAAAAGACTGGAAGAGCCAAACCAACGTCTAAAGAACTAAGGGAACCATATGCAACGCAGATTCAGGACTTTATCACACAGATCGTAGGGGCATACATCCCTAATACAGCTGTGGGGGATATTGTGCAGGAAACGTTACAGCCTTATATAGAAGGAACAAGTGACTTTGAGAGTTGTTATGAGGAGATGGTAGGGAGATTGGAAAGATATGTCAGTGAATAAAAATAAAGGACTAATGTTTGTATTGCCTAGTATTGCAGGAATGTTTTTGTTTTATATATATCCATTTGCTAGGAGTTTGCTTCGTTCTTTTTCAAATGGAATTTACGCATATAGCAGTCTATTCTCTTCAGAAGCGTTTCTTCTAGCAGCCCAGAATACAGCACTTTTTTTAGTTCTTGGACTAATATTAATAGGCATTCTGTCATTAGGATTGGCATTTATTTTTCAGAATATGACGACGAGTGGGGTTTCTGCTTTATTGCTGCCGATGCTTTTACCGTCGGGTATCATTGTACTTTTTGTAAATGCAGTAACTGGAGAATGGAGTGGAGGAGTAGAGAGTTTTGTAGGACTTCTCGGAATATATTTATGGAAAAATACGGGATACTGCCTTATAATTTTACTAGCAGGGCTTGCATGCGTTGAAAAGGCATCTATAGAAGCAGCTAAATTAGATGGTGCTTCTCATGTAAGAATTTTTCTTCAAGTTCAATTTCCACAGATACGTTCTTTTTCCTGTTTCAGCGTGTTAATTGCATTAACAAATTCATTTAAGATTTTTCGTGAATCATATTTATTGTTTGGAGATCAACCGCCTGATTCTGTATATATGATGCAAAACTTCATGTATAATAATTTCTTAGCGGCAAATGATCAAAGGCTGGCTGCAGTATCCGTAATTTTAATTATATGTATCGGCATTCCGATTTTGCTGTTACTTCGTTACGGAGGGAAAAATGATGCATAGACATAAATGGAGTATGCAGATTTGTAATTTTGTGTTGCTGATTCCTGTGGTAGTACCTTTATTATGGATTTTATGCGCTTCTTTCATGCAAGAAAGAATTGTACCATTCCACTGGATTCCACGGGAGTTTGGTATAGAGGGTTACAAAGAAGTCCTGTTTAGATCTCCCAGATATCTTATGTATTTTTGGAATAGCCTCTTTTTAGTCGTTCCAGGGGTCGTAGGTATGATGATTGTTGCTACACTCGCCGGTTATGGCTTTGCAAAACTTCCCTTTCCGGGACGTGGGTGGATATTAAATATATATATTTTGTTGGCTGTATTACCCTATCAGACAGTAATTGTGCCACATTATACAATCGTAAGTGAACTGGGGCTATTAGGAAGTGAATGGGCTGTATGGTTTCCGGCAATTTTTAGTCCATTCGGGGTATATTTGATGTATCGTTTTTTTCAAAAAGTACCGGAAGAGTGCATAGAATGTGCTAGAGTAGAAGGGGCGGGAGAATGGAGAATTTTTGCCCAGATAGGATTGCCGCAAACCAAATCCGGTGTTGCCACATTATTTGTCTTGACATTGGCAGACCAATGGAATATGGTTGAACAGCCATTAATATTTCTACAGGATGAAACACAGTATCCGATGTCCATCCTATTTGAGAGGATGAACTCCTATGAAATAGGTGAATTGCTGGTTTGTGCCCTTATTATTTCAGTACCGATATTGATTATATTTGCAATGAGTCGTCATGCACTTAGCGATAGTATGGATGCGATTGTATTCCGAAAGGAGAAGGGAGTATGAAAAGATCTATAAAATGGTATGTAGTAGCGCTTTTTAGTTTTTTGGTAGTCTTGGTCATATGTACTTATATTTCTTCACAAGTATATAAACATTCGCTAGTACAAGTTGAAATTGGTACTGTACAAGGAGATAGTTTGCGTGAGACGTGCTATTTTGAGGGTATAATAGAGGCACTGCATTATGAGGAATATCAAATACCTGCAGCGTGTCGTATTGTGGAAGTATATTGTCATGAAGGACAATATGTGGAAGAAGGTGAGGCACTTTGTAAAGTGGATACACTTCTCTTAGAGATAGAATACTTGAAAAAAGAAGAAGAAATGACATTGCTACGTGAAAATACGGATGTCAATGATCGTTTAAATCAGTTAGAAATTGAAGTGCTTGAAATAGAATTAGAACAGTTGGGAGAGATTTTGGAGCAAGGAGGTGTGATCGTAGCTAGACAAGAAGGGGAAATCATGAACATACCAGAATTAGACGATTATGAAATGAATCAGACGCTTATTACATGCGGCGACATGTCACAAGGAATAGAGCTCGTATGGTATATCAGTTTGGAAACACCATTCCCGGAAATTGTATATTGCAGTATACCAGGGGAGGAAGCGGAACGTCGGATAAATCGAGAGGACTACACTTATTTTTATGATTATACGTCAAATAATTGGAAATGTAGTGTGGTTCTCGATGAAATAACGACAAATGTTCATATTGGGAGTCGTGTTCAAATGAATGCATCTATGATTACGGAAGAATATTATCCGTATATACTTCCCGATAGCGCCATTCATTATGATTCTAGTACTGGAAGTAATTATATATTTTGCTTGGAAAGTCGAGAAACGTCGATGGGAATGGAATATTATGTTCGACAACGAGGCGTTGATATTCTAGGGAGTATGGGAGGATATACTGCGATTACAGCAGATCCAAAATCGCAGGTTGTAATAAGTTCTTCAGGACAACTTTCTGATTTGCAAGTAGTAAAAATAGTACAAACAGATTAAAGAATAGAATGTTTGTTTCAACAAAAATAAGGCGGATGAATTTTCTTTTCACAACGTATTGGAAAAGGAGGATCATCCGCCTTTATATGTTGAAAAACGAAAATAGGGGATTTTGTTTATGAATGCAATCCCAACATGGCACGTGCCTGTGCGGGCGTAGCCACCTCACAGCCCAAAGAACGAATCAGCTGCGCCGTATGCGCGACCAGCTCCGCATTGGTCGCGACCTGCGTATCTGGATTCAGATAATTGGAATCCTCAAAGCCGACTCGGACCGTACATGCGCCCAGACGGATGGCTTCGGCAAAGATCGTATCGTCTCTGCGCCCGAAATGTGTGATTCCCCAAAGCATTCCTTCCGGAATGAAGGAACGCAGGGCCTGGAGGGCCTGTACTGTGGCAGGCGCAGCGCCCTTGTGTCCCAGAACGATATTAAACAGGACGGGCTTCGGAAAATCATAATCTTTCAGCAGATCCAATACGGTATCGATCATGCCGATTTCAAAGACTTCGATTTCCGGGAACACATGTTGCCGGATGACTTCGGATACACAGTAGCGAACATCCTGAATGGGATTGAGATAGACAGCTTCTCCCAGGTTGACGGAACCGACATTAAGGGAGCAGGTCTCTACCATGGGATCATACAGAGGTGCGCAGCGTTCCTGTATGGTCAAATCCGATACACCGCCCGTAGAGGCTTGAATGATGATGTCAGATTCCTGGCGAATATAACGGACGGTTTCCTGAAACACGGAAAGGTCCGGGGTCAATGCCCCATGCGCATCCCGGATATGAAGATGCACTTGAGCGGCGCCTAGTTTTGCACTCTCAATCACATCGCGCGCAATGGCACGAGGATCTATATGTTGATCTCCCGCATTGACGGGCGCGACGGAGATCAGGACTTGTTGTGGCATGATGATTCCCCCTTCGAAGAATAGGATAGTGTCTCGACAATCCGGCGCAAGGAGTCCGCTTCTCCCACATTGCCCGGGAAAATGATATAAGGAAGGCCTGGAAAACGGCTTTCCGGTCCTGTCTGCCATACGGGGATTCCGGGAAGAATCTGCCCCATGACAAGCGCGCGGTGAACCTTCAGGGCTTTGGTCCCAATATCGCTGGATGTGATGCCGCCTTTCGCGATGATATAGGCTGGCTGATGAGTCAGGCGCGCCACAATATCCGTGATCGCCGTGCTGATTTTTACAGCGATGATAAGGTCATCTTCCGGATTCCCAGTACCCGCATCGATTCGTTCTCGCCGGGTCATGATGACTACCGTGCGTCCTTTTGCGATCAAACTGTCAGCCTCACGAACGACACGCTCGATTTCCTGCGCAAAGGCTTCAGCCTCAAGAACCAGATGCTGATTGAAGGTGACACATTGAACATCAGGCAGCTGCAGGAGCGCTTCGAGCTGCGCCGTTGTTTTTTTCGTATGGGATCCGGCCACTATGAGGCCGCCCTGCCCGTTGACATGTAGATCCTGTGCGGTCAGGAGCGGCCGGGGAGAAACATCTCCCAGGACACGAACCAGGGAAGCCGAGGAACGAATCAGAAAACGCTTGCCAGCCGCGATCGCACGATAGTAGGCAACCGCAAATACTTCCAGATCGGCATAATCCAGAGCATTGACAATGACGTGTCCGTAGTCATGGAGCCCCATCAAAATGTTGTAGATCAGATAGTAATCCTCATTGCGCAGCATTTCCAAAGAGATGCTGGCGACGGAATCGGCTTTTACTTTGCCCTGTGTCTTTTCCTCGATATATTCTTTCAGGTCGGAGGCCTGATAGCCAAAGGTTTTGTCCTTGGCGAATTCTGTCTGTCCAGCCGGGATCAGCTGATCATGATCCGCCACATAATGAATGTCGGAGGCGGTATAACGTCCACCCTCTAAAAAGAAGGGACATAGAATTTCTCCATCGAAATGTAGCTGGAGAGCGTCCTCCAACGTATGTTTCATCAAAAGCGGTTCTAGCGGATAATGTCCGCGCAGGGTAGAGTCTCCGCGTAAAATGACCTGGAAAGGGATATGGGTCTCCTGGGAGACAGTTGCCAGATCCAGCGCAATCTGCCGATGCAGCGCCGTGGTCTCTTCTTCGGTAAGTCCCCGGGAATTGGTCAGTAAGTAGAAAAGACGTTCTGGACGAGAGAAGCCTTCTCGAATACTTGCCAGCGTACAATCCGTATAGACATAAATATCGTGTACCGTCTGCACACCGGTAGGATCATCATCCAATACCACGATCTTTCCAGGATGTTTCTCAATTTCCCGATGCAGCAGAGCCTCCACGGGAACCGGATCCAGATGGGGAAGGGTCTTTGTCAGATCCTGTAATGTAACAGTCTGCATAGGAAGCTCCTTACTCTTTATCATATTCGTCTCGGATGGCATTCAGACAAAGCTGGGGGCTGGCATACACCGGGATAGAAACCATCTGCCCCAGTTTCTGTTCCATGCGCGCCATAGAGCCCTGTGCCAATAGAATACAATCCACCTTTTCTGCCAATGCCATGACAGTTTTAGCAATACATTCATCATGGAGCTCCGGCTTACCATCGACCAGTGCCTGATAGGCGCCATCGGCCAGGCCATCTACCGGTGTCACAGTCTTTCCCAGCTTTTCTGCCTCAATCTGTAACAGCCGCATGGTAGGATCCAGCGTGGATCGCAGCGTAGCGACGACGCCGATGACCGAACTCTCGGACACGGCTTTACGAGCCATGGCTTCATCAATACGTACGATGGGAACCTGTACCTGCTTGCGTCCCTCATAGACCACGTCTCCTACAGAAGAACAGGTATTGAGAATCACATCGGCACCCATGGCTTCTGCCGCCTTATAATAAGAAATCAGACGTTGATAAATCTCAGGGGTAGGAGATCCTGCTTCTTTGACCTCTCCGATGATCTGATCGTCGATGATGCTGATCAGCCGCCAATCCGGCAGCGTACGATTGATGACAGCTTGCAGGGGATCTGCCAGTCCCTTTCCAGTGTAGATTGCAGCGATTGTTTTTTTCATAATGACCCTCCTGAATGATAGATCGGAGATGGGCGCCTTCTGGCGTCCATCTCGAGGCGTGGCGAGAAATCAACGATTCAAAATATGCCATGCCACACCTATTATACCATACAAAGACCGGAAAATACATGCATATTTTTAAAAAAGCACAATATAAATAAGGAGAGGAGGTGTCTTCTATATGGAAAGTGAAAAAATGGCCTGGGATCTGCGAGTACAGTGTATGGACAACCTGGACGCGCAGAGCAGACAATCGGCGCCATCGTTTTTAGCCGCGTCAGATTTGTTGGCAGTTTTATCGGAGGAAAAAATACCGGTCAGAGTCAGTCCGCATCATCGGGCCGTAGACTGGATCCAACGGGTTGGGCCTCATCTGGTAGATTCGCCAGAAGAATGGATTTTGACGGAAGATCAGGAGTGGATGGACGAGGCCATGTGGAATCAGTATGAACAGCCGAAGGGAAAGATTTTCATTGATTATCACAGAAGTCAGGCCTTTGCGGGGCTGCGCACAAAAGAACCTCATGCAGCCCCATTTGCTGAGAAATGGAAAGCATTGGGGTATCATGTGCAGGAAACAGATGGGCACGATCATGTTCGGATGATGGAGATTTTAAAACAGGCGACAGGAGAAGCAGAGGTGTTGATTTTTCATACGAAACTGCCGAAACTTTACACAGAAGAAGAGAAGAATATTGACGAATCCTCAGGGGAAATGATATACTAGACCTGAAAGGGTGATAGAGAATGATAGATATTCATTCCCATATTTTACCGGGCGTGGACGATGGATCTCCGAATCTGGAAGAGTCGATTCGGATGGCTTGGATTGCGGCCCGCAGTGGAACAAGTTGTATTGTGGCCACGCCGCATTTTAATATACCGGGAGAATGGGAGGATCCGGAGAGGATTCGAGCGGCTTACCAGGAACTCACCATGGAGCTGTCCAGACAGCAGATCCCCTTGCAGCTCCGGCTGGGGATGGAGATCTTCGGAACGGAGGATGCGCCGCAGCGCCTGATGGATCAGGAACTGTGGGGCTATGAAGGAACACAGTATATTCTGATCGAGTTTGACTTTGATGAAAATCCAGATACCGTATTTTATATACTGGATGAGATTCACGACTTAGGATATGTGCCGATTGTAGCCCATCCGGAAAGATATCGTTTTGTACAGCGAGATCCGGAGATGGTATATGAGTGGCGCATGAGAGGATATGGGGCACAGGTCAATAAGGGCAGCCTTATGGGGCGGTTCGGTCGAGGACCGGAGGAAACCTCCCATGCGCTTGTGGCCAGGAGTCTGGTGACGATGGTCGCGAGTGACGCGCATTCCTCGCGGATGAGAACGCCGGATATGCGGGAAGTGTGGGACATGCTTTCGGCGGAATACGCCCCTCATGTGGCCCAGAGACTGATGCAGGACAATCCGGCGCACATCCTGCGTGGAGAACCTTTTGAGCCGGGACATCCAAAAAGTTTTTTTGAAAGGTAAAAGGAGAGAGCCGTGGACAAGCAAAAGATGATCTATTTTGGTGGAGATTATAATCCCGAACAGTGGGATGAGGAAACGATTCAAAAGGATATGGAGCTGTTCAAAAAGGCGCACGTAAACCTGGTGGTGCTCCCCGTATTTGGGTGGGCGAAACTGGAGCCGGAAGAGGGCGTCTATGATTTCGAATGGCTTCATCGCATTGTGGATCTTCTATGGGAGAACGGTATTCACGTCTGCATGGCGACGCCGACGACGGCGCAGCCGGCCTGGATGTCCAAGAAATATCCGGAGGTACTCCCGGTGGATATTCAGGGACGAAAGCGTACTCATGGCATGCGCGTATTCTTCTGCCATAACAGCGCGAAATATCGAGAACGTGCGGCAGCCTTAGCAGAACAGATGGCTTCTCATTTCGCCAGTCATCCGGCTCTGGTAGGCTGGCATGTGGCGAATGAATACGGTACATACTGTTATTGTCCCACCTGTCAGGCAAAGTTCAGACAGTGGCTGAAAGAAAAGTATAAGACGCCGCAGGCATTGAATCAGGCATGGAATCTGGCTTTCTGGGGCCGGCAGATCTACAGTTTCGAAGAAATGGAGCTGCCAACAGAATTAAATGATGATTATCGTTTCTATCCACCGATTCAGCAGGATTACCTGAAGTTTACAACGGACAGCGTGATCGAGTGTTTTGAGAATGAATATCAGATTCTCAAGAAGTATACACCCAATCTGCCCGTGATGACAAATATGTCCGGCTACATTAAGAAGCTGGATCAGTTTGAACTATGCAAACATCTGGATGTAGTGGGATGGGACAACTATCCATGGCCTTTTGAAGATCGTTCTTTAGCTGCCTTGAAGCACGATATCATGCGGGGACTGAAACAGGGACAGTCTTATTGGGTGACGGAGCAGTCTCCCAACCAGCAGAACTGGCAGCCCTATAATGTCTTGAAACGTCCAGGAGAGATTCGCCGCTTAGCCTATCAGGGCCTGGCGCATGGTGCGGATACGGCCCTCTTTTTTCAGATGCGGCAGTCTATAGCAGGCCAGGAAAAGTTTCATGGTGCATTGATTTCTCATGCGGGTCATGAAAAAACACGCACGTTCAGAGAGATGACCCAGATCGGGGAAGAACTGGAGAAACTGGGAGATCGTTTGGTCGGCGCCCGTACCAAGGCCAGAGTGGGTCTTATTTTTGACTGGCATAACTGGTGGGCTGTGGAGCTCTGCAGCGGTCCCTCTAAGGACTTACAGTATTTGCCACAGGTGCAGAAATACTATAAGGCATTTTATGGGAGAAACATTCCTATCGATGTCTTGCGATATGATCAAGATCTTTCCTCGTATGATCTGATCATCACGCCCTGTCTGTATCAGATGCGAGGGGATCTGAGCGAAAGGATCCGAGCCCATGTTCAGAAGGGCGGAACCCTGCTGACATCTGTATTTAGCGGGATTGCCAAGGAAAACGATCAAGTCATTTTGGGTGGATATCCCGGTGGCCTGAGAGAAGTGCTGGGAATTTGGATCGAAGAGACGGATGCCCTGCCGCCGCACATGAATAATCGAATGCATATCTTACCATCGACGAAATTCTCGCAGGATTCGTATGCCTGTTCCATGTTGTATGATCTGATTCATCTGGAAGGAGCCGAAGCACTAGCTGTGTACGAGAAGGAATTCTATGCGGGTATGCCCTGCGCCACGGTCCATACCTATGGAAAAGGAAAGGCATACTATGTGGGAACGGATCCGGAACAGGCATTTATTGATGAATTATCTGGACAGCTTTGTCAAGACCTGGGACTTCAGGCTCCGCTGGAAGTCCCCGATGGCGTAGAATGTACAAAACGAGATACCGGCGAAAGAAGCTTTTATTTTCTGATTAACCATCGGTCCGATGCTGTCACGATCCAGCTGCCGAGGGCATTTTCAAATGCTTTCACAGGAGAGACTTGGCAGGGAGAACGGCAGCTAGCCGCAGGAGACACCTGGATCTTGGAAGGCCAATAGTTTCTTACCTTCTCTGTCCCCTAGAAACCTTGCAATTAAGCCATTTTTGTGCTATAATCCCCCTTTACGAAAGGGGGATTTTTATGGAAGATATTGCCATTCGCATCGTGAAGCTGATGCAGGAAATCAAGCAGTGCGTGGCCTACAGTATCTCGGCCAAGCGCTCCAAAGGGACGCAGAAGACCCAGTACTATTATCAGTACACAAAAGATCACAAGCGCAAGCAAAAGCTCATCCCTTCGAAAGA
>DWYN01000011.1 GCA_019118645.1 Candidatus Blautia excrementipullorum | reverse complement strand
ACCTGTGATTCATAAACTTCCCGGTAAATCTCATTTGTCTTAAGCAGCTCTTCTGAGGTTCCGATGCCGGCGATCTCTCCTTTGTCCAGAACAATAATCTGATCTGCGTCCTCAATTGAAGAAACACGCTGTGCAATAATAATCTTGGTGGTATCCGGAATCTCCTCACGGAATGCTTTCCGGATCATTGCGTCCGTTTTTGTGTCTACCGCACTGGTAGAGTCGTCCAGAATCAGGATTTTAGGTTTTTTCAGAAGCGCCCGGGCAATACAGAGACGCTGCTTCTGCCCGCCGGATACGTTGTTTCCTCCCTGCACGATCATGGTGTTGTAGCCTGCCGGAAATTCATTTACAAATCCATCGGCCTGGGCCAGCCTGCAGACTCTCTGCACTTCTTCATCAGTGGCGTTTTCATTTCCCCAGCGGATGTTTTCATAAATTGTTCCTGAAAAAAGCACGTTCTTCTGAAGCACCATGGAAACCTGATCCCTCAGAGCTTCCAGATTATAGCTGCGGACGTCAATTCCTCCGACTTTGACAGAGCCCTTCGTCACATCGTAAAGTCTGGGAATCATCTGTACAAGAGTAGATTTCGCGCTTCCGGTGCCGCCGATGATTCCTATTGTCTGACCGGATTTAATATGAAGGCTTATATCTTTCAGAGAAAGATTTCCGCCCTCTCCCGCATAGCTGAATTCCACATGGTCGAAGTCGATATCGCCATTGGGAACTACTTTTACTGCATCCTCTTTTTCCTTCATATCCGGAACTTCCGTCAAAACTTCCGTGATACGGTCCGTAGACGCCTCAGCTATCATAATCATAACGAAAACGAAAGTAACCATCATCAGAGACATAAGAATCTGCATGGCATAGACAACAATACTGGTCATCTCTCCTGTCTCCATGGAGCCGAAAACAATGCTCTTTCCGCCGATCAGGATCATAAGCAGTACAACCGCATACATGGTAAACTGCATTACCGGAGAGTTCCATGCGACAATTTTTTCCGCTTTTGTAAACAGGTCGTACACATACTGGGAAATTCCGTGGAACTTCCGGATCTCAAAGTCTTCCCTTACAAAAGCTTTTACCACACGGGAGGCGTTTACATTCTCCTGAACGGAATTATTAAGAACGTCGTACTCGTCAAATACCTTCACAAAGTGAGGATGTGCCTTTTTCGCAATAAAAATCAGAGCTCCGCCCAGCAGTGGAATCACAATCAGAAACAGAAGCGCTATCTCCCTGTTGATCATAAGCGTCATGATCCAGGAGAGAATTACCATGATGGGTGCGCGGGCAAGAAGACGGATGCTCATCATGTAAGCCATCTGTACGTTTGTTATATCTGTGGTCATACGGGTAACAAGCCCGGGCGTGGAAAAGTGATCAATGTTCTTAAACGAAAACTCCTGTATTTTATAAAAAATATCATGCCGCAGGTTTTTCGCGTATCCCGCCCCGGCAATTGCAGCCATATTTCCTGCCGTCATGCCGAAGAAAAGCGCAAGCATTGCCATAATAACCAGGATCACGCCTCTCCGCACAATATATCCGAGATCCCCTCCGGAAATACCGATGTCAATAATTTTTGCCATCTCCATAGGAATCAAAACTTCCATCAGCACTTCAAGGATTACAAAGATCGGGGCCAGTACAGACTGTTTTTTATATTCCCGGACTGATCTTAAAAGTGTTTTATTCATCTTTTTGGTCTACCTCCTCATTCTCCCTGTTTTTTTCCGCAAGATTGCAGAACATCCGGCACATGACTTTTTTGCATACTTCCAGGTCCTCCTCACTGATTCCCCTTGTAAGGCGATCCTCCGTCTCATGGATATGCTTCAGAATATACGGCCGCAGCGCCTCTGCCTTCGGCGTGGGAACAAGCCGTTTATATCTGGCGTCTTTCTTATCGCTGACCCGTCGGATAAAGCCGTTTTTTTCCATGAGCTTCAGGATTCCTGTTACCGTGGATTTCCGTATCTGGAACTCCTCCTCCACATCCTTCGGGTACACATCTCCCCGGAGAGTGGTCAGAAGAATGTATTTCAGCACATGCCTCTGAATTGCAGTAAGTTCGCCCTCATCTCCAATATCCACAGAGGCATTGCTGCGCTTCATCTGATTGGAAAGCGTATGAATCATAAGTCCCATGTGCATGTTCCTGATTTTTTCGTCCGCATCCTGCATCATCTGCACCTCTTTCTTTGATAGTTAGCGTCCTAACTTTGCATATTATACAGACGAAATATTTTCATGTCAACTGTTTTTTTGCATGAAAAAAGCTCCCGCATTATCTCATTTTTTTACATAATAATGGGGAGCGTATCCGCTTAGAGTTCAAGAGACAGGATGCCCTCCGCCTCCTTCAGTCTCTCATAAAACTGTTCATAAAAATTCCGGTTCTCCTCATAGGGCTTCCGGTAAAATTGGTTCAGCACATACAGATTCAGATTCTTCTCCAGAGTCTCATCCTCTGCGCGGTAAAAAATCTCCTGGACTTTCAGAAGAAATTCATGCCAGTCGTACACAAATTTTTCATAGCGCTTCAGATCCGGCGTGTCAATCCATTTTTTCACCTTTACTTTTGTACGGTTCCGGTTTGAGCATTCATGGATCTGCAGAATATAGGAAAAGCCATTCTCCTGATAGTATCTCCCCAGAGGAAATAATCTGCAGAATCCGGGACGAATTTCATGTACAGAACAGCGGCCCTCTCCGTTCAGAAATACACAGCGTTCCTCGTCTCCTGTCATGGCAAGATGGGGAAGGATGTTCCCGTCCGCCACTCCAAGTTCCAGTTCTTTCACAAGCAGTTCGTCCATGCTTTTATTCAGCCCTCGGCCAAGCCGCCACACGTCATAGGGATCCAGAATCACTGAATCTCCCATACCTCTGCAGCAGTCGCAGCAGCCTCTGCAGTCCTGGCAGTCTGCTTTGACCATATCATTCGGTCCGTACAATTTTCCATCCGAAATTTCATCCAAAGTTACATTGCGTCTCATACTGTCGTTTTTCCTCTCCCTTAATCTATATCGCACAGGATTTTCCTTCCTGCTTCCCATCTTCCCTTGCCTCCGTTGCGCAGATTTGCTGCGGGGAGTTGTTTTCCCTTATCACACAGGCACAGACATCCAGAAATTTCTGGAGAAGCTCCGAGGGCTTTTTTCCTTTTTTCCAGATAAGAAGAATCCTCGTTTCCAGTTCCTTTTCTTCCAGCATTTTGATTTTCAGTCCGCTGCACATACTGCTCATTGACCGGGGGAATACCGCCGCGGCCAGGCCCTCTTTTACCCAGAGCATTGCGTCTCTTGGATCGTCGCAGACGCAGAAAATATCGGGTTCCAGTTCCCTTTCAAAAAACGCGTCCATAATAAATTTCTCATATCTCCGGTAAAGAATCAGAGGAAATCCCGCCAGTTTTTCCAGGGTGAATTCCTTTTCCTCAGTTCTGATCCCCGGCGGGAACACGGCGATCATAGGCTCTCTGCAGATTTCTATGAATTCCACATTACCCAGATTGATTGGCGTTCTGACAACAGAAACGTCAATGATTCCCTCCATGAGATAATTAAAAAGCGTAAAGGTGATGGCGTCCCGAACTTCAAAATTGACATCCGGATTCTGCCTGGAAAAAGAGGAAATACATGGCATTACCGTGCTGACTGTAGTCGGGGTAATCCCGATCCGCAGCACTTCTTTTTTTCCGGCCTTCGCCACCTCCTGTTCCGTAGAGTGCACAAAAGTGAGAAGGCTCTCTGTCCTTTCATACAAAAGCTTTCCTGCCTTGGTCAGCGTCACCCCCGTCCGGTTTCTCTCGAACAGCTTTACCTTCAGTTCTGTCTCAAGCTGCTTCATC
>DWYN01000010.1 GCA_019118645.1 Candidatus Blautia excrementipullorum | reverse complement strand
TTTTGTTTGGCAACTTAATTTTACATCAAAAAGGAACAGGATTCCTTATATTTTGGCCATTTTTTCAAAGTTGTGGATAACAAAACCCAGCAGATTTATCTTAGGGGATAATTCTGCGGAAACTCAAGAATAGATTTTTCCTTGTATTTTGGTGTGATATATATTAAAATAATAATGATTATTCAGCGGCCGGGGCAGCGCGCCCGGCGGGACGTTTTTTAATTTGTCTGTAACTGTGCAGATTCTGAACAGTTATCGTATAGAAAAGAAATAACAGTAAGGACGTGAGAGAAAATGGCAGAAAACAGTTTGGGAAATACACAATACTTCAGGACAAAGCCGGAGCAGGAGCTGGAGGTGAAAGAAGTTCTGGATCTGGTGTATAATGCGATGGACGAAAAAGGATATAACCCGGTAAATCAGATTGTGGGCTATATTATGTCCGGTGATCCCACTTATATTACCAGTCATAAGGGTGCCAGAAGCATGATTATGAAAGTGGAGAGAGACGAACTGGTAGAGGAACTTTTAAACGAGTATATTAAGAATAAATCCTGGGAACGCTGAGTATATGCGTATTTTAGGATTGGATTACGGATCTAAGACGGTTGGCGTGGCAGTCAGCGATCCTCTGGGACTGACCGCGCAGCGGGTGGAGACTATCTGGAGGAAGCAGGAAAATAAGCTTCGCAGGACTTTGGCGCGGATTGAAGAGCTGGCCGCAGAGTACGGAGTGGAGCGGATCGTGGTAGGGCTTCCGAAAAATATGAATAATACCATGGGAGAGCGTGCGGAGAAAACTCTGGAATTCAGGGAAATGCTGGAGAAAAGGACAGGACTGCCCATTGTGATGTGGGATGAGCGTCTCACTACAGCAGCGGCAGAGAGGACTTTAATAGAAGCCGGGGTGCGGAGAGAAAACAGAAAAGAATACCTGGATTCGATGGCTGCAGTTTTGATTTTACAGGGATATCTGGATTCCCTGACGGTAAGATAAGGAAAAAGACATGGAAAAGATTAAATTTCAGTCTCCGGATGGAACGGAAGAGGAATTTTATGTAGAGGAGCAGACAAGGATCGGAGGGACCTCCTATTTGCTGGTGTCCGATTCTGCTGCAGATGAGGCGGAAGCCTATATTTTAAAGGACGTATCACCGGAAGCAAGCCCGGAGGCCTGCTATGAGATGGTGGAGGACGAGGAAGAACTGAAAGCGGTTTTTAAAGTTTTTGAGCAGATGCTGGAGGACGTGAATCTGGAAATCTGAAAAACAAAAGAACGGAACAGAAACATGGAAGGAATGCCGTCGGTATTCCTGAGTTTGTGTGCAAAAAAAAGATGGAGGTGCATTGATTGAAAAGTGACAATAATAATATGAGATCAAATAATTACGAAAAACAGAAAAGGAACGGTAGCCATACAAGAAACGCCGGAAATAATACAAGAAAGCAGACGGCAAAGCAGAAGAACAATAAGTACCGTCCGAAACAGAGAACATCTGGAAAATATACAGAAAAAGCGGCTTTAAAGAACAGTATGCAGAAAAATACCGGCAAGAGTTCCGGCAGGGCATCCTCATCGCGCAGGGGACGCAGAAATACAGAAAAGCTGAAAATCATTCCTCTTGGAGGTCTGGAGCAGATTGGAATGAATATTACAGCTTTCGAGTACGGAGAGAGTATAGTAGTTGTAGACTGCGGTCTGTCTTTCCCGGAAGATGATATGCTGGGAATCGACCTCGTAATTCCGGATGTTACTTATCTGAAGGAAAATATCTCAAAGGTCAAAGGCTTTGTGATCACTCATGGACATGAGGATCATATCGGCGCTCTTCCCTATGTCCTGAAAGAGATCAACGTTCCGATTTACTCTACGAAGCTTACTCTTGGACTGATTACAAATAAGCTGAGAGAACATAACCTTGTGCGCTCCACGAAGCTCAAGGAAGTAAAACATGGACAGGTAATCAATCTTGGAGATTTTTCCATTGAATTTATCAAGACCAACCACAGTATTCAGGACGCTTCCGCGCTGGCGATTTATTCTCCGGCGGGAATTGTTGTCCATACGGGAGACTTTAAGGTGGATTACACTCCGGTATTCGGAGACGCCATTGACCTGCAGCGCTTCGCGGAGATCGGAAAGAAGGGGGTTCTTGCCCTGATGTGCGACAGCACCAATGCGGAACGCCCGGGATTTACCATGTCGGAACGCACAGTGGGAAGGGTGTTTGACAATCTTTTTAATGAATACCGCACCACAAGAATCATCATAGCCACTTTTGCTTCCAATGTGGACCGTGTGCAGCAGATCATCAATACGGCCTATCGTTTTGGAAGAAAAGTCGCGGTGGAAGGCAGGAGCATGGTAAACGTTATTAACACTGCTTCAGAGCTTGGATATCTCCGGATTCCGGAGAACACCCTGATTGAGATTGATCAGGTGAAGGACTACCCGGATGACAAGGTGGTTCTGATCACCACCGGAAGCCAGGGAGAATCCATGGCGGCGCTGTCCCGCATGGCGGCTAACATTCATAAGAAAATCACGATAAAACCAAACGATACGATTATTTTCAGCTCCAATCCGATCCCCGGAAACGAAAAGGCCGTGTCGAAGGTGATCAATGAACTATATATGAAAGGCGCAAAAGTTATTTTCCAGGACGTTCATGTGTCGGGACATGCCTGTCAGGAAGAAATCAAATTGATCTATTCTCTGGTTCGTCCGAAGTACGCAGTTCCCGTTCATGGAGAATACCGCCATCTGACCGCCCAGAAACATGTGGCGGAGGATCTGGGAATTCCAAAAGAGAATATCTTTATTCTTTCCTCCGGAAATGTGCTGGAGCTGGATGAGTACGGAGCGGAAGTCACCGGAAGCGTTCAGACGGGAGCGATTCTGGTGGACGGACTTGGCGTAGGAGATGTCGGAAACATCGTGCTCCGTGACCGGCAGCATCTGGCGGAAGACGGAATTATGATCGTTGTAATGACACTGGAGCGGCACAGCAATACGGTTCTGGCGGGACCGGACATTGTATCCAGAGGCTTCGTCTATGTCAGAGAGTCCGAGGATCTGATGGATCATGCCAGAGAGGTAGTGGAGCAGGCGCTGGATACCTGCATTGACCGACGCATTACCGATTGGGGCAAGATCAAGCTGGTGGTGAAGGACGCAGTTGGAGACTATCTGTGGAAGCGCACAAAGAGAAGACCTATGATACTTCCGATCATTATGGAGGCATAACTTGATGGACGCCATAGAGAGGAATATTCATGCGCTTCTTGTATCCATCAAAAGAAGCGACGTATATCAGGAATATAAAGAACAGGAAAAAATTTTAAACCGCAATCCGGAGCTGGCGGAGAGAGTCAGCCAGTTCCGGGCGGACAATTTCCGGCTTCAGAACGAGGGCGGCCGCGACAATCTCTTCAAAGTAGCGGAACAGCTTTCAAAAGAGTCGGCGGAGCTGAGAAGAATTCCTCAGGTGAATGCGTACCTTGACGCGGAGCTTGCTCTCTGCAGGCTGATGCAGCATGTGTGTCGGAGCCTGACAGCAGGAATTGATATGAACATACCTCCTCTCTGAACAATCGGGCAGACAGGAGCGAGGAAGGGAGGAACCTATGGGAGATACAAGAGACAAAATGGGAAATGCCGGAGTGGCCGTTGCCAGCGGCGCCTTCAGAATGGCGCTGTATGTCTGCGTCATTGTCCTGATTATCTGGATAGGAAAAGTTACATATCAGTTTGGATATGATGTATTTAATCAGCAGCCTATGAGTCCTGGAGAAGGACAGGAAGTGACGGTTGTGGTCAAAGAGGATGATTCCGCCTATGACATTGCAAAGACACTGGAAAGCAAAGGACTGGTGGAAGACGCGCTGGTATTCTGGGTTCAGGAAAAACTTTCCAATTACAAAGGTCAGATGAGGCCGGGGACTTACCTTCTGAGCACTGCCTACACACCTACAAGGATTATGGGTATTCTGGCGGGAGACGCAGACCAAGAGGGAGCAGACTCGTGATTGTAGAAGAGAGAATGAGAACGTTTATTAATTCCCTGGATCCGGGGAATACTCCTTTTTTAGAGGAACTGGAAAAAGAAGCTCTTGCATCAGACGTGCCGATTATCCGCAGAGAGATGCAGAGCTTTATAAAGACGCTTCTGGTTTTGCAGAAACCGGAGCGCATTCTGGAAGTGGGGACAGCCGTTGGCTTCTCCACCCTTCTTATGTGTGAATACGGGCCGGAAAATATGCAGATTACCACGATTGAAAATTATGAAAAAAGAATTCCCCTGGCCAGGGAAAATTTTCGAAGAGCCGGCCGGGAGGATCAGATTACCTTTCTGGAAGGGGATGCCGGATGCATACTCAAAGAACTGTCCGGCCATTTCGATTTGATTTTTATGGACGCGGCGAAGGGCCAGTACATTCACTGGCTGGAAGATGTGCTGAGACTTCTGAAACCGGGAGGAATCCTGCTTTCGGACAATGTCCTGCAGGAAGGGGAGCTGATTCAGTCACATTATCTGGTAGAGCGGAGAGACAGAACGATCTATAAAAGAATGCGGGAATATCTTTACGCGCTGAAACACGATCCCCGGATTGCGACCAGCATTCTTCCTTTGGGAGACGGGGCGGCCCTCAGCGTGAAAAAGCAGAAAAGAGGACAAGTATGAGAAGTGTAGAGTTACTGGTGCCGGCCAGCAGCCTGGAGGTCCTGAAGATTGCGGTGACTTTCGGCGCGGATGCGGTATATATTGGAGGAGAGGCCTTCGGGCTTCGGGCGAAGGCCAAAAACTTTTCCCATGAGGATATGGAAGAAGGAATCGCTTTTGCCCATGCTCATGGAGTGAAGGTATATGTAACCGTAAATATTCTGGCCCACAACGATGATCTGGAAGGCGTGCGGGAGTATCTTTATGAGCTGAAGGAACTGAAACCAGACGCCCTGATCATTGCGGACCCGGGAATCTTTACCTATGCCAGGGAAATCTGTCCGGAAATCGAGTGCCATATCAGTACTCAGGCAAATAATACCAATTATGAAACCTTTCTTTTCTGGCATCGGCTGGGAGCAAAAAGAGTGGTAACCGCCAGAGAGCTGTCTCTGAAGGAAATCCGTGAGATCCGGGCGCATATCCCGGAGGATATGGAAATTGAGACCTTTGTTCACGGGGCAATGTGCATTTCTTACTCGGGCCGCTGCCTGCTCAGCAGCTATCTGGCGGGAAGGGACGGAAACAGAGGAGCCTGTACCCATCCCTGCCGCTGGAAATACTCAGTGGTGGAGGAAAAGAGACCGGGCGAGTATATGCCGGTGTTTGAGAATGAAAGAGGTACCTTTATCTTTAATTCCAAGGATCTCTGCATGATCGGACATATGGATGATATACTCAGCAGCGGTATTGACAGCCTGAAAATTGAGGGAAGGATGAAAACGGCCCTTTATGTGGCGACGGTGGCGAGAACTTACCGCAGGGCGATTGACGACTATATGGAATCCCCGGAAAAATACAGGGCGAATATGGAATGGTACCAGAATCAGATTTCCAACTGCACTTACCGCCAGTTTACCACAGGCTTTTTCTATGGGAAGCCGGATGAGAATGCTCAGATTTATGACAGCAATACTTATGTAAAAGAATACACTTATCTGGGCTATGCGGAAAAGACAGATGAAAACGGGCTGGTGTACATCACTCAGAGAAATAAGTTTACAGTCGGGGAAAAAATTGAGGTGATGAAGCCGGACGGTACAGATCTTTTGGCGACAGTGAAGGCGATTTATGATGAAGACGGAAATTCCGTGGAGAGCGCTCCTCATCCCCAGCAGAAGCTGGCGATGGATCTGGGCGTGAAAGTGGAAAAATATGATCTGCTCCGCAGAGCGGAGATACAGCCCGGGGCATAGAGAAAAACACTGCCGTATCTGGGGCAGGAAAAATAAAATAGAGAGAAAACGGAGACCTTTTGCCGGGCTCTCCGGAAAAAAAGATGCGGAAGAGAAAGTCTGTAAACGAAATACTTTTTCTTCCGCGTTTTTATAAAACTGCTTCAGTCATATCTCACAGAAGCTGTCTTATGAGGGCGCCCCTATTCTTCGCTGTCAAAAATCCCGCGCAGTTTTTTCAGGGCATTCTTTTCAATGCGGGATACATAGGAACGGCTGATATTCAGCTTTCCGGCAATTTTTTTCTGAGTCTGTTCCGGAATTCCAAACAGGCCGTACCGGAGACAGATAACCTGATACTCTTTTGGAGAGAGGATTTCTTTCATAGAAGACATCAGACGGCGGATATCTTCCCGGGTGGAATATTCTGTAACGATATCTATGGGCGGACTTTCGATAATGTCCAGCAGGCTGATCTCGTTTCCTTCCTTATCGGTTCCGATTGGCTCGTAGAGGGATACCTCCCTGGAACGCTTTTTTTTGGACCGGAGCATCATCAGAAGCTCATTGTCGATACATCGGGCTGCGTAGGTGGAAAGCCGCGCGGATTTTGAAGCGTCGAAGGTGGATACCGCCTTGATCAGTCCAATGGTTCCGATGGATATCAAATCATCCAGATCTTCGTCGGCTCCCTGGTATTTTTTTACCACATGGGCCACGAGGCGGAGATTTCGCTCAATCAGGATATTTTTTGCTTCCAAATCGCCCTCCCGGCAACGTTGAAGATAGAGTCTTTCCTCGGCAGATGTCAAAGGTTTTAAAAAGGTCTTCAAAGCTTCACCTCAAAGGGGATTTCCTTATAGTTTATGAACAGGACTGGCTTTTCGTGCTTTTCCAATAAAATTTGCGGAAGAATCGACAAAAACAGTCCTTCCGGCAGGCCGCGGGAGACAGCTTCCGATGTCCCGGTACGGCGGACAGAAGGCAGGAGATGGTTCTTGACGGTAAAAGTGGCAGGCAGTATACTGAAATTAAATGTTTTTAATAAAAGGAGGCGGTAGTGTGAAAGTATTAAATTTTGGCTCTCTCAATCTGGACTATACCTATCAGGTAGAAACAATATTGATTCCGGGGGAAACCCAGGCGTCAAAAAGCAGAGAAATCTTCTGCGGCGGAAAAGGACTGAACCAGTCCATCGCACTGGCTAAGGCAGGCGTTCCGGTATATCATGCGGGCATGATCGGAGAAGAAGGGGAGATTCTTCTTGAAACCTGCAGAGAAAATGGAGTAAATACAGAATTTATCAGAAAAATCGACGGCCCCAGCGGGCATACGATCATTCAGGTGGACAAAAACGGGCAGAACTGCATTCTGCTTTACGGAGGGGCAAACCGGAGCATTACCAGAGAATTTGTAGACGAAGTTCTGGCTGCCTTTGACAGCGGAGATATCATCCTTCTGCAGAACGAAATCAATGAACTCCCTTATATTATTGACCGTGCCTATGAAAAAAAGATGATGATTTTTCTGAATCCTTCCCCCTACGATCATGGGCTGGATTCCTGCGACCTGTCAAAGATCAGCCTGTTTCTTGTCAATGAAATCGAAGGATATCAGATCACAGGGGAAAAGGAACCTGAGAAAATACTGGAAAAAATGAAGCGGCTTTATCCTGGCGCAAAGCTTCTGCTGACGTTGGGCGGAGAGGGCTCTGTCTATCAGGATGAGACAGGGATATACCGCCAGGGCATTTACCGGGTAAAAGCGGCTGATACAACTGCGGCGGGAGATACTTTTACGGGATACTTTATCTCCTCAGTTATCGACGGCCTTCCTGTGCAGGAGGGGCTTGACCTGGCTGCCAGAGCTTCGGCGATCGCAGTGTCGAGGCCGGGAGCATCCGCTTCCATTCCCCTCCGCGAGGAGGTGCTGAACAGCAGCCTTTCTTGCGTATAACCGGTTTCTGTTGTATAATGTGGATTGTGAAATTTATCGGAAAATCAGCGGCGAAAAAGAGTGAAGCTTTTTCTGTTCTGCTGTAAAAACAGGCAACAACATAAGACTAAGGATAGCATGGTGAACCATATTGAAGAAAAAGATCGAACAATTACTAAGCGGAAAATTCAGATACGAGCAGCCGCAGCTTCTGTTTTCCCAGGATAAAATTTCCATTATTCTGGAGGCCGGCCAGACGGTGCGAGGGGAGCTGTATCTCGGCACAGAGGACAATGAGAAGATCCAGGGATATATCACCTCCTCCAACCGGAGGCTCGTCCCTGGAAACGGAAAGTTCTCAGGGACAACGATCTGTCTGCCCTACGGGGCGGACGGGACAGGGATGGAACCCGGAGACAGGTGCGAGGGATGGCTGTGCGTGACCTCTAATGTAGGGGAATACAAAATTCCTTTTCTCATTGAGGCAAAAAAAGAACAGATCTTAAGCTCCGAAGGAGAAATCAAAGATATGGAAGCTTTCCGGGAAATTGCCAAAAGGGATTTCAGGGAGGCATATCGCCTTTTTACAGATAAATGTTTTCCGGTGGTGATGGCCGGCGCAAAGAACCGGCAGAAGGCGCTTTATGCGGGCATGTCCAGGCAGCCGGTGACTTATCAGCACCTGGAAGAGTTTCTGATAGGCCTGAAGGAAAAAGAGCCGGTATCCGTCTCGCTGAAAACGACAGAGGCCGAGTTCTACAGTATCGGGGAATCTGTTCAGGAACATTTTGATATTCAAAAGAGCGGCTGGGGACATCTCAGACTTGATATTGAGACAAAGGGAGGATTTCTGGAAACAGAGCGCCGGGTAATCACCGAGGACGAATTTATCGGCAGCACCTGCCGGATCGACTATATTATTCATGCGGATAAATTGAAGGACGGAACCCAGTTCGGAGAAATTCTTGTAAGAAGTCCCTATCAGGAACTGTCCTACCATGTGACGGCGTCAAAAGGCTCCAGTGTCCGCGCGGATATCCATGGGGAAGAAAAGCGCGCCCGAATTTCCATGATAAAAGATTACATAGATTACCAGGAAGGCAGGATGGATTTTCAGGCATGGGCGGGAAGCACCCATTTTATCCTGAACCAGCTCCGGGAGTCCGGGTGTGAGTACCCGGAATATCACTTGTACGAGGCCTATGTAGATCATCTGGAGGGAAAAGACGCGGAAGCTGCCGCGATTCTCAAAACCTATCAGGACAGAGAATTTACCCGGGAGGAACTGGAACTGGCCGGGACTTATCTTTACCTGTGCACCCTTACCGGACTGTACAAAGACAAAACCCAGGCGCTGTGGAGAATTCAGAATTTCTATATGCAGAAGGAGGACAGCTTCCAGCTTCTGTGGATTCTTCTATATGCGGACAGTTATTATAAGAACAGCCCTTCTATGGGGATTTTCATGATGGAGGAGCTTTTTGAAAAAGGCTGCACCAGCCCTCTGCTTTATATGGAGGCGTGGAAATGGGTCAGCAAAGATCTGTCTCTTTTCCACAGACTCAGCCCGTTCTGGATGCAGGTGTTCTGCTATGCCGGAAAAAGAGGTCTTCTGTCGGAAGAGCTTGTTATGCGGATGGCTTATTTATCCGGCTATGAAAAGACGTTTACCAACGCCCTCTACAAGGCGCTGGCGGCAGGTTATGAGAAATTTCCGTCGGATGATGTGCTGGAAGCAATCTGTAAATATGTTATGAAGGGAAATCCAAGAAATCCTCAGTATTTCCGGTGGTTTTCCCTGGCGGTGAGCCACGGGCTCAGACTTACAAGGCTGTTTGAATATTATGTGGAGACCATGGATATCTCCTATCAGAGAGAACTGCCCAAGCCTCTTCTGATGTATTTTAATTATAATGACAATACGCTTGGGGACACAAGAAAGGCTTTTGTTTACGCCAGCGTGATCGCCCACAAAGAAAAAGAGCCGCTGATCTACGAAAGCTACTGCGACAGTATGGAGCGCTTTGCCCGCCGCAAGATCGCCGAGGGAAAGATGGATGAAAATTACGCGTCCGTTTATCAGGAGTTCCTTTTTGAACCGCGAAACCGGGATGAGGCGGAACTGGTGGCGGGGATGCTGTTCACTCACCGCCTTTACTGTGATGATCCGAAAATCAGACAGGTGATCGTCTGCCACAGCCAGATGAAGGAAGAAGAAGTTTATCCCTGTGTGCAGGGAGTGGCGTATCCCAGAATTTATACAGAGGATGCAGTCATTCTTTTCCAGGATGACAAGCAGAGACGGTATGTATCTACAGTTCACTATAATCTGAAAAAACTGATGGATGACAGACAGGTGGTTCCTGTTCTGATGAAGGCCGGCGTGGAGGAACCGGGAGTTCTTCTTCATTACTGTAGTGAGAACAGCCTGGATTCCTCAAACCTGGAGTATTATCAGAAGCTGGCGGAAACTTCAGCCTGTACCGAAGAATACAGACGGGACATACGCAGGCAGATACTGGACTATTACGCAGGCCATATTCACGGGGAGGATCTTGACCATTACCTGAAGAAAATGGACTATCGGGAATATGCCTTTGTAGACCGCCCAACCCTTCTGGAAATTCTGATTTCCAGAAGAATGTTCCGCCAGGCAATGGGCATTGTGGAGGAATTCGGCTACGAGGGGATATCTTTGAGCAGCCTCCTGAAGCTGACCAGCCGGATGATTTTAAAATCAGATATGGCGGAGGACGAGGAACTTCTTGCCCTGGCTTCCGAGGTGTACAGGAACGGAAAATATGACGAGGTGATTCTCCATTATCTGATAACCTACAGGTTTGGCCCTCTGGAAGAACTGATTTCTATCTGGAAAAGTGCAAAAGGTTTTGAAATGGACACTTATGATCTGGAAGAGAGAATCCTGAGCCTTCTGATGTTTACCTCGGATTTCCGGAAAGAAGGAGAGTCGGTTCTGGAGTCTTACGTGGAACAGTCCGGAAAAGAGCGGATCATCGGGGCATACCTTACCCAGGTTGCCTATGGCATTTTTGTGAAAGAATATAAAATGACGCCTTTTATCCGGGAACGCCTAGAATATGCCATGGAGCATAACTGGCCGGTAAACAGGGTATGCAGACTGGCCCTTCTGAAAGAGCTGTCCAAAGAAAAAGATGAAAAATACACAGAGATGGAACGAATTCTTCTGGCTGAATGTGCAAAAGATAATATGGTATTCGGATTCTTCAGAAGACTTACTCCTGAACTGCTCAGTCCCTATCAGCTTGACGATAAGATATTCGTGGAATGCCATGCGCATCCGGAATCCCGGGTAACCCTCTTTTATGCGCTGGATGCAGGCCTGGGAGGAACCAGTGAATATAAGAGTACTCCTGTAAGGGAAGTGTACCAGGGAATTTTTACAAAGACTTTTACTCTGTTTTACGGAGAATCGCTTCACTATTATTTCCAGATTGACCGGGAGGGACAATCAAAAAAGACGGCAGAGAGAGTGATCACCATGAAAAAGGTGGAGGGCACGCCGGGAAGCAAATATCAGCTCCTGAACCAGCTTCTGTCGGCCAGAAGACTGGACAAAAGGCAGGAGGTGACAGAAGGGCTGAAACACTATCTCCGCCAGGAGCAGTATGTGAAGAAAATGTTTATCATAGAAAAGGAACATGAGAAATGAATGAAACACGGGATTTGATTATCGGAATTGATTTCGGAAAAAAATATTCGCAGATCTGCTACTATGACCGCAAAGCGGAGGAGCCCCGTTCAGTGCCTGTAAAAGTCGGAAGCAGTCTTTATGAAACGCCTACCTGTCTCTGCCGGAGAGCAGACCAGGATACCTACTGCATCGGCCTGGAGGCGGAATATTTTGCCAGGGAAAAAGGCGGCTTTCTGTTAGATGATCTTTACAGCATCGCAGCCAGCCAGGAGCCGGTACAGATTGTGGGAGAGACCCTCCAGCCCTGGGAAGTTCTGGCCCGCTTTTTCCGGGGAATGCTGAAGTTCCTTGGAATTATGGATGTGGTTCATAACACAAAATCCATGATTATTGCCATGGAGACTCTGGACGCAGCCCAGGTGGAAAATCTTCAAAAAGCATGTGAGACACTGGGATTTCCGGAAAACGTCTACAGTTTTCTGGACTATGAGGAGAGCTTTTATTATTATGTCCTGACCCAGAAAGTGGAGACCTGGAACCGCAGCGTGGGCTGGTACAGCTTTGACCAGAACCATGTGACGTTTCGCAAAATGGTAATGAATTCTGGAACAAAGCCGGTTCTTGTACGTCTGGAAGAACCTGTGGAAACAGACCTCAGGGAGGCTCCGGAGGAGAGAGACGAGGATTTCTTCAAGTTTATTAAGGAGACGCTGGGGACAGACCTTTACTCCAGCATCCAGATGAACGGCGAGGGATTTGACCAGGAGTGGGCGGTAAAATCTGTAAAGCTGCTCTGCTATCAGAAACGGAAAGTCTTTTTCGGAAGCAACCTTTTTGCGAGCGGCGCCTGTGCCGCAGGAGCGGAACGGCTGATTCACAGAAACCTGAAAGGATACCACTATCTGAGCCGTTCTCTTGTGCTGACAGATGTGGGCATGGATATGCGGGTCATGGGAGCGCCTACCTACCATCCTCTGATTGAAGCGGGAAGCAACTGGTATGACTGCAAGGCGTCCTGTGAGCTGATTCTTGACAATGTGGAAGAGCTGGTGTTTATTGTAAGCAGGATGGGTGACACAGAGAAAAAACGGGTTGCAATGCCTCTTCCCGGACTTCCGAAACGACCGAATAAAACCACCAGACTTTCTCTCACCCTGCAGTATATTTCCCAGAAAGAGTGCCGGATCACAGTGAAGGATCTGGGCTTTGGGGAAATGTTCCCCGGCAGCGGAAAAGTATGGAAAGAAACAGCCCAGTGGTAAAGGAGGGGACAGTGTGAGCGGCTATATTTTGTGTCAGACAAAAAAAGCGGAAATACCATATTTTATCGAGAATATCTGTACAAACATCTATTCACTGGAAGAACTTTGCTACTATCTGTACCACAATCTTTATCTGGTGGATCAGACCATTATGAATGAAGGACTCTGCACCTGGCTGCAGGAGGAACTGAATCTTCCAAAGCTGGCTGCGAAGCTGCGGGCAAAAATCGGAAAATTTGCCAGCGCGGAGGATTTCCTCTACCCGATTTTTAAGGAAATCAATTACCTCACCTATGAAGAACTGAAAACGCTGAACAGCAAAATTCAAAAACTGGATGCGGAACCGCCGGCAGTGAGGGAAAAGCAGAAGGGAGACGCACTGGTGGAAAATGGAATGTATGTCCATGCCATCCGTGTATATCAGAAGCTTCTGGAGAAAAAAGAGCTGGATGAGGAGAGGGAAGGCCTGAGAGAAAGCCTTTGGCACAATCTGGGCTGTGCGTACACCTATCTGTTTCAGATGGAAAAGGCTCTGGAATGTTTTCGTGAAGCCTATGAGACAAACCACAGCAGAAAAGCCCTGAAGTGCTACCTCCTTGCTTTCCACAGCATCAGGACGCCGGCAGAGTATGAGGGCGCGGCGGCGGATCTTGGGGCTGACAGGGAACTTCTTGAGGAGATCAAAAAGGAACTGGCCAATTTTGCCAAAGAACCCCGGATCCATGTTCATAACAAGAATATTGATCATATGCTGGAGAACTTTACAAGAGATTACCACAGAAGTACAGGATCGTGACAGGAATCCCGGCTATTTTTCACAAAACCAGTAGACGAATCGGCTTTCATCTGGTAAACTAGAACTATATGGGGACATGGTGAAAACCGTGTCCAAAGAAAGGTTAGGAGGAATTTATCATGTTAGTAAACGCTTCAGAAATGCTGAAAAAAGCAAAAGCAGGCCATTATGCAGTAGGACAGTTCAATATCAACAATCTTGAGTGGACAAAGGCAATCCTGCTGACAGCACAGGAAAACAACTCTCCGGTTATCCTTGGTGTTTCCGAAGGTGCCGGCAAGTATATGGCAGGTTACAAAACAGTTGTAGGCATGGTGAAGGGAATGATGGAAGAACTGAATATTACAGTTCCGGTTGCGCTTCATCTTGACCACGGCAGCTATGACGGATGCCTGAAATGTGTAGAGGCAGGCTTTACCTCCATTATGTTTGACGGTTCTCATTACCCGATTGAAGAGAACGTGGCAAAGACAAAAGAACTGGTTAAAATCTGCGCAGAGCACGGAATGTCTCTTGAGGCAGAGGTTGGTTCCATCGGCGGCGAGGAAGACGGCGTTGTAGGTATGGGAGAATGCGCAGATCCTCAGGAATGCAAGATGGTGGCAGATCTGGGAATTGACTTCCTGGCGGCAGGCATCGGCAACATTCATGGAAAATATCCGGCTAACTGGCAGGGACTGAGCTTTGAGACTCTTGACGCTATTCAGCAGCTGACAGGTGATATGCCTCTGGTACTTCACGGCGGAACAGGAATTCCGGCTGACATGATCAAGAAGGCAATCAGCCTGGGCGTTTCCAAGATCAACGTAAATACAGAGTGCCAGCTTGCTTTCGCAGATGCTACACGTAAATATATCGAAGAAGGCAAGGATCAGCAGGGCAAGGGATACGATCCGCGTAAACTTCTGGCTCCTGGATTCGAAGCTATTAAGGCGACTGTAAAAGAAAAAATGGAACTTTTCGGTTCTGTAGGAAAAGCCTGAGAAATAACTTATGACAGAACAAGCTGCCGCAGATGCGGCAGCTTGTTCTATTATGTTTCTCAATTTATACGGACAGATGCCTTTTGGTTTTGCTGACGGCTTTAATATAGTGAATCAACAGTTTCCAGGCTCCTACTCCCACAGCAATCAGCAGTGCACCGGCGAATATGGAACAGATATCGTTTTCCATCTCTAAAATAGAACTTTCAATTTCTTTAATTATGTCGGCCCTTTCCAACGCGGGAAGCGGTTTCACATATTTTTCAAGTGTTTTGTTCATTGTATTTCTTCTCCTTTCAAATCCTTCATGGCAGATAATAAATTTGCCCATTCCTCATTCATAGCATTTAAGTATTCCTCCCCCTCAGGGGTGAGCGCGTAGTACTTCCTGGGCGGGAGCCCTTCCGCGGAATCCTGCCAGGTAGACTGCAGGAAATTTTCTTTCTGAAGCCTCCGCAGGAGCGGATAGACGGTGCTTTCTGTGGAGGCTATAATGGGATATTTGCTTAACTCCTGCAGGATTTCATATCCGTAGCGGGTTTTGCGGTTGAGCATAAGAAGAATGCAGTATTCCAAGGTGCCGCGGACGATCTGTGAAAAGACACAGACAGAAAGGCGGGAAAACTTGTCCTTTGCAGAGGGACTGTGATATGATAAGCAGGACGTATGAAAAAATAAGGCAGGTAATGAAAAGATGACAGACAGAATTGTTCTTATGGATTTTACAGGTGTATATGAAAGCCAGAAGTTTGCCGGGGAAATCACTCCGGTGCGGCTTGAACTGCGGCAGCTTACCGGGTGCAGCTGCTACTGTGACGAAGAGGCGGCTCAGGCTCTCCGCCGTCAGATACAAATGCTGCCGGCAGACGGAATACATTTTTTGGATTCCGGAAATTATCATTATATGAGTCTTTTGTGGCTGGAAAAGATAAAGGTACCTTTCCGGCTGATTTTGTTTGATAACCATACCGATATGCAGCCTCCGGCTTTCGGCGGACTTTTGTCCTGCGGAGGATGGACGGCGGAGGCACTGGAGAAGCTGCCCTGCCTGAAAGAAGTGATTCTGGCAGGGCCAGACCAGGAGGCCTTTGATCAGGTGGACGAGAAGCTGAGAAAGCGTGTCCGTTTTCTGTCCAGAGAAAAAATGAAAGAACTTTCCCTGAAGGAAAAGACGGACTTTTTCGAGACGCTTTCCGACGATCTGCCCTGTTACCTGTCTGTGGATAAGGATATTCTCTGCCCGGGGGACGCCTCCACCTCCTGGAGCCAGGGAGATATGAGACTGCAGGAGCTAAAGGAATGTCTCAGGACGATTTTCGGGAAACAGAAAATACTGGGAATGGATGTATGCGGAGAATGCGATCCGGATTCCTGTGAAGACAGCCTTTGCAATGACAGGGCCAATCAGACGCTCCTGGGCTTATATCTTGCATATGAGGCAGAAGAGCGCGCGGAGGACGGAAAATGACAGATCAGAGACAATGGAGGAGACGGATTTATGAAAAATGAATTATTCAGCATCGGCCCCTTTACCGTGTACGGCTATGGAATGATGATCGCCGCAGGCGTGCTGGCGGCCTGGATTACGGCGGAATACAGAGCGCGGAAACTGAAAATGCAGTACGAACACATATTTTATCTGGTGATCTGGTGCCTTGTGGGAGGAATGATCTGTTCAAAGCTGCTTTTCTGGATCACAGAGTGGAAAAAGATTCTGGAAGATCCTGGTTTCCTTATGGAGACTATTGCCGATGGATATGTAGTATATGGAGGAATCATCGGAGGAATTCTGGCGGGCTGGCTGTACTGCCGGATCAGGAAACTGAATTTCCTGGCCTTCTTTGACCTGGTGGCCCCTTCTGTAGCCCTTGCCCAGGGATTCGGGCGAATCGGATGCCTCCTTTCCGGCTGCTGCTACGGGAGAGAGACGGACGGCTTTCTTTCTATTACCTTCCATAATTCTGAATTTGCGCCCAACAACGTGCCTCTGATACCAACCCAGATTTATTCCAGTATTTTGGATTTCCTTCACTTCGGGATTCTGCTGGCAATTGCCCGGCGGAAAAAAGCGGACGGTCAGGTAGGGGCGTGCTACCTTATCTTTTATAGTATCGGCCGTTTTGTTCTGGAGTTTTTCCGGGGAGATCTGATCCGTGGAAGCGTGGGCGCTCTTTCCACTTCCCAGTTTATCAGTATCTTTACTTTTGCTGCAGGCATGGTGCTGCTGTTCAGAAGCGGGAAAGGAAGAGCTGCCGGGTAAAATTTTCTTTCTGCCTGCCGTGCCGAAAAGAAATATTTCCTCAGGATCCGGCATAATCTGTAATAAATCCTGTGCCGGAAGCGGGACAGATTTGCCCGGCCTGGACAGAGGCGGAAAATGTGGAAAATCTTACAGTCTGCCGGCACGCCTTGTGGAGAAAAGATATGCTGAACAGAGAAGATTTTGAGAGCGGAAGACTGCCGGAAGAGCCGTATTCCGGCGGAAAACAGGATGCCGGAACTGAAACAGTCCAGATGCAGCAGAATGCGGAGGAGCCTGTTCCGGCACAAAACGAGCAGTATCGGAATTTTATTGTGAGATATAGCCAGAATGTTCGCGGTCCGGTGGACTATGAATCGGACAGGACCTTCCAGATCATCAATGAACGGTTCGGAATTATTTATGTACCTGTGCAGCAGGTGCCGGAGCTGGAATTTACCAGCTACACCTATTCTTCCATTCCGAAATGCTATACATATATGGATCTGGAAGGTCTTTCTGCGTCCGGAATTACCAGACTGCATGAACATCCTTATCTGAAACTCCGGGGAGCCGGCACGATGATTGCGGTGATTGACTCCGGAATTGACTACCGGCATCCGGCATTCCGGCAGGGAAACCAAAGCAAGATCATCAGTATCTGGGATCAGAGCCTTCCGGGAGGAGAGTCAGAGACGGCGCCTTTCGGCCAGGTGTTTACCAGGGAACAGATCAATCAGGCACTGGAAAGTGAAAATCCTCTGGCCGCTGTGCCGTCAATGGATACCAACGGACACGGCACCATGCTGGCGGCAGCGGCGGCGGGAATAAGTATACCGGAGGAGCGGTTTTCCGGGGCTGCTCCGGAGGCGGAGCTTGTGATCATAAAGCTGAAGCCGGCGAAGCAGTATCTCCGTGATTTTTATCTGATATCACCGGATGCAGATGTCTACCAGGAAGATGATATCATGCTGGGAATCTCTTATGCCATGCAGTGCGCCATGCGTCATCAGATGCCTCTCTCCGTCTGTATCGGACTCGGAAGCAGCCAGGGATCCCACAGGGGAGAGAGCCCTCTCAGCCAGCTGATTGACAGTACGGCAAACTTCAGCCAGAATGCCATATCGGTTGCGGCAGGAAACGAGGGACTTTCCCGGCATCACTATATGGGACTTACGGAGCCCGAAAACCCTTCTGATGTGGTGGAACTGAGGGTGGGAGAGAGGGAATCCGCCTATGGATTTTCTATGGAATTCTGGGGAGACTCTCCAAACCTGTACAGCATCGCGGTTGTTTCCCCTACAGGAGAAAGACTGGAAGTAAGCACCGCTTTAAAATACGGCACGCAGGAACTTTCCTTTGTCTTTGTAGAGACGAAGGTGCAGGTAAATTATGTGCCTATCGAGAGAAATTCAGGAAATACCCTTGTGTTCTTCCGGTTTCTGCACCCGGCGGCGGGAATATGGAAGGTTGAAGTTACCGGCAGGCGGAACAGTACGGCCCGTTTTCATATGTGGATGCCTGTGCAGGGAATGATATCCGGGGAAACATATTTTCTGGAATCCTCTCCGGAATATACCGTGACGTCTCCAGGCGATTCAGCGGACGGAATTACCGCTACCGCTTATCAGCAGAGAGACGGAAGCCTGTATACAAGAGCCAGCAGAGGGTACAATACAGACCAGTTTGTGAAACCAGATTTCGCGGCGCCGGGAGTGGATGTCAGAACAGCCATGGCGGGAAGAGCGGGAGGATATGGGGAAGCTTCCGGAACCAGTTTGGCTGCGGCGCAGACTGCGGGAATTGCAGCCCTGATGTTTGAGTGGGCTATTATAAGAGGAAACGAACCGTATTTTTCCGGAAACAGTGTGAAAAATTATCTCCGCAGAGGTGCTGTCCGGGATGAGGACCTGCAGTATCCAAACCAAGAATGGGGATACGGAAAAGTAAATTTGTATCATACTTTTGAACTGCTTACGTGAGAAGATGGAAGTTTTCTGCAAAAAAACAGAAGATAATTCCTTTTCTTTTGTATATATACCACAAAAACACAGGCGTAAATTTGGCTGTAATGCAGGCAAAATTTTTAAGGCTGCCTAATTGTTTTTATATTCCCGATTTGATATACTGAATAGTAAGAATTGAACATGCATGATTTTCTGAAGGATCAGGGTTGATTTTCAGTAAAAACATGAGGAAACGGAGGATGTTATGAAAAGAGGCAGTATTTTTGAGCTTAACGGTATACCGCGCCTGCAGGAAGCCTGTCCGCTGGCGCTGCAGCATGTTGTCGCCATGATTGTAGGCTGCGTGACTCCGGCGATTATTGTGGCCGGTGCAGTGGGCGGCGGAGGGCTGAACGCAAAAGACAGAGTTATCCTGATACAGGCTTCCCTTGTGATGTCGGCGCTGTCAACCCTGGTTCAGCTGTTCCCCATCGGGAAAAAGACAGGATTTGCCATCGGATCCGGACTGCCCATGATTATGGGCGTCAGCTTTGCCTATGTGCCGAGCATGCAGGCAATTGCGGAAGGGTACGGTGTGGCGACTATTTTCGGGGCGCAGATTGTAGGCGGTGTGGTGGCTCTGGTGATGGGGCTTCTTGTGCGTCAGATCCGGGTATTTTTCCCGCCGCTGATTACAGGAACCGTTGTGTTCACCATTGGACTTTCTCTGTATCCTACGGCTATCAACTATATGGCGGGAGGCACAGGAAGCGAAGACTACGGTTCCTGGCAGAACTGGCTGGTGGCCTTTTTTACCCTGGCAGTGGTGACAGCTTTGAATCATTTTGGAAAAGGAATTTTCAAGCTTGCCTCCATTCTGATCGGAATCATTGCAGGCTATATTGTCTCCATCCCCTTCGGCATGGTAAACCTGTCCAGTGTGGGCGAAGCGGGAGTTTTTCAGCTGCCGCAGTTTATGCACTTCGGCGTGGAATTTGAAATTTCCTCCTGTGTTGCCATCGGAATTCTTTTTGCCATAAACTCAGTGCAGGCTATCGGCGATTATTCGGCAACAACCATCGGAGCCATGAACCGCACTCCGAAGGACGGAGAGCTTCAGAACGGTATTGTTGCCTATGGAATTACAAATATTATCAGTGCACTCTTTGGCTGCCTTCCAACGGCCACCTACAGCCAGAATGTGGGTATTGTGACGACAACAAAGGTAATCAACCGCTGTGTTCTTGGCCTGGCGGCAGTGATCCTGGCCGTGGCGGGATTTGTGCCGAAGTTTTCCGCCCTCCTCACTACAATTCCCCAGTGCGTCCTTGGCGGCGCCACTGTATCCGTATTTGCCTCTATTGCCATGACCGGCATGAAACTGGTGGCTTCGGCTGAAATGGATTACCGCAATTCCTCCATCGTCGGCCTGGCTGCAGCTCTGGGAATGGGCGTATCTCAGGCAACAGCGGCTCTGGCCACTTTCCCGGACTGGGTGACTACGATTTTTGGAAAATCCCCGGTAGTCCTGGCAACATTAATCGCCGTACTTCTGAACATTATTCTTCCCAAGAGCCGGGAGGAAAAAAAGGAGGAAGAGGAACGGGACAGGGAGATTGAGGAAGACCTGGAAAGAGCGCACAGGGAAAATTAGATTAGTCGGAATATAACCGATATGGAGATGCCTGGAAATCGGATATCTTTCAGAGACGTCAGATTATGAAATTCTTTTAAATAAAAACAGAGTGCCGGTGTGTGGAGAGAAAAGATTCCCCGCACACCGGCGCTCTGTTTTATTTCCGGTAAATAAATACCGGAAGTCCGTCCCTGCCCAGGGGGACTTCCACCTGACCCTGCACAAGGGGAAGTGCGTATTTTATAAATTCCCCGGACACATCAGAGCCGCGATTGATGATCCATTCAGAGGGAACTGGTTTTTCTTCATTGCAGATGGCGTTTACATCTTCCAGTCCGCATTCAATGGAGCAGGAGCCGTCTTCTGCAGCATGGCGGATAAAGGATACCATTTTTCCGGTTTCTCCTTTCAGCGCAGCCTGCACGCCGTAAATGCCGGCATCTACAGCCTCCTGCTGATCAGCTGCAGAAATAAGGGAGGCGCTGCAGCGCTGGCTGACGTTTAACTCTACAGAGCGGGCTTTTACTCCCAGACGGTCCCTGACAAGATTTTCCAGATATTTTCCGCATCCGGCAAGCATCTTGTGCCCGAAGGTATCGGTTCCCACTGCGCTGTTATATTCGCAGATGAATTTGCCCTCCGCATCGTGGATGCCTTCGGAGACACATACCACCACGCAGCAGTCCTTATCCAGGGCAGATTCCATATCCTTCAGGAAACGCTCTGTGTCAAAGTCGCTTTCCGGAAGATAAATAAACCGCGGATTGTCTCCTTCGTATTTCCGGGCAAGAGCGCCTGCGGCGGTGAGCCATCCGGCATGGCGCCCCATAATTTCTACAATAGTAACAGATTTTTTTTCATAGACAGAGGCGTCCAGGACAATTTCCCGTACAGTGGAGGCCACATATTTGGCGGCGCTGCCGTATCCGGGGGTATGGTCGGTATGTACCAGATCGTTGTCAATGGTTTTCGGCACCCCGATGATGCGGATGGAGCTTCCGATCTGCGCCGCATAGCGGGAAAGCTTGCTTACCGTGTCCATGGAATCATTGCCGCCGATATAGAAAAACCAGCCGATGTTCAGCTTCTCAAATTTTTCAAAAAGCAGCGGATATACCGGATCCTCCAGAGATTCCGGAAGCTTGCAGCGGCAGGAGCCAAGATAAGCGCCGGGCGTGTGCTTCAGATATTCCAGCTTTTCTCCGGAAAGAGATTCCCGGAAATTCAGAATCCTGTCTTCCAGGAATCCTTCGATTCCGTTTATCATTCCGTAAACTTCTCCGATTTCCCCGTCATGCGCAAGTCCTTCCGAAACAACTCCGTACAGGCTGCTGTTGATGACTGCAGTTGGTCCGCCGGACTGTCCGACGATCAGATTTTTTTTTGCCATGGATGTACCTCCGATTGGTATATTTGATACCCCTATCTTACCATGGGAGGGGGAAACTGACAAACAGTTCCTTTACAACGGAAAAGTGATCTGAAATGAAGAAATTATAAACTTTGCTCCTTGAGATGGGGGAGGGTGAATTTACTTTAAGGCGCATACACTTTTCTACGTTCCCCACGACAATATTTCCTGATTGTGCTATAATTTTAGAAAAGTATGGAAAAGAGGAGTACCACATGACAGAGGAACCGATGATACTGCCATGGCCGGAATGGCAGATTGCAGAGCTGCTGGGGCAGGGGACTTTTGGGAAGGTATACAGGATTCAGAAAACGGAATACGGACATACGGCCCAGGCAGCGTTAAAAATTATAACCTGTACTTTGGATGAGCAGGAAAAAATAAGGCTGGAGGCCCGAGGAATTCCACAGGATGTGTACCTGCGGGAGCTGAGAGAGAAAATCAGCAGTGAGATTGATATTATGCAGTCGCTGAAAGGCGCAGCGAATATCGTGTCCATAGAAGACTGGAAAATCGAGGAGAGAAAAAACGGCTGGATTCTGTATATCAGAATGGAATTGCTAAAAAGCCTGCTTCAGCAGATGGGGGAGAAGTGCTTTACAGAAACTGAAGTAAGAAAAATCGGTATGGATCTGTGCACTGCGCTGAGCGCGTGTTCGCGGAAGGGTGTGATCCACAGAGATATCAAACCGGATAACATATTTGTCTCTGAGTTCGGGGATTACAAGCTGGGGGATTTTGGAATTTCCAGATATCTGGAGCATACCCTGGACGGGTCTACAAAGGCCGGGGCTGTCTTTTACATGGCGCCGGAGATATGCAGAGGAGAAAAATACGGAAAAACAGTGGATATCTATTCTCTTGGCGTAGTTTTGTACCAGCTGGCAAACACCGGAAGGTTTCCTTTTCTGCCTCCGAAACCAAGTGTGATCACAGCCGGAGAGGAACAGGAGGCGGATAAAAAGAGACTTCATGGAGCACCGTTTCCGGATCCCTTTGTTGGTGGATCGGCGCTGGGGCAGATTCTCAGGAAAGCTTGTTCCTTCCGTCCGGCAGACAGATATCAGACTCCGGATGAAATGCGTCTGGCTTTGGAGGGAAAAAGAACTGAAGAGAAAAAAACTGAGCCAGAGTCCAATTTATACCGAACCGTTGTGGTGAATCAAAAAGAGACGAATCTTCCGGATGTTACAGAAAAAGCCGGCAGGAGGAAAAGAAAGGGCTGGATTGTAGCCGGAGCAGTCTGCATTGCCGCAGTGGCAGCTGCAGGTATTTTGTGGATAACAGACATGCCAGCCAGAGTAACGGATAGTATCCAAAGCCTGGCAGAAAAATTTCAGGATAAAACGGGAGAGGATTCCTCAGAGAATGATAAGGAGCAGACACAGGACTCAGAAGAATTGGAAGAAGAGTCATCTTCTGATGAGGTAAGCGCTGACGGTTCTTTGTCAGTGGAACAGCCGTCTCAGACAGTTACTTCCGGGCGTATCTGGGAGAACAGCGGTACGATTTATACGGTGTATGACATCCGTCAGGAGGGCTATGTCAGTATTTCCGGAGATTATGTGGACACCATGATTTTCAGTGACGGGAGAATTTACTGGAGAAAGACGACAGAAGAAGGAAAAAAACAGTGCCCGATTATCTCAATGAATCCTGACGGCTCGGATCAGAAGATCCTGACAGAAATCTCCCACCCTTCTTCTGTTCTCTGTATTTATAACGGTTATCTATATTACACTTCCCTGGATGAACAGGGAAACAAGGGAAGCAGGAGGATCAATCTGGAAAACGGACAGGATGAAGAAGCTCCTCTGTACATGTTCCGTATGGGAAATGATCAGGTATGGATTTCGACATCTTTAACAGACGGAAAGCTGTACAGCTCTGCGCCCGGCTTCGAAAATCCGGTTTTTCTGGAAGCAGTGGACGGAACGCTTCTGGGTGTGGTGGGCACAAAGCTTTATTATATGTGGCAGGATAAGGACAGCACCTATATCACCGCTTCTTATGACTGCAGTACTGGGGAGAAGGAGATCATTCTGAGAAATCAGCCGTCAAAGAGCATTGTCAGCGGTTCCGGACTTTATTTTAAGAATGTGGCCGATGGAAATACGGTTCTTCACAGGATTGATCTGACAGATGGAACGCGGACGGATTATGATCTGGGTGATTTCCATTTATATATGGGCGGCGGTTTCTATGAGGTGGGTGATACGCTTTATATTATGAGGTTTGTTCCGGAAAACGAGCTGAATAATGCGGAGCTCTGGACTTTTTCGCGCCAGACAGGAGAGAAAGCCCTGATTGGACAGTGGTATAATTCCAATGCCGAAAATGCGGCAAAGGAACCTTAATCATCGGGAGGAAGGATATGGAAGAGACAAAAACCTTATATATGCCCCACTCTGGAAGTCTGCCTTACGGGGAAGACGGAGGAGTTCTGACAATTTTGGACGGAGACTGTGGACCCAGGTCGCTGGATCTGAAAAATTTTTATAATCGAAGAGTATATTTTGGAAGAGGCCCGGACAACGAAATTGTATTACAGTCTGGTCTGGTTTCAAAACATCACGGATATTTTGAGTGGAAGCAGGGGACTCTTTTGGTGACAGATAATCCGGAAAGCGCCAACGGTATTCTCTGGAACGGCCAGATGGTGAAACGCTGCGAACTGAAATACGGAGATATTCTGAGAATTGATTCCAGAAAAGAGAGAATGAAAGAGAGCGTCCTGTTTTTTCTGGATAAGAATTCAGGCGGCGCTTTGTGGAAACGATATGAGATCACCGGCGCGTCTGATATTTGTATCGGCAGAGCGGAGGACTGTGAGATCTGTCTGGAGCATATCAGCGTTTCTTTGCACCATGCGCGCATCTGTCGGGAAGCGGGCGAATTCTACTTATACGACACGGACAGTACAAACGGGACATATGTAAATGGAGAAAAGATTGAGGGAAAGAGAAAACTTCAGGAAAAAGATGTAATTGCGGTTACAAATTCCCGCCTGATTTTTACTTCTCGAAAAATTTTTTTCTGCTCCTTTGTCCAGGGGCTTCAAATTGAAGCAAGAAATATCGTAAGAAAGGTGGGAAAAGGAAAGAAACAAAAAGTAATCTGCAATGATGTAAGCCTTTCCATAAATCCCTGTGAGCTGGTTGCCATTATCGGCGGATCCGGGGCAGGAAAAACGACTCTTATGGAGACGGTCAGCGGGTATGCGAAACCTTCCTCCGGAAAGGTTTTTCTGAACGGCAGCGATTTGTACAAAATGTATTCGGCTTTTAAAAGCATCATCGGGTATGTTCCTCAGAAAGACATTGTCTATGGCAGCCTCACGCTGATTTCCATGCTGGAATATGCGGCACAACTCAGATTGCCGGATGATGTGACTCCGGCGGAGCGGAAGGCCAGGATCAGAACCGTACTGGATGCAGTTGGTCTGAACGGTCATGAGGCTACCCTGATCAGCCGTCTCAGCGGCGGCCAGAGGAAACGCGCCAGCATAGCCATTGAGCTTCTGTCAGATCCGGAACTGATGTTTTTGGACGAACCGGCTTCCGGCCTGGATCCGGGAACAGAACGGAATCTTATGAATACTCTGAGAAAGATGGCAGATTCAGGAAAGACGATTATTCTGGTAACACACAGTACACTGAATCTACAGATGTGTGATAAGATTGTATTTATGGGAAAAGGCGGGAATCTTTGCTTCTGCGGAAACGAGGAGGAAGCGAAGCGCTTTTTTCATAAGGACAGCCTTGTGGACACTTATCATCTGATTGAAGCGGAACCGGAAATTTGGCGAGACAGATACCGGAAGGAAAACCCTGCTGAGCCGCTTCGGGAAGAAAATCCGGCCTCCGGGCGCAGGAGGGAGAAAAACAGGCACGGCAGACTGCATCAGACTCTTGTTTTATGCAGACGGTATGCTCATATTCAGATTAATGACAGGAAGAGACTGCTGATGGTGTTTCTCCAGGCTCCTCTACTGGCGGCCCTGATCGCTTTGGTGGCAGACGGGAATCAGTTCGAGGATTACAAGGCTACAAAATCCTTATTGTTTGCCTTATCCTGTGCCGCTTTCTGGATAGGGATTCTGAATACGATCCAGGAGGTATGCAAAGAGCGGCATATTCTGAAGAGAGAGTATATGACCGGTCTTCATTTGTCGGCCTATATTGCCTCCAAGGTGGCGATATCGGGAATTTTGTGCGTGATACAGTCTCTGCTGCTGACAGGAATTTTTCTGCTGCTGGTGGGCTGTCCGGAGAAAGGGGTGATTTTGGATCCTCGCGCAGAATTTTTTATTACAACTTTCGTAACCTCATTCTGCGCCATGACTATGGGAATTTTTGTATCCAGCCTGTTTGATAATGCGGACAGAGTCATGACTGTAGCGCCGCTTCTCCTGCTCCCTCAGATTTTGTTTTCTGGACTGCTCTTTGAACTGAGCAGTGTTACAAAATATATTTCTTATTTTGTGACATGCCGCTGGTCCATGGAAGGATACGGTACGACAGCAGACCTGAACAGTTTAAAGCAATATGTTGAAATAAACGGAAAACTAACCGAAATTGCTCACGAAGCGGAAAGCTACTTTGAATATACGGGACAGCATCTTTTAACTGCATGGGGCATCACGGCAGGATTTGCTGTATGCTCTGCACTGCTTGGCATTTTGGTTCTGAGAAATATTGGAAAAAACAGATAGTTTGAAGATGAACATTTTTAGGGGGCGGCAGATATGGTGAATATTGAAGCGGCGTTATATGATAAAGTGAAAGCAGAAATCCGGAAGTGGGATGAAGAGGGAATTTATGCTATTTCGTTTTTTGTAGATTCTAATGAAGCGTATGAGTATAAAAATTTTGATAACGTTTCTATGTGGGCAATCAGCTATAATACAGAATCCGACTGCGAGGGTGCAGGAGCATATGACGAAGAACGCTGGAACTATGCCTTTTGGAGGCAGAATGAAATTCCGATCATAAGTCTTGAAGAATCGGATGAATATACAAAAATGCTTTTTGAATGGTACGAGGAAAATGGAATTACCAATATCGGTGAAGAAAATCCGGACGAAGATTATGATGAAGATGGGACCTATATAGGAAAAGGCCCGGCCGGACATTATGAACTGCTGGGAATTGTCTCTGACATCGGGAAAAAATTGCAGGAGAATGGTGTGATCGAAGACCATTTTGGAAAGTCTCTGCCAATTATTGTTCATGGACTGGAATATTCCTGGTATGACATTGAGGCAACAAAGAAAGCGAATCCGGGCGGAGAAGCAGATGCATTTTTGAAAGCAATGGAAGAACTGGGATATTATGATGAAGATGATATCCCGTAACCTGATGGGAACGAGTTTATGAGAACAGCCGTCAGCCTTTCGTTATGGTAAGGCTGACGGCTGTTTTTTACGGTACTCTGTTTTATCAGTAAATACTCAAGATCATATAGATAAATCCGGCCGCCAGCATATCTGCCGGAAGGCCGCGGTAAGATCTGCTGATCCTGGAAAAGCGCAGGGTGATCTTTACGGACAAAAACATCACAATAGGTACCAGGATCGTCCAGATAAGCCCTGCCGCCTCGCCCAAAATCCTCAGGGCAAAGGGGCGGAAGAGGAGCACAGCCGGAACAAAGATAAATAGACTGAGTTTGCTCCTGCATTCTTTTTTAAAGATTCCGTTTGTAAGTGCCAGAGTAAGACCTGCCATCAGGAAGGCAAAGGCTGTTTCCTGGAAGGCTTTTGACTGGAAACCTGCCGTCATGACAGTATTTCCGAAGACAGTGCCGTTTCCGGCAAATTCCCGGAAGACGGCAAACAGGATCCAGATTCCCCAGGCAGCCGCAGATTCCAGGAGAAGTTCTCCGTACTGGGCGTCAATTTCTCCCCGGAGGGCCTGATATGCCGCGAGAACTCCGATCAGGAAAGCTGCCAGCCAGGTTCCGGTGTCTAAAAGAGTTCCCAGGGCGGCAAAGCCAACCAGGAAAGCAGATGAGTATAAGGCGCCCGCTGCGATGCAGACGCAGATCTTCAGGCTCCATCCGGGGAGGAATTTCTCCAGAATATTTTTCAGGAATTCTGCAAAGACCACAGACAGAATTACCAGAATCCCGGCGGCAAAGGCTTCCCTCATTCCCGCAGAAAACAGGACGATTCCAAGGGCGAAGGCTTCTGCCGGATATTTTAACTTCATATTGAATCCTCCGTTCCTTGTATATTATTTGACTGTCTGCAAGAAGTCATAGGTTGCGTTGACTGCAGTTACGGTTGCCGTAGAGGAGATGGTCGCGCCGGAAACGGCGTCAATCTGAGTTCCTTCCTGCGCGGATCCGCCCTCTTCATCAGCAGGAGCTTCCGTTGCTTCCTTCGTGGTTTCAATACCGGCAGCCTGGTTGAGACACTGCTGAGCCAGATCGATAAAGCTGCTGACAGAGATGCTGACGCCGGCAACAGCGTCGGTTTTGCCGGATTCATCCGTAGTAAGGAAATCCAGGGACTGATTTTCGATCAGAGCCTGAGCCAGAGCCTCGGACTGTTCCTTCCATGTGGGTCCGTCTTCAGTCATCACATACTCGCCGTTTTCGGAAAGGATGCTTTTTTTGGAGCCGTCCTCGCCTACAGCGTCCCATGTCACTTCTGTAACAGCACCGTCTTTTACAGTCATATTTACCTGTTCGGTAAAGCCGTTGGAATCAGGAGCGGAAGCTTTCGCTTCATAAGTTCCGTCAATAAGAGCGACTGGTTCTTCGGTAATACCTGCAGCTTCTTTGAGACACTGCTGAGCCAGATCGATAAAGCTGCTGACGGAGATGCTGACGCCGGCAACAGCGTCGGTTTTGCCGGATTCATCTGTAGTGAGGAAATCCAGGGACTGGTTTTCGATCAGAGCCTGGGCCAGAGCCTCGGACTGTTCTTTCCATGTGGGTCCGTCTTCAGTCATCACATACTCGCCGTTTTCGGAAAGGATACTCTTTTTGGAGCCGTCCTCGCCGACAGCATCCCAGTTTACAGAGGTGATCTTGCCGTCCTCGACAGTAAGGGTCAGCTCTTCGGTGAAACCATTGGAATCAGGAGCGGCCGCTTTTGCCTCATAAGTGCCGTCGGAAAGCGCGGCGTCCTTAAGAACTTCCAGGTCAGCGGAAGTATCAGGAGCTTCGGAAGCTTCATCAGAAGCGCTTGTGCTCATACCCGGAAGATAAACAGGGGCGGAGACTCCTGCAAACTGATCCAGGAATTCGGGCTCCGCGATCTTTGCGCCAAGGGATTCTGTTTCATTCTGTTCCAGGACCTCGACGGACTGAATCGTCTGTCCATCTGTATCATAGGCGACTTTCAGAACAATATCCCCGCCGTAGCCTTTTGTACGGGCTGTAACCTCATAGCCGTTTTCTGTCTGAGCGGCGCTTTCGATCCCGTCTGCTCCGCTGACATCATATTCTTCTATAACAGCGGATTCTTCTTCCGCGCTGTCTCCTGCGAGATCTGTGGACAGAACCCTGGATCCGGCGATAACGCCGAAAGAGAGGGCGGTAACTACAACCAGTGCGAGGATTCCCCGCAGTTCTTTATTTTTCATTGGCTTTCCTCCTAAGCTTTCTTTGTTCCATATACATGTCTTTTATGCAGCAGGGACAATATGCCTGCAAGACAGTTTGCTGTTAGAATTCCGAAGCAGATTCCCTCCGGATAAATACTGAATATACGGATTCCCGCAGTGATGATTCCTGCGGTAACCGCATAGAGGATCCTTCCTCTCCTGGATACGAATACGTAATCTGTAAGCATGTAGCAGGCTCCCAGGATCAGGCCGCCGCCAAAGAGGTTCAGGAGAATATCTCCGGTGAACAGTCCTTCGGGTCCGAATACGAAGGTAAGGATCAGGACAGTAGCGGCGTAGGTAAAGGCGGCTTCTATATTGACAATGCCGATATAGCACATATAGGCAAAACCTACCAGGAGAAGAAGTTTGCTGGTTTCTCCCAGGGCTCCCGGTATTTCTCCCAGAAACATCTGAAGGTAGCTGTAGCCGGCCTCAGAGCCGGTTTTGGCAGCGCCCAGCACAGTTGCCGAAGATACGGCGTCTACCCCGAGAGAAACAGGAGCGGTATACTGCATTACTGTTCCAGGCCAGACTACCATGGCAAAAAGTCTGCCCATAAGCGCCGGGTTTACAAAGTTGCTTCCGATGCCGCCGAACATCTGCTTTACAAACAGAATGCTGAAAATGGCGGATAATACCAGAACCCATTCAGGAACAGTCACCGGCATATTAAAGGCCAGAAGGATACCGGTCACCACAGCGCTGAAATCGCCGGCAGTCACTTGCTTATGGGTAAGCTTCTGCCACAGAAATTCTGTAAGCACACAGGTGACTACGGACAGTGCGGTCAGATATAGGGAACGGATTCCAAAAAAGTACACCGCTCCTGCAAGGGCCGGCATCAATGCAATGGACACGTGGATCATGATATTTCGGGTGGTCCGTTCTGTACGAAGATGAGGACTTTGGATGGCTGTTTCTCTGTTCATGATTTTTTCACCGCCCTTTCTCTCATTCTCTGTTTGACTATATCACGGGCAGAACGTGTGCGGAAGGAAAGCTCCCGTTTTGCAGGGCAGATATAGGAGCAGCAACCGCAGGCAATGCACTCGCTGGCATATAGCTTTTCGCAGAGATCATAGTCCCTCTCCAGGTATGCGAAGTCGATCTGGTAGGGAACCAGGCCTGCCGGACAAACAGTTTCACATCCGGAACAGCGGATGCAGGGCTGTTCCTGACTGGAGAAATCTTTGAGGACTAAAATGCCCGAGGTGTTTTTTGTTACATAAAAAAGGTCTCCTTTGCCGTCCCAGTGATCTGCCGTGCAGGGGCCGGTCATGGGACCGCCGGCAATAACCCGGTTGTACGGTTCCGTTACCCCGCCGCTGAGACAGATCAGCTCTCCGGCAGAAGTGCCGACAGGCACCAGATAGTTGCCGGGATTTTTCACCTGTCCGGTGACGGTGACAATCCGCCGCGTGAGAGGCAGATTCCCAAGAATCATATCTGCAGCTGCCCGGGCGGTACCTACATTGGACACAATAACGCCCACATCAGCAGGAAGCCCGCCCATGGGAACTTCGCGGCCAAGTACGGCCTGAATAAGCTGGCGTTCTCCGCCCTGAGGATATTTGGCAGGCAGTACAGAAAGGGTCACGGGCAATTCATCCTGAGGAAGGAGCCGGAGGATTTTCTCCAGATTTTCTATAGCTTCCGGTTTGTTGTCTTCTACGCAGAGATATGCGCGTTTGGCTCCGGAACCCTTCAGAAGGAGTCTGATCCCGTTTATAAGCCCGTATCCGTCCTCCAGCATCAGACGGTAGTCGCAGGTCAGGTAAGGCTCACATTCCGCCCCGTTGATCAGAAGAGTGTCAACAGGTTTTTCAGTTTCATATTTTCTGTGTGTGGGGAAGCCTGCGCCTCCCATTCCGGTAAGGCCGCCGTCACGGATTCCGGCGAGGATATCCTCTCTGGAAATAGAGTAAACGGAGGCGATTTCTTTTTGATAAGTCTGCCTTACTTCCCGGTGTTCTTCGTCCCTTTTGATGATACATGCCAGAAGCCGCCGTCCCTGGCTGTCCACTTCTTTGATGTCAGTTATCTTTCCGGTTACACTGGCATGGAGCGGGGCGGCCATAAAGGTCTCCGGCTTTCCGATAAGCTGTCCTTCTGTCACATGATCTCCC